>NZ_SMGE01000001.1:6344843-6653812 GCF_004339525.1 Flavobacterium sp. 90 | reverse complement strand
AATATCTAAAAATATCTTCACCTAAATTTTCTAAATCTTCCTTCGTTTCTTTTCCGTTTAAAACGGCAGCCGAATTTCTGTTTTTTCGAATAATTGAAGGTTTGTCTTTAAAGTAATATTCAAAATAACGTGCTGTATTATTGCTTCCGGTGGCAATTACGGTGTCAAAATTTTCCAGTTTGCCTTCCACGAAAGTGATTTTATCTTTAAAATTTTCATCTACAGCAATTAAATACTTGGCTAAAAACGGTAATAAATGCTGATCGTTTGAAGATGTTTTGATTAAAGCTTTATTTCCGGTAATCAAAACCGATAAAAAATCGTGAAATCCTACTAGCGGAATATTTCCTGCCAATATTAAAGCAACAGTTTTTTCTTTTTTGTCTTCCTGAGAAAATTCAGAGGTATATTTAGAAAGCCATTTGTCAATGTTTTCTTCCGTTAAAGCGTCTGCCCATGATTTTATTGCAAAATACACTTGTTCAGGTGTATACCAGCCATTATGAGATTGCGATAAATGTATCAGCTTTTCGAAATCATCAAAAAATAAATCGTTGTGTAAAACATCCGATTTTTTAATTGTTTCCTTTTCTGAGAATTGTTTTAAGAAATTCCCTAATTCAACAAAAACACTTTTTTTTGTTTCTAATGTCATAATGTTTGTTTATGAAGAGTTTTGATTGTAATTTTGCACAAAAATAAGGATAAATAAGTCGAAAGTCAAAAGTCATCAAGTCAAAAGCTAAGAATGTCTTTTTTTGACTTTGAAACATTAAGACTTTTAACTCGTAACCAAGAACAAAATGGCAATAATTATAACTGACGAATGCATAAACTGTGGGGCTTGTGAACCAGAGTGCCCAAATACAGCAATTTATGAAGGAGCTGATGATTGGAGATATAAAGACGGAACTAGTCTTTCTGGAAAAGTAATTTTACCTGACGGAACTGAGGTTGATGCTGGTGATGCTCAAACTCCAATTTCTGATGAAGTATATTACATCGTTCCTGGAAAATGTACAGAATGTAAAGGTTTTCATGATGAACCTCAATGTGCGGCTGTATGTCCTGTAGATTGTTGTATACCAGATGATAATCACGTAGAAGATGAAGAAACCTTGTTGAATAGACAAGCGTTTTTACACGGTGAATAATTTTATTTACCTCAAATAGGTAAGTAAAAATCCTGAGTTTAAACACTCAGGATTTTTTTTGTCGCTTTTTTAATATAATTTTTTCGTATAATACTGGTATTTAATGTTTTATTTTAGTTAATTTGATGATGATTTTATAATGCTTAAGTGTTTTTGGTCGGTAAATTTTAATAATTGCTTATGAAGAGACTGATACTTTTATTTGTTTTATGCTTTAATATTGGCGTTTTTGCTCAAAAAGTTGAGTATTCAATTGTTGTGAAAGATATCGAAACACAATTGCCAATTGAAAATGCTGCCGTGCTTATTATGAAAACGAAACAAACGTTAATAAGTAATCACGACGGTAAAGTAACTTTTATGCTAAGCGGAGCTTCAAATATTCAGGTTTCTGAAACTAATTATGAAAAAGTGACACTTCGTTGGGGAGCTTTAAAACCAGATATGTTCGTAGTTTATCTTAAAAGCAACAACAATAAACTAGATGAAATTGTAGTATCAAAAGAAAAACCATTTAAAATACTCAGTAAAATTGTTTCAAATTCAAGACAAAAATTAGCAGATTCATACCGACTTAAAGTTTTTGTAAGAGAGTTTTTTATGCTGGATAATAAATATTCATATTATAATGATGGTTTGGTTAACTTTCAATTTGTTGCCCGCCAAAAAAAGGTTAACACAACTTTATTAGTGGAGCAAAATAGATCTTACGGTTTATTAGAAACAGATGTAAGTGCTGATTTAAAAGGTTATAATTTGAATAACATAATGGAGAATTATTCTAATTTTAAGTACTTCGATCCTCTTTTGGATCCAAAAACAAAAAAAGAATATGATTTTATAACCAAAGGACATCCCAAAAACAAAAACTATTATGTCATGACGGCTACACCTTTGAATAAATCAAAAAAAGCTATTGACAGTTTTGAAATTACTTACGATCCGGAGAAAAAACTAATTATTGAATTTACAATTACTATTGCTCCTGGAAATATTCCTGAAACGGAAGAAAAACCAAGCGTAGGTTCTAAACACATCACGAGATCTTTTGTAAAAGTGAATTACAGAACAGATGGTTTAGATTATTATTTACTGAGTTCTAATGAAGAAATAGCGTATGATTTGATATTAAAAGACAATAAAGTCAAAAATATTCAGGTTAGGAATAATTTTGTAACGACAAATTTCAATAGAAACAATTTTACGTATAGCGAAAGTGATGTCTTTAAAGAGAAATCACTTTTTAATAAAAAGAATAAAATTCTAACCAATTACTGGGATATTTCTGGATTTACAGCGACAGATGAAGAAAGAGCAATTGTAAGTTCGCTGGAATTTAAAATGTAGTTTGATAATTATTAATTGTTGATTGTTAATTGTTAATTGTTGATTGTGAAATATGAAATGTGAAACGTTTTTATATAAAAAATCCTGAGTTTTTGGCTCAGGATTTTTTTTGTCTGGCAGAGCGAAGTCGAAGCCTTGCTCAGGAGAACATAATTATGTTAGAAATATCAATCAATATTTAATCTACAATTTTGCCTTTAGGCACTAAATATTGGTAGAAAACAGTAATCGTTATCGATTTAGCGTGCCGTAGGTACGCAATAGTTATCGTTTTGTTGCGTACCTACGGCACGCTAACGTATTTCGAATCTACAAAAACTACCAATATTTAGTGCTTAGCAGCACATTTTAACTCTTATTTGTATTAGAAATTAAATCCAAGTCTTGCATAGTAGTACGCTCCGCTGAAACCCATTTGTACGGCGTCCCAATATCCACCAGCTTCTGTATTACCTTGTTCATCTTGTTTAGTAGGATAAACGTTGAATAAGTTATTGCTTCCAATACTTAATTTTAGGCTTTTGCTTAGTTTGTAACCTAAAGTTATATCAGTTACCAATCTTGGATTGTAAACATCGTCTTCGTCATTATAATCCACCAAAACTACTTTGCTAAAACGTGTAAAGGCTAGACCTGCATCAAATTTATGTATAGAATAATTTAGGTTTAAACCAAATTTACTATCTGGAGCTGAAGCTAATAAAAATGCTTTTTCACGTCTTCCGAAGAAAATATCTGCTGGTAAAGTGCCATTTTTTACATTGTCAATTTTCATGTCGTTAATGTTTCCAACAAAAGTTGCTCCAAATTGTCCAAAATCAAATGATTTTTTCCAAGAGAAAACTAAGTCCAAACCGTGAGTACTTGTGTCTACACCATTTGCAAAAAACTGAGCTTTGTCAACTCCTAAATTCAATGGTTTTGCATCAAAATATCCGGTAAGAACGATACGATCTTTTACTTTAATATAATATCCATCGACCGTAGCTGTGAAATCTCCAAAAGTTGCGGTGAAACCCAAAGAAGCATTTACAGCTTTCTCTTCGTTTAATTTTTGAATTCCGAAAGCTCTCGTAACCGGACTATCGTTTGGTGCCAAAAGTACTTCGGTTGCACCGCCGGCATTGAAGTTTGTAAAACGTAAATTATAATAAACCTGAGCTAATGATGGAGCACGAAATCCTGTACTAATAGAACCTCTCGCATTAATATGATCTGTGATTTTAAGTCTTGAAGCTAATTTTCCGTTTAGAGTACTTCCGAAATCACTATAATTTTCAAAACGAACAGCTCCACTTACCATTAAAGCTTCAGTTACATCTAACTCAGCATCAGTATATAAAGAGAAGTTGGTGCGGCTTTCATTTACCACATTTGCGGGGCTATATCCAGGGAATCCCTGAGAACTTCCAGGTCTCGCAATAGTTGGTGAAGATGTAGGATCAGTAGGGTCATAATCAGGATTTGGAATTGTTGGCGGACTTTGAGTCGTTGGATCCGTGATTGGTTTTCCGTTAGTGTCATAAGTCGTATATGAACCTTCTTCACCAGCAAAAATTTCGAATTTTTCTACTCTGAATTCTGTTCCAAAAGCAATATTAAAGCCTTTTAAAACATCAGGATAGTTTTTAGAAATATCAAAATTAGTAGTGTTTTGAAGTAAACTATGTCCACCTGCGTCAAATTCAAGAGGAGATTTGTCCAAAAGAGAAGCATTTATTGTTCCCTTAATATCATAATGAAATTTATTTTTTCCGAAAGTATTGCTTAAATCCATTTTCCATCCGCCGGAAGTTTCTGTTCTAATTCCTGCTGCAATTGAATTGTCATTAATTTTTGAGGTAATTCTTGGCGTATATCCACCAGGATAAACAGACTCTACAACTCTTTCTCCGTCATTTCTGGTAAACGCATAAGCATCAGTATTTCTAACGCTGCTTCCTCCAAAAGCATAAAATTCTGTTTTATCAGCAATTGGAATGGCAAGATTTCCAAAGAAATTCAATCCGTTAATTTGAGCATCACCAAAGCCTTTTCTAAAATCATAGCCAGGTCTCAAAGTTTTTTCCTTATTGATAAATTCTCCTGTAAAGTTAGCATAACCGCCTTTTGTTCCAAGAGCAACTCCATAATTGGCAGCCACTTTTACAGATTGTCCATCAAGAGATTTGTTTTTCCCGTAAGAGTTTCCATTTCCTTTTGTGTCCAATCTATAATCTTTAGTATTTGGCGTTCCCGGTAAAAAGTCTCCTTTTGCATCTGTGTTAAAAGCACCATAAGTTACAGATCCTGTTAACTCATTTACATTATCTGCAGTTACAATATTAATAACACCTGCAATGGCATCAGAACCGTATTGTGCAGCGGCGCCGTCTCTTAGAATTTCAATTCTTTTGATAGACGCAACCGGAATAGCGTTCAAATCCGTTCCTGTATTTCCACGTCCGCGAGTACCAAATAAGTTGATAAGAGATGATTGATGTCTTCTTTTTCCGTTAATCAAAACCAACGTCTGGTCAGGTCCCATACCTCTTAAAGAAGCAGGGTCAACGTGGTCAGCACCATCAGAACCGGACTGTTTGTTAGCATTAAAAGAAGGAGCAACATATTGCAGTAATTGATTGATTTCAATTTTTCCGCTTTGTGTTGTTACATCTTTTACATTGATAACATCGATAGGAACTGCCGAATTTACAACTGTCCTTTTAGCATTTCTGGATCCAACGACTACTACGTCACTTAAAATCTGACCGCCGTTTTGATCTAATACAATGCTAACATCGCCACTTGTAGCTTGTTTTTCAATAGTAGTATATCCAATATAACTAAAAATTAAAGTAGCGCCATCTTTAACTTTTATTTTGTAACTACCTTCAAAATCAGTAGATACGCCGTTTGTGGTTCCTTTTTCAAGAATGTTAACGCCAGGTAAAGGTGCGCCTGATTTGTCTTTTACAACTCCCGAAACTTCTTTTTGTGCAAAAAGAAACGCTGTGTTTAATAGAAATAGTAATAATGCAATTTTTCTCATGGTTGTGTGAGTTTGGTTTATTTTTTCATTTTGATTGTTGTTAAATGTAGTATTTTTTAACAAAATTTTAGTAAAAAGTTTAATTATTTTATCAACCATGCTTTAAATTATATTAATCGTCATTTTTACTTCACTTACGAGCTATTAAATCTTATATTTGCAAAATTTTAAAGCCAAAAAATATCATTTTGGCAGAAACAAAAAATCAGATATAAATTATATATCAGTAAAGTAACCACCTATATATTAAGGTAGAAGCATTAATGATAAGACCTGAGGGAATCAGGATCTAATAAAAAATAAATAGAAACAACAGATGAAAGCAGGAATTGTAGGATTACCAAATGTTGGAAAATCAACATTATTTAATTGTTTATCTAATGCAAAAGCGCAAAGTGCGAACTTTCCGTTTTGTACAATCGAACCTAATATTGGTGTTGTAAACGTTCCGGATCCAAGAATCAATAAATTAGAAGAATTGGTAAAACCAGAACGCGTACAAATGGCAACAGTTGATATTGTTGATATCGCTGGTTTGGTAAAAGGTGCAAGTAAAGGTGAAGGTCTTGGAAACCAATTTTTAGGAAACATTAGAGAGTGTAATGCTATTATTCACGTTTTACGTTGTTTTGATAATGACAATATCGTTCACGTTGACGGAAATGTAAACCCAATTCGTGACAAAGAAACGATCGATATCGAGTTGCAGTTAAAAGATTTAGAAACTGTTGAAAAACGTTTAGAAAAAGTAAATCGTGCTGCTAAAACAGGAAATAAAGAAGCACAAACTGAAAAAGCACTTTTAGACAGAATCAGAGAAGCGTTATTACAAGCAAAATCTGCTCGTACAATTACTCCTCAAGGTAATGACGAAGAAGTTTTAATGGAATCTTTCCAATTAATTACTGCAAAACCAGTATTATACGTTTGTAATGTTGATGAAAATTCAGCAGTAAACGGAAATAAATATGTAGATCAGGTTCGTGAATTAGTAAAAGATGAAGATGCTGAAGTAATCATTCTTTCAGTAGGAGCAGAAGCTGATATTACAGAATTAGAAAGCTACGAAGAGCGTCAGGTTTTCCTTGAAGATATGGGATTAACAGAGCCGGGAGCATCAGTTTTAATTCGTGCAGCTTACAAGTTATTAAAACAACAAACTTACTTTACAGCAGGTGTAAAAGAAGTTCGTGCCTGGACAATCAATATTGGAGCAACTGCGCCACAAGCAGCAGGAGTTATCCACACTGATTTTGAAAAAGGATTCATTCGTGCTGAGGTAATTTCATACGAAGATTACGTTCAATACGGTTCAGAAGCAAAAGCAAAAGAAGCAGGAAAATTCAAAGTAGAAGGAAAAGAATACGTAGTAAAAGATGGTGATGTAATGCATTTCCGTTTTAACGTTTAATTTTTTCTTTTTTAGATAGTAGAAGAAAGAATAAAGAGTAAAGAAAATAGACTAAAACTGCTGGAGAGATTCAGCAGTTTTTTTTATGCTAAAAAAAATAAATGTAATTATTCTTTGCGTATAGTTTGTCATTTCGATTTCTATGATAAAAGCAAATCTTTTTTAGGAGCTAATCCCGCTATCCGTTTCAATCTTTTGTGTCGAACCCTGCCACAAAAGGATTTCCACTTCTATCGGGGCTAGGGCTATTATTTTAATAACAAAATTTTCGTCTAGTTTGTCATTTCGATCCCGAAGCTTCGGGAGAGAAATCTCCGCAAGTAACTCGACAAAGATTGGCGAGTTTCTAAATGGAGCTCCTAGTGTGATTTCTCCCTTCGCTCGAAATAACAAAAATGAAAACAAACATCCAAAAAAAAATAAACAATAAAAAAAATCCGTTTAAATCCGTGTTTTCGCGTAGGCGAATCCGTATAATCCGCGTCCCATCATTTTTTTGGCTCAAAAATTGGTTACAACAAAAAACACCATTTTATAAACCTAAAAACAACCAACCAAAATGCTAAAAAAGACCTTCAAATTTCTAGGCTGGACAATCCTCGGAATCATTACTTTTCTTGTTCTTTATGTAATCTCTGTTTATTTAATTTCTAAAATCACCGTCAATTCAGATATTGCACAAGTTGACGAAAAAGATGCGATTCCTATTTACATACTTTCCAACGGAGTTCACACAGATATTGTAGTTCCGATTACTACAGAAATTAAAGATTGGCGAAAAGAGATTCAATTCAGCCAAACGCAATCAAAAGATAGTTTAATGCAATTTGTAGCTTTTGGTTGGGGTGATAAAGGATTTTATTTGCATACACCAGAATGGTCAGATTTAAAAGCAAGTACGGCTTTAAAAGCTATTTTCGGAGTGAGTTCATCGGCAATGCACACAACTTTTTTTAAACAACTTAAAGAAGGTGAAAATTGTAAACGTATTCTGATTTCAAAAGAAAACTATCAAAAACTAGTGGCTTATATTTCAGAAAGTTTCAATAATCCAACAAACCCGGAATGGATTCAAGGTTATAGCTATGGAAAGAAAGATGCTTTTTATGAAGCAAAAGGAAGTTATAGCTTATTTTATACTTGTAATACATGGGCAAACTGCGCACTAAAAGCGGCTAATCAAAAAGCAAGTTTATGGACAATTTATGATAAAGGGATTTTTTGTCATTATAAATAAATTAGTTTTAAAAGATTAAAATTAGTGTAGTCCCTACGGGACAAAAAAATACAGGCAGTAATATTTTTTACCAATATTTAATCTGTACGAGATATTCCTTAGGAACTTATTTTATTCAGAATTAATTTCGAAAGTTTTTTTGATATAAATAGAAAATCGCAAGAAGTATCTCGTAGAGATTAAATATTGGTAGACAAAGAAATAAATACGTTAAAAAATGTCCCGTAGGGACTACACATATAACACACTTATATTACAAATGAAATTTTGAACATGGTTAAAATGTAATTTTTGTGCAAAAAGCAACAATTCAAAATTTTTGGGAATTCCTTAAATTTGGGAGAATATCAAAAATACAGTACATGAAAATTAAAAATATATTCTCCAAAACTTGGTTTCTTCTAAAAAACACCTTTTTAGAATTTAACGATGATAATGCAATTAAGCTAAGTGCAGCATTGGCATATTATACCATATTTGCATTACCGCCATTATTAATTATTATAATCACAATTTGTGGTTTCTTTTTTGGAGAAGAAGCTGTAACAGGAGAATTGTATGGACAAATTAATGGTTTGGTAGGTAATGGCGCGGCAAGTCAAATTCAGGAAGCTATAAAAAATGTGCAGTTATCTGGCGATAATCTTTTTGCAACAGTATTTGGAATCGTTATGTTGTTAATTGGAGCGTCTGGAGTTTTTGCTGAAATACAAAGTTCTATAAATTTTATTTGGGGATTACGTGCAAAACCCGACAAAGGAATTAAGAAATTCATTCAAAATCGCTTAATGTCATTCTCTATGATTGCTTCTGTAGGATTTTTAATGTTGGTCAGTCTTTTTATAAGTACAACTTTAGATTTACTGAGTTCACGTTTAAAAGTATATTTTCCAGAGAGTACAGTATATTTATTTTATGTGGTTAACATAGTTATTGTCCTGGCGAGTATTACAACTCTTTTTGCCATTATTTTTAGAACATTGCCTGATGGAAAAATAAGATGGAAAGATGCTTTTATAGGATCAGGAGTTACAGCTGTTCTTTTTATGATTGGTAAATTTGCCATTGGTTTTTATTTAGGCAGTTCTACGGTTGCTTCTGTGTATGGTGCGGCAGGTTCTGTTATAATAATTCTGGTTTGGGTTTATTATTCGGCAATAATTCTTTACTTTGGAGCAGAATTTACGAAAGTCTATGCTAAGTCTTATGGAGGAAAAATCTATCCAAATGAATATTCTGTAGAAATAGCAAAAGAAATTTATGAAATCGACAAACCCAAAAAAGAACCCATAGAAGAAACATTACAAAAAGAGAAACCATGAAAATAGTAGCCTTTGGAGGAAGTAACAGTCAGCATTCTATCAACAAACATTTTGCGACTTATGCAGCGAGTTTATTTGAAAATGCAGAAGTAGAAGTTTTGGATTTGAATGATTTTGCAATGCCATTATTTAGTGTTGATTTAGAAAAAGAAATCGGTCAGCATGAACTTGCAAAAGCTTTTCTAAAAAAAATTGAAAGTGCTGATGTTTTGGTGATTTCCTTAGCAGAAAATAACGGAAATTACTCTGCAGCTTTCAAAAACTTGTTTGATTGGAGTTCCAGAATAACGAAAGAAGTTTTTCAGCAAAAAGCTACTTTATTATTAGCAACTTCTCCCGGACCAAGAGGCGGAGCTTCGGTTTTAGAAATCGCTAATAATGCTTTGCCAAGATATGGTGCACAAATAAAAGCTACTTATTCACTACCAACTTTCAATGCTAATTTTAATCTGGAGGAAAATAAAATCTCAAATACGGAGTTAGATAAGGAATTAAAAGACATTATTAAGTCTAGTTTCTAATATATGACCCTAAAAAAGATTGCCTTTACATTCCTTTTCCTGAGTTTTATCTTTCCGCATTTGTCGTATTCTCAAAAATACGATGCGATTGATAATGTTATACTCAAATATCCCAAACATTTTAGTTCTACAGAAAGTCTGGCCGAAAGAATTCGGGAAGATTTTACAACAGAACATGATAAAGCACGAGCTATTTACAGCTGGATTGCTTTGAATATTAAATACGATTATAAAGCTTACTTAAATCCGCCAAAGTCAATTCGGTTTAGTTACAGAAATGAAGCTGAAAAACAAAAGCAGCTAGAAGCATTAAAGGATAAAACATGGCAAAAGGCATTTGATTCTCAAAAAGCAGTTTGCGAAGGTTTTACGCTTTTATATCAACGTTTGGCAACTTTAGTTGGTTTAAAAGCTGAGGTTGTTCGTGGTGATTCAAAAAGATTATTAAGTGATATTGGCCGTCAAAATTCACAGTCAAATCATGCATGGAACATGGTTCAGATTGATAGAAAATGGATTTTGGTTGATGTAACCTGGGGACAAGGATATTATGATAGTAACAAAAAGGCAATGGTGAATTATTTTAATGCTGTTTATTTTGATACTGATCCAAAGTACTTTTTTGCAAAGCATTTTCCTGATTCGGGAGTTTATCTGAATGAAAAATTAAACAAAGACGATTTCTTAAACGGACCTCTTATTTTTGATGCAACTATCGAAGGAAATAATGAAATTTTATCACCTGATTCCGGAATAATTGAAGCGAATGATGGAGATAAAATAACTTTCAGAATTAAAAATATTTCAAAATCAGATACACTTTTTTATGTAAAAAAAGGAAAAGCGACTAAAATTGAAAACCCAAGAGAAGTAAGAGGATCACTGGAATTTCAGGTTACTTATGATAAAAGAATGGGATCTTATATTACTTTCTTTTTAGGTCAAAACAGTATAGCATCTTTCAAAATAATTCCACAATAAAAAACAAACTACTTAATTTTTATCCCTTACAATTTAAGCTTCCTAATGACACTAAGAAAAATCGTCTTTGCATTCTTTTTATTAAATATTGTTTTCATAAATCTATCTTATTCACAACAATATAGCGCCATTGATAGTATAGTTTTGAAATATCCAAGTTTTGGAAGTACAGAAAAATTAGCAGAAAGAATAAAAAATGATTTTACATCAGAACATGACAAAGCAAGAGCAATTTATAGTTGGATTGCATTGAATTTGGATTATGACTTAAAAACTTATTTAAATCCGCCAGAACCCAAAACTTTTACTTCTAAGAATGAAGCAGAGAATGCTAAACAAATTCAATTAGCGCATTCAAGTACAACTCAGAAAGCATTTAGATCTAAAAAAGCAGTATGTGAGGGATTTTCTTTGTTGTACCAGCATTTGGCGACATTATCGGGATTAAAATGTCAGGTCGTAACTGGAGATTCTAAAAGATTATTGAATGATATTGGAAGAAAAAGATTAGGATCAAATCATGCTTGGAATACGGTTCAAATCGACGGAAAATGGATCTTAATTGATGCTACTTGGGGACAAGGATATCTTGATGAAAAGCGTCAAGTTGCAGTAAAGAAATTTACGCCCATTTATTTTGATATGATTCCCGAATATTTCTATATGACACATTTTCCAGAATCGTCAATGTATGCAAGTAACACCGGAAATAAAGAAGCATTTTTAAACGGACCACTTATTTACGGCTCATTTGTAAAAGAAAATTGCGAGGTTGTGATGCCTTTTTCAGGCATAATTAAAGCAAATGACGGAGATAAAATTACTTTTAAAATAAAAAATCTTTCAAGAATTGACGATCTTTATTACCTGGATAAAAAAGGAGAACGTGTCCAGATTGAAAATCCAAAAGAGGAAGACGGAATATTAGAATTTCAGGTTACCTATAATAGAAAGTATGGTCGTTTTATTACTCTTTATCTTTTTAGAGAAGGTCTTATGGCTTTCAAAATAGCTCCAAAACAAACATAATTACGATGTTTGTTTAAAGAATTTTCTTCTTATATCGAATTGGCGTATCTTAGCGATTAATGTTTTTGATAATTAACATAGTGCCAGATTATGGAAACAACTTTCCTGAAATCAATTTTAGATAATGATTTCTATAAATTTACGATGCAGCATACTGTAATAAAACTTTTCCCGAAGGCAAGAGTTCGTTATGGTTTTATAAATAGAGGAAAACATGTTTTTCCACCGGGATTTGCAGATTTACTTCGAAAAGCAGTAGATGCAATGGCAGATTTGCGATTGACAAAAGAAGAAAAATTATATTTATCGCATCATTGTCCTTATTTAGATCCTACTTATTTTGACTTTTTACACGGATATATTTATGATCCGTCTGAAGTTCAAATTAGTCAGGAAGGATCAGAAATAAAAGTTACTGTTGAAGGATATTGGTATCGTACTATTTTATGGGAAGTGCCTTTGATGGCTCTGATTTCGGAACTTTTTTATAAATCAAATCATTTAATTCGCTTAAACGACGAAGCTGTAAAAGAGCTTACCAAAAACAAAATTGATAATTATAACAAACTTGGAGTTTCGATTTTAGAATTTGGTACGCGACGTCGCCATTCTTATGATGTACATGTTTTGATAAATGATACACTTCGAACATTTGGTTCAGAAAGTTTTATCGGAACCAGCAATGTACATTTTGCGATGGTTAATAACATCAGGCCTTTAGGAACTCATGCACATGAATGGTTTATGTTTCATGCGGCACAATATGGCTTTAAAATGGCTAATTTTATGAGTCTTGAGCACTGGACACAAGTTTATGGCGGAGATTTAGGAATTGCTTTGACGGACACTTATACTACTGAGATTTTCTTTAGTCAATTTGACAAAAAATATTCTAAACTTTTTGATGGAGTTCGTCATGATAGCGGAGATCCAATTGAGTTTGCACAAAAAGTAATTTCGCATTATACCAAAATGGGAATTGATCCGAAATCAAAAGTGATTGTTTTCTCGGATTCTTTAAATTACGAGAAAGTAAAAAGTATAACAGATTTTTGTAAAGATAAGATCAAAATGTCGTTTGGTATTGGAACCAATTTTACCAATGATGTAGGTTTGCCATCGATGAATATGGTTATAAAACTGACCGAAGTTAAACTTGAAAACCGACATTGGGAAGGCGTTGTAAAACTTTCTGACGAGAAGAATAAAAACACGGGAACGCCCGAAATGATTGAATTGGCTAAAGAAGTACTGGGAATCAAATAGTATTATTTTTTTTCAAAGCTGATTTTTTATATTTTTAAGCGTGTATTATTTTAAAATCAATTTAAATAGAATTCAAAGCTGTTATAATTCGTAACAAAAAAGAAATACGCTTTCATTTTTTGACTATAAATGGTACATTAGCCAAAAATCCAATTTACTTTATGCTAGAGCAAAATCAATATACCGAAGATAATATTCGATCACTCGATTGGAAAGAACATATCCGTATGCGTCCCGGGATGTATATCGGAAAATTGGGAGATGGATCTTCGCCAGATGATGGTATTTATATTCTATTAAAAGAGGTTTTAGACAACTGTATCGATGAGTTTGTAATGGGCTCAGGAAAAACTATTGAAGTGTCTATCAAGGATAAAACGGTTTCGGTTCGTGATTACGGACGTGGAATTCCGTTAGGAAAAGTAGTCGATGTTGTTTCGAAAATGAATACGGGAGGAAAGTACGATTCTAAAGCTTTCCAGAAATCGGTAGGTTTAAATGGTGTCGGAACAAAAGCGGTAAATGCACTTTCAAATTATTTCAGAGTAGAATCTGTTCGTGATGATAAACAAAAAGGAGCAGAGTTTTCAGCAGGAAATTTAGTTTTAGAAGAAGATATAATCGACACAACGAAGCGAAAAGGAACAAAAGTTACTTTTACGCCAGATGAAACTATTTTCAAAAATTACAAATTCCGTATGGAATATGTGATTAAAATGGTTAAAAACTATTGTTACTTAAACAATGGTTTGACAATTATTTTTAATGGAGAAAAATATTATTCAGAAAATGGTCTTCGTGATTTATTAGAAGAAACCATTAATGCAGAAGATCTTGAATATCCAATTATTCACTTAAAAGATCACGATATTGAGATCGCTTTAACGCACAGTAAAACGCAATATAGCGAAGAATATCACTCTTTTGTAAACGGTCAGAATACCACACAAGGAGGAACGCACTTAGCGGCTTACAGAGAAGCAATTGTAAAAACCATTCGCGAGTTTTACAACAAAAACTTCGAAGCATCTGATGTTCGTAAATCGATTGTAAGTGCGATTAGTATTAAGGTAATGGAACCGGTTTTTGAGTCTCAGACAAAAACTAAATTAGGTTCTACAGATATGGGTTCTGATGATGGAACGCCGCCGGTTTCTGTCCGTACATTTGTAAACGATTTTATCAAAAATAAATTAGACAGTTATTTACATAAAAACCCACCAACTGCTGAAGCTTTATTACGTAAAATTCTTCAGGCTGAACGTGAGCGTAAAGAATTATCAGGAATTAGAAAATTAGCGACAGATCGTGCCAAGAAAGCGAATCTTCATAATAAGAAATTAAGAGATTGTCGTGCGCATCTTCCAGATACAAAAAATCCTAGAAACTTAGAAAGTACGCTTTTTATTACCGAGGGAGATTCGGCTTCCGGATCGATTACAAAGTCACGTGATGTGAATACTCAAGCGGTTTTCAGTTTACGTGGTAAGCCTTTGAATTCGTACGGAATGACAAAGAAAATCGTGTATGAAAACGAAGAATTCAATTTATTACAAGCGGCTTTAGATATCGAAGACGGACTGGAAAAATTACGTTACAACAACATTGTAATTGCAACCGATGCCGATGTCGATGGTATGCACATTCGCTTGTTATTGATTACGTTTTTCCTTCAATTTTTCCCGGAATTAATAAAAGAAGGACATTTGTATATCTTGCAAACGCCACTTTTCAGGGTTCGAAACAAAAAAGAAACTATCTATTGCTATTCGGATGAAGAAAGAAAAGATGCGATCGAAAAACTAAAACCAAAACCAGAAATCACCCGATTTAAAGGTTTGGGAGAGATTTCGCCAGATGAGTTCAAAAACTTTATTGGAGAGACGATTCGACTTGACCCAATTATGATGGATAAAAACACTTCGATTGAGCAATTATTGTCTTTCTATATGGGTAAAAATACCCCAGACAGACAAGAATTCATCATCAAGAATTTGAAGGTTGAATTGGATGCTGTTGAAGAGGAAGTTTAAAAGAAAAATGAAAATATGAAAAGCGCAGACAGTGACTGCGTTTTTTGAGATATAAAAATCCGAGTCATTGACTCGGATTTTGGAATTTTAAATTTCTCAGTCACTGACTGAGGTATTCAAAAAAAAGAAATGAGTGATTTTGTTTTTACCAGTAATAGTAATCTTGCCAGTAAATATAAAACCGTTTTACCAAGCGTTGAGGTTTTAAAACAACTTATCGAAAACAAATATTAAAATTATAATTTCGAATATAATTAAATGAAAGACGAAGAAGACGATAACATAATTCCAAACGACGACGAGAATAATTCAGAAGAAAACCAGCTTGATGAAAATCAAGAAGGGAATGATGATGAAATTATCGATGTAGATGCTAAACATTTTGAGGGGCAGCATTTTTACGAAAATCAAGAAGAAGAAGGAGAAGACGTTATTACGAAAGTAACGGGCATGTACAAAGACTGGTTTTTGGATTATGCTTCGTACGTAATTCTGGAACGTGCAGTTCCGGCTATCGAAGATGGTTTTAAACCGGTCCAGCGTCGTATCATGCACTCTTTGAAAGAGTTGGACGATGGTCGTTATAATAAAGTTGCCAATGTTGTAGGTCACACCATGCAGTATCACCCACACGGAGATGCGAGTATTGGTGATGCTATGGTACAAATTGGTCAAAAAGATTTATTGATTGATTGCCAGGGAAACTGGGGAAATATATTAACAGGCGATGGAGCTGCGGCTTCTCGTTACATTGAGGCACGTTTATCTAAATTTGCTTTGGAGGTTTTATATTCTCCAAAAATTACCGATTGGGGAGTTTCTTACGATGGTCGTCGTGCAGAACCAAACAATCTTCCGGTAAAGTTTCCATTGCTTTTGGCACAAGGAGCAGAGGGAATTGCGGTTGGACTTTCGACTAAAGTTTTACCCCACAACTTTAATGAGCTGATTGATGCTTCGATTAAGATTCTAAAAGGAAAAGCCTTTACATTATATCCTGATTTCATGACACAAGGTATTGCCGATGTGTCCAATTATAATGACGGACTTCGTGGTGGACGTGTTCGTGTACGTGCTAAAATTGCACAACTTGACAAGAATACTTTGGTGATTACGCAAATTCCGTTTTCGACTAATACCACGACTTTGATTGATAGTATTTTGAAAGCCAATGATAAAGGTAAAATCAAAATCAAGAAAATCGAAGACAATACAGCTGCCGATGTTGAGATTTTAATTCACCTTTTCCCTGGCGTTTCTCCAGACAAAACAATTGATGCTTTGTTTGCATTTACAGCTTGTGAAACTTCTGTAGCACCTTTAGGTTGTGTGATTGAAGATAATAAGCCATTGTTTATTGGAGTTTCTGAAATGTTGAAAATTTCAACACACAGAACTGTTGATTTACTGCGTCAGGAATTAGAAATTCAGTTAGAAGAATTAAAAAATAAATGGCATTTTTCTACTTTAGAGAAAATCTTCATTCGTGAAGAAATGTACATTGATTTCAAATTATATTCAGATAGAGAATCACTTTATAAATATTTATACGATAGATTCGAGCCTTTCAAAAAATCATTTGTTAGAGAAATCAACGATGATGATTTACAAAGATTGACTCAAATCCCAATGATTCGTATCACTCGTTTTGACTCTGATAAAGCTGATGATTTTATCGCGAAGTTAGAAGATGAAATGAAAGAGGTAGAATACAATTTAGCAAATCTAACTGATTTTGCAATTGCTTACTTTACCAAATTAAAAGAGAAATACGGAAAAGGCCGCGAACGTCAAACTGAACTTCGTGTTTTTGATAACGTTGAGGCTACAAAAGTAGTTTTACGTAACACAAAATTATACGTAAACCGTGAAGAAGGTTTTGTTGGAACCAGTTTAAAGAAAGACGAATACGTAGGCGATTGTTCTGATATTGATGATGTTATTGTGTTTTTACGAGACGGAACATTGATGATAACAAAAGTGGATGCCAAAACTTTTATCGGAAAAGATATTATTCATGTTGCTGTTTTTGATAAGAGTGATAAACGTACGATTTATAACATGATGTATCGTGATGGTAAATCTGGTCCTTCGTATATAAAACGTTTCAATGTTTCGGGTGTTACCAGAGATAAAGCGTATGATTTAACAAATGGTACGAATGGTTCTCAGGTGGTTTATTTTTCACATAATCCAAATGGAGAAGCTGAAGTTGTAACGATATTATTACGTCAGGTAGGAACGATCAAAAAACTGAAATTCGATATTGATTTTGCTAAACTAGCCATTAAAGGACGTGCTTCAAAAGGAAATTTGGTAACGAAATATCCGATCAAGAAAATCGAATTAAAAGAAAAAGGAATTTCGACTTTATTGCCAAGAAAAGTTTGGTTTGATGATACTGTTAAACGTTTAAATGTTGATGCAAGAGGTGAATTATTAGGTGAATTTAAACCAAGTGATAAAATCTTAGTAATTAGTCAGGCAGGTAAATTAAAAGTTATCATTCCGGAATTGTCGACACATTTTGAAGAAGATATGATTGTTTTGGAGAAATGGAAGCCTAAAAAACCAATTTCTGCGATTTATTATGACGGAGAAAAAGAACGTTATTTCCTGAAACGTTTCCTTGTGGAAAGTGAAGGAAAAGAAGAAAGCTTTATTACAGATCATCCAAATTCGCAATTAGAAATCGTATCAACAGATTATCGTCCGTTGGCACAATTGGTTTTTGCCAAAGTAAAAGGAGTTCAAAAAGAAGATTTGCATATAGATGTTGAAGATTTTATTGCCGTAAAAGGATTTAAAGCATTAGGAAATCAATTGACAGCAGATAAATTAAAACAAGTTAATTTATTAGAACCATTGCCATTTGAAGAGCCTGTTGAGGAAGTTCCGGAAAAACCAGAATTACCAGAAGATGATTCGGTTGAAACAGAATTAGACGACGACGGCCAGATTGGTTTAGTTTTAGAATAACATAAAAATGAAAAACGCTAAGAGATTCTTAGCGTTTTTTTATACAAGACTTTTTTCTTAAGAGTTAAAAATCCTATAATTATACTTTTATAATTTTTAGCAGACTTCTTATGGAAGTTTCCAATTCTATATTTGTTTTTTAGATGTTTCTAATAAAGAAGCTCAATAAAAAATCACAAATAAAAGATAAGTATGAAAGTCAACCTTCTTTTTATAGTATTACTATTTTTTAGTTGTACAAATAGTCATAATTTTAATGGACATGTATATGATTATGATACAGAGAAACCTATTCAGGATGTTGATATCAACGGAAATAAGACCAAAACAGACAGTACAGGATATTTTTGTTTGGGAATAAACTCAAATTTAGCATGCAAAATCATCTTAAAAAAAGAAGATTATGTCACGAAAAAAATATATCGTAAGCCAGATTCTCTTGGGAAATTTTCGCAAAAAAGTCTAAAATATAATAGGCTGTATTTGTTTACAAAAGAGAGTGATTTTACCCATAATTAAAGATTTTTTATTTGAACAAAGCATTTAAATTAATCCCTTTTTTCTCCTTCAATTTACTTACGATCTTTAGAAAAGCAATTGCCGTGATATAAGCGTCACCCAAAGCCGTATGGCGGTCTTTTTTTGAAATATCAAATTTATCGGCAAGATCGTCTAAAGTATAATGATCTTTTCGCTCAAACAAATGAGATTTAATTAAGGTCTTTTTGTATAAAATAGCGGTGTCTAAACGTTGATTGGTTAATTCAGGTAAACCGTTTCTCTCGAGAGCTTTATTGATCATCGTAACATCAAAAAGGGTATGATGCGCAATGATTACAGCATTTCCCAAAAAAGCTAAGAATTGCTGTAAAGCTTCTAACTCCGAAGGACGCTGAATTACAAATGCCTTTAAAATACCGTGAATCTGAGCCGTAGATTTATCGTAATGATCTTGTTCAAGATAAATCTCAAAACTATTCTGAATTGATATTATCCCGTTTTGAAGTACTAACGCGCCAATACATAAAATTCGGTCATTATCATAGTCGAAACCTGTAGTTTCAGTATCTAAAACTACAAAACGGGTTTCTTCAATTGTAATATTTTCATCGAATAGATCTTCCTCTTTTTTCCAAAAACTAAATAAACTCATATCTATACTACGTTTGAAATATTAAATCTTACGCTAATCAATTCCTGAAGTTCTTTTATGGTTTTAAAAGTTCTTTTTAGTTTTATCTTTTCCATTTTAGATAGAGATTCCAAAGCAATAAATTGTCCGGAATCATTATGCAAAAGTCCTTGTTTGGTTCTAAATTTCAATAAAGCTTTAAAAGAATAAGAACAAGACAAATACAGATCTCTGTTATTAGGTTCTAATTCAGCTAATTTTTCAAAACGTTCTGCTGTATTACTTATACCTTTTACAGAATGAGACAGAATCAAAACACGTGCAGCATCAGTAAGAGGCATTAAAGCTCTTCTTTTAATATCAAAATTATCTTTGTTTGCGCCATCTTGTTCTACTAAAAACTGTCTAAAAAAGCCAGTAGGAGAAGGACTTTGCAAAGCGCCGCTCACTAAATGGACATAAAAAATAGGGTTCGCTTTAACAGTCTCAAAAATATAATCAGAAAGTTGACTTGTAATTACAGTATCACCATAAGTCACACTGTAATCGAAGAAAATAAAAGATAATAAAACTTCATTTTTCCCCGGATTTGTAATCCAGTGATGTACTTTACTTTTCCATTCATCAAGACTCATGCACCATTTAGGATTCGAAGCCATCATTTCGGCAGGACAATAATCATAACCAATGTCAAATAAACCTTTGTTGACTAATGTAGCAAATTTCGAGAAATAGACTTTTGTTTCATCCTTAAAAACATCAGATACATTTTCGTACACAATAGCATTATCCTGATCGGTGTGCAGCATTTGCTCGCTTCGGCCTTGACTTCCAAGAGCCAGCCAGGCAAATTTTACTGGTGGAGGACTACTCATTTTTCCGAGGCAAATTTCGATAACACGCGTCGTACAAGCTTCATTTAGCTCCGTTATAATTTTAGAAATCAAAGTCATCGGAATGTTTTGATCTAAATATCCCTGAAGCAATTGCATTATTCGGGCACGAATAGGTTTAATTTCTTTTGGCTTTTTGGCTCTTTTTAAAGCTTTTATTAAAACGGCAGGATTATTTCCCAGAGCCACCATAACATCATGTTTGGATAAAATCCCGACAGCTTTAGTATTTATAGTTCCATCTTTTGTGAGACATAAATAGCTAATATTACTTTTCATCATTGCCATTTGCGCCTCAGTGACCGTCATTTTTTTGGGATATGTAATAACCGGTTTCGTCATAATGGTTTCTGCCGTTGTCAGGATCGAAAAATCACCGGTTACTATTTTATTGCGTAAATCTTTATCCGTAATAATACCAATTGGCAGCATTTCATCTACGATTAGTATAGCGCCAACCTTATTCTTATTCATGATTTTGGCAACGTCTTTAGCAGTTGTAGACGGACTACAAGTGACAATTTTTTTGGAATATTTTATTGGCTGTAAATCAAATGAATCTCTGTTAGAGTGCAAATGTTCATGAACCAAATCATCGCCATATAATTTATCTTTATGAATATCAGAATAGGGATTACGAGTATTTGAGGCGTAACTTTCGATAAGGAAATTACCAACAGTTCTATTTTCTAAAGCATAAGGTTTGAAAACTGCAATAGGAATGGCGTATAAAATGCTTTCTTCATAAGCTACAGCTTCCATAATGTAGTTTTCCTGTGCCAAAAGCGGACGCAATCCAAAAATATCACCTTCATCGCACATGTCAAGAACATTGTTTTTCTGATTTTTTTTGAGCGCAACCGCACCTTTATGAACAACATAAAAGGAATCATGCGTTTTATCATTTTCTGCAAATATAACGGCGTCTTTATCTTTGTAGACAATAGAAATTTGTTCAGATAGCTTTTCTAAGTCCTTTTGATGCAAAAAACTAAAAGGCGGAAAGTCTTTTAAAAAGTCAGCAACTCTATGCGAAATTGTATTTTTCATGCGTTAGATTTAGGTTCTAATGTAAGATTTAAAATAGAAATGTAAAAGGAACACTGCTAAGTTTTTTTTCAAAAAGGGACAAAGATGTAAAGGAGCAGAGTGGCAAAGGTTTTTTCTCTATTTTGGGTAAAAAAAAAGTCTCAAATTTGAGACTTTTTTTAGTTTATTCAACTTTATGTACCGTTCCGCGTTGCTTTTGATCAGAACCAACCATTCCAAATTCAAAAGTATAAGAATCTTTAGAAGTCGTTAAAATCTTCATGCTTATTGCTTTTTCCTCAGCCATATTTTTGGGGTGTTTCTTCTGCAAAATATATTCACAATCACTTACCCAACGCACTGTCGAAGTATCTGTTTTTCCTTCAAAAGTTTCGATTTCAATGTTGTCTTTACGTTCAAAAACAGTTGTTTTTTTGACACCATTCACGTCAAATTCAAACTTGAATTTCCCGTTTTTAAAATCCTTGCAATTGTGTTCTGCATCGTAGCAAGATATTAAAGCCAATAATGGTAATAAGAATATTATTTTTTTCATTTTTAAGTTTAAGATATTTATTAGGAGCTATTTCCCGCTGTTCCTTCCAATCTTTTGCTTTTTAAAGAAAAAAGCAAAAGGATTTTCCCTCCCATCGGGGCTAAAATGTTTGCGTTAAGCAAGCATCAATTGTGTTATTTTGATTTATTAAGTTTTAAATGTTCTGAATATAAAACTCTTTTAATTTTTTAGATTCTTTTACTTCTTCTCGAATTTCTTCTTTAGATTCACTCTTTACTGCTTTTGGCCAGATATGAAAACCGCCTTTTGTCATGGCTTGCGCTTGTTGAAGAATGTTTGTCGAAATATTAGCAAAAAAACTCAAATCTTCAGGATTATCCCAAACACCCCAAATTCCATTTTCGTCAATATCTCCGGCATAATTAATAATATGCGTTGAATAGGTTTTGACCATTTTAAGTTTAAACTGTTCCAAATTATAAGAACCATTCCATCGAAACGGGGCAACATCATCAATTCCAGAACCGGAAATAACAGAATTTGCAAAACTCAATTCAATAGACATTTTGTGTTGGTGAGGCGAATTAGAATAACAATAAAATCCTTCCCATTCTCCGCTTGGCAAGAAATGATGTGTTTCGTTTTTGTTGTCTTTCATATTTATAATGCTGAGATAAATATAATAATCGTTATTTCAATCTTTTCAATTCGTCATCGGTAAAGTTCTTGATTTCTTTTTCCTTGGCAAATTTTTCAGCATTATAATTTCCTGATTTATTCTTTGGAATCGATAAACTATCCCAACTACTGTTTTTTAGTTGTTTGGCATAAAAAACAATTTGTCCAATATGATAAGGGTAATGTGCCAATTGGCGATTTATGGCTTCAATAACCGTATGACCTTCGTTACGAATATATATAATGTCCGAAAGTTGTTCTGGTTTCAAACTATTCAAAGTATCAAGAAAAACATTCCATCCTTTATTCCAAATTTCAAGAACTTCTTCTTTTGATTGTAAATCATTTTCAAATTCAGCATCGCGATTGCGCCAATCTTTTTCACCATCCGAAGTTAGAAAATCAGTCCAGCGCGACAACATATTGCCCGAAACGTGTTTTATAATCGTGGCAATACTATTCGTATCTTCATTAATTGCTACAAAAAGCTGTTCCGGTTCTAATTGATCCATCGCTTTTTCTCCCAACATTTTATAATACAAAAATTGCTTTTTAACGCTTTCTAAATAAGATTCATTTGCTTCCATGATTATTTATTTTTTGCCACGAATTTCACGAATTTACACGAATTGTATTTTTCATGTAGAAGCGATTTAATTTTAATTTGTGTAAATTCGTGAAATTCGTGGCGTTCTTTTAAAATTATTAACCCGACGTTAAACTATTTTAATATCGTATTTATCTAAAAGCCCAACAATGCCGTCATTAGAAAATTGCGCTTTTCTCATTGGATTAAATTCGGGATCAATTTTGTAATTGTATGCAGTTTTAAAATTAACAGCCGCCAATTGTGTATCATTAAAAATAGCGCCTTCTAAATTACAATTATCAAAAACCGAACTCGTTAAGTTGGTTCCTATAAAAGTAACTTCTCTAACAGAACAATTGATAAACTTGGTTTTAGGCATTTTTTTATTCGAAAAAATAGCATAATCTAAAGTGCTTTCTTCAAAATAAACCTGAAATAAAAAATCGTCACATTCGTTAAAAGCAATTCCAAGAAGTTTGCAATTTTTGAAAGTAACATTCTTCAAACTTGTACTAAACAAACTTGTCATCGACAAGTTACAATCAATAAATTCGCAGTCTAAAAAAGTATTGTAACCAAAATTACTATTGGAGAAGTCACAGTTTTTAAAAACACAATCTTCAAACTCCCGATTGTTTATTTTTTTGTCGATATAAGCAACTTTCTCGAAGGTTTTCTGAATGTGAATTAGACTTTCCATGAATGTTTTTTTGGTTTCTGAGCGTTATGACGTACTCGAAGAATATGAATAATCTCTTCTGTTATTTGGTATGAGATCGCAAAATTATATACTGCATAAACTCTAAAACTACCGTCATTATTGGTTTTTTGCTTATCGAGTTTATATATTTCGGGTTGTGTTTTTAATATTTCAGTGCTGTCAAAAATGGTATTAACTACTTTATCAGCAATTGTAATTGATTTACTTTCAAAAAAAATATAAAAATGGATGTCTTCTAATTGGTTTAAAGCATCTTTAGACCAAATTATTTTCTTCCCCATTTTTTTGCAATTTCTTTGGCTTCATCTTCGGTATAAAAATTACCTTTTTTAATGTTTTCCAAGGCATTTTCTATATCCAAATTATATGCAGCATCTGCATCAACTGTAGGGTTGTTGACCGATTGCAAAAGATGTTTTAATTTTTCTAGAAAAGAAGGATCTTTTACTTTATCAATCTCTTGATGAATCCAATTTATTTCTGCTTGTATATCCATGATAGCGAATTTTAGTAAAGATACAAATTAGTCATTAAATATACCTTTCATGATAATTTTCAATCCATAGAAAATTAAAAACATAGCGCTTAAACAAGCCACAATTCCAATTCCTAAAACCAAATAATGCCAGTTTGTATGTTGATTCATAAAAGCATTATAAATCAACGAAGGCCCAATAAACAATAACGGTAATGAACCTGATAAATATTTAATTCCTTTTCCTAATAATTCTTTATTTGTTGCCATTTTGTTTTTTGTTTCAGGTTTTGAAAGTTTCAGATTTCAAGTTTTCTTTGTTTCAGGTTTTTCACAATCTTGTCATTTCGACGAGAGGAGAAATCACACAAGAAACTCTACAATGTATATGTCCAATCTTTGTCGATTTACGAGTGTGATTTACTTCGTCTGTTCGCTATCGCTCGAGTCTCCTCTCGTCGAAATGACAAACTTTACGACATCTTTGTCAAAGTTTGAAACTTTGACAAAGATTACTCGAGAGACTTTGCGATCTTAGACAAAGATTAAACAATAAACTTAGCGAACTTTGCGTAAAACCTTTGCCTCTTTGCGGTTAAATAAACCACACAGAAAAACTTTTACTTGTTATAATTATCAACAGCATTTCTCACGCTGCCGTATTTTTTTAATAATTCAGAAGCTTCTTCATATGAAACCGGAATTTCTCCCATAATCATTTTTACACCTCTATCAACCAGTTTGATATTGCTTAACTGCATATCAACCATTTTGTTGCCTTTTACTTTCCCAAGCTGAATCATTGCTGCAGTAGAGATCATATTTAGGACTAATTTTTGAGCCGTTCCTGCTTTCATTCTGGAACTTCCGGTAATGAATTCAGGACCAACAACTACTTCAACGGGAAATTTTGCTGTAAGTGCCAAAGGACTTCCTGCATTGTTCGTAATACATCCCGTAACAATATTATTTTGATTGCATGTTTCTAAGCCACCAATAACATAAGGTGTAGTCCCGGAAGCCGCAATACCAATTACAACATCATTTGGACCAATATTACTGGCTTGCAAATCAATCCAGGCTTGCGTTGCATTGTCTTCGGCATTTTCTACGGCACGACGAATTGCAGTGTCACCACCGGCAATAATTCCGTTTACCAAGTCAAAAGGGACTCCAAAAGTAGGAGGACACTCAGATGCATCAACAACGCCTAAACGTCCTGATGTTCCTGCGCCGATGTAAAACAATCGTCCGCCTATTTTTAATTTATCAACTACTTGCGCCACTAAAGTTTCAATTTGTGGTATAGCTTTTTGGACAGCGTCAGGAACTGTTTTGTCTTCCTGATTGATATTAATAAGCAATTCATGAACCGACATTTTTTCTAAATGTTCGTATTTTGAAGCTTGTTCTGTGGTCTTTGTAAAGGTCATTTTTTAGTATAATTGCTCTTGTCCAAAATTAATCTTTTTATCACAATTTTTAGAACCTTTTTAAAAGAACTAAAATATTATATTTGAGAAATATTAAACGATAAATGGATAAATTGGTTTTTTTGGACGGCGTTGCTCGCATTGCTGTTTTTGTTTCGTTGCTTTTGGCACTTTTTTTACTCACAGTAAAAACAGAGAATAAATTGGCAAACCGACTTTTTGCTAGTTTTATTATTTTGTCGGCAATTGATTTCAGCGGACTTTTAGATTATACTTTTCCTCAGCAATATGTCGATTTAGAGATTTTAAGATCAACAACTTGTTTGCTCGAAATGCCTTTGATTTATCTTTATGTTTTAGCAGCTTGTTATTCTGATTTTCGATTAAAATGGAAGCATTTAGTATATACACTTCCTTTTATAGTGATGAATTTAGTTTTCATGCCCAGATTTTATTTAGAAACCGGAATTGCAAAAGAGCTGTTTATATCCAATTACAATAAAATGTCTGAAGTACTTTTTTTTCAGATTTTAATTGAGATTCAGTATTGGTTTTATATTGTAACGATCTTTATAATTTTAAAAAAATACCGAAAAATCTATCTCGAAAATTACACCAATCCAAGTACTTCTACCTATAATTGGCTTTTTCAGATGAATTGTGTTTTTGCAGTAATGCATTCTATTACGGCTATAAAAAATCTAATGCGTTATACGACTTCCAGAGATGCTTTTCTTTGGGGAAATGTGCTTATGGTAATTATGGCTTTGTGCGTAATCTGTTGGTTTGTAATGAAAGCACTAAATCATCCCGAGCTTTTTAGAGGAATCAATTCTAACTTGCAATTGACAAAAGATTTTTTACCTAAAGAAAATAAAGAGATTATTGAAGTAGAAATCAATCGCGACGAAGCTGTTTCTACTCAAATTTTGGCATTAAAAAATTATATGACAGAGAAAGAGCCTTATCTTGATCCGTCGCTTACGATTCAGGAATTGGCAAATCAGTTTAATGTTCCCGTTCGTGATTTATCTGTTTTGATTAATCACCATATGAACCAGCATTTTTTTGATTTTGTAAATGAATATCGTATTCAAAAAGCAATGAGTATTTTAAAAAATCCTGTAAAAAACAACCTGACCGTTTTAGAAATTTTATATGAAGTTGGTTTCAACTCGAAATCATCTTTTAATACTTCTTTCAAAAAACATACAAATCTCACGCCTACAGCTTACAGAAATGCTTCATAATAAAACGTTTGTTAATGCTTGCTTTTAGGAATTCGACTTAAAGAACTAAAATATTATATTTGTTTAATAATCAAAAAAATTAATGGATATAGATAGCTTTTTAGGTATTATGGGCTGGATGTCAGTTTTTGTATCACTATTACTTGCGTTCTTTTTAGTGACTGTGAAAACTCAAAACAAACTGGCAAACAGGCTGTTTGCTTTATATCTACTATTTTTTGCAATTGATAATATTGGAATTTTTATTAGTGAGAGTTTCGTAAAAAGTCATTTTAATTTAGAATTTTTCAGGTGGACGACTTGCGCTCTGACAATTCCTGTTTTCTACCTTTATATAGTATCAGTTTGTTTTACTGATTTTCGATTAAAAGCCAAGTATTTAGTTCATACAATTCCATTTATAATTATAAATACCGTTTTTATATTCAGACTTTACTTTGGGAGTGATGTTGATAAAATGCAGTTTTATAATCATCGTAGTCAAATGCCGGAATTTTATAGCTTCCAGTTTATGCTGGCCTTGCAAATCATAATCTATAGTATTGCAACATTTTCAGTTTTAAAAAAATATAAAGAACTATATCAGGAAAATTATACGAATCCTAAAACTTCTATTTTCAAATGGTTGTTTCAGATATCGATTGTATTCTTTACGTTATATTATTTATCAATTGCTAAGAATGTTTTAAGATTTACTCCTTTTGAATCGTTGTGGATTTGGGCAAATGTAGTAATGCAATTTTTGGCGCTAATAGTAACGTGTTGGTTTGTATTGAAAGCATTGAATCATCCCGAACTTTTTAGAGGAATTGATTCTAAATTAGAATTAGCCAGAGATATTCTTCCTAAAGAAAATATTATCGAAATAAACGATCCGAAAAACGAGATAATTTCGGCGCAAATTTCGACACTAAAACAATATATGATCGAAAAAGAACCTTTTCTGGATCCATCGCTTACGATTCAGGAACTCTCCAATCAAATTGATATTCCGGTTCGTGATTTATCCGTTTTGATTAATCATCATATCAATCAGCATTTTTTTGATTTTGTAAATGAATATCGCATTCAAAAAGCAATGAGTATTTTAAAAAATCCACTAAAAAGTGATTTGACCGTTTTAGAAATTCTGTATGAAGTTGGTTTTAATTCAAAATCGTCTTTTAATACTTCGTTTAAAAAATATACAAATTTAACGCCAACGGCTTACCGAAACGCTTCATAATTAGAGTTTTGTAAAAAGTCGTACTTCGCACTTAATAAAATCGAACCAATTTTCTAAGTAGAAATTGGTTCGACTTTTTTTTGTCGGTCGCGTACTCAAGATTTCTAAGGCAACTTTGCTTCAAATTAATCGAAACAAGTTTAAAATTAGAAATTATGAAAAAAGTTAACCTCTTTATTTTTTTACTATTGCCTCTTTTTTGTTTAGCGCAAACAACCTTTAAATTAAATGGAAAAGTTGCTGATGAAAAAGCTCCCGTTGCCTGGGCAGATGTTGTAATCTTAAATCAAGAAGGAAAAATTATAAACGGAACTACAACAAAAGAAGACGGAAGTTTTGAAGTGATGTTAAGTAAAGGATTTTGTAAAGTAAAAATAAGCCTGATTGGATATTCTGAATTTGAAAAAGATATAATGATTGAAAAAGACATCAATCTAGGTTTGATTACTTTAAAAGAAAATGTAACGAATTTGGGCGAAGTTGTCATTCAATCAAAAAGAAATACGATTGAACAAAAAACAGATCGTCTGGTTTATAATCTTGAAAATAATGTGACAAATGTTGGAGGCGATGCTTTGAGTGCCATAAATACGGCTCCGGGCGTTGCAGTTCAAAATGATGTTATTAATATATTAGGAAAAGGAGCTTCTCGCGTAATGATTGACGGAAGAATGATCGAATTAACAGGCGAAGAACTGAATAATTATCTGAAATCTATTTCGGCAAATGATATCAAAAACATTGAAATTATCAGCAATCCGCCTGCAAAATATGAAGCCGAAGGAACTGGCGGATTGATCAATATTATTATGAAAAAAGGAGTTCGTGATTCCTGGAAAAATACAACTACAGCTTCGTACGATCAAAACAAATACGGAATTTATAATTTGAGAAATAATTTCTTTTATAATAAAAATAAGTTCCGATTTTCGGCGAGTATTAATGGTAAAACAGGTTATAGCAATCTTAAAGAAACACTGGATATGTATTTTGCCGAAGGTCCTACGAAAATGGATGTAACGACAAAATATAATCAGGAAAACCTATCCGGAAAAGTGGCTTTAGATTACGATCTTTCAGAAAGAACAAGTATTGGTTTTCAAGTTTTAAGAGACAAAAGCAATCCGAATTTTGACTCAGATATTAGAATCAATAATTATAATGCTCAAAATGAATTGAAGAGTTATATCTTAAACAAGAGTTTCCTAGATCGAAAAGTGGGTAATGAAACTTATAATTTGCATTTGATTACTAAACTTGATTCTCTAAATCGTAAATTATCTTTTGATGTAGATTACTTTAATTATGATTCAAAATTCGACAGAAATTTTCTTGCTAACAATTATGATGCTGATGGAACTTTTGTTGATGTAAATCAGTCGGCGCGAAATTTTTCTAACCAGAATATTGATAATTTGAGTTTCAAAGCTGATATGGATCATCCTCTTGAAGCGTTGAATTTGTCTTATGGCGCAAAAGCGAGTTTTACAACCAGTAAAAGCGATGTGGTTTTCTTTAATACAATTACAGGAACTCCGGTATTAGATCCTAATCAAACGAATCGATTTAAATACACCGAAAATAATCAGGCGATTTACATTAGTGGAAATAAAAAAATCAATGAAAAATGGGATTTTCAATTGGGATTAAGATTAGAAAATACACAAACAAATGGTTTTTCGGAGACTTTAAATCAGGAAACGGTAAACAATTATTTTAAATTATTCCCAACGTTTTATGCGTCTTACAAGAGAAATGAAGATAATAATTTTAGTTTAAATTATGGAAAGAGAATCCGCAGACCTGGTTTTGCTTTATTGAATCCGTTTAGAGTTTATATCAGTAGTAATAGTTATTCTGAAGGAAATCCGTTTTTGAAACCTTCTTTTAGTGACAATTTTGAGTTTGTGCATTCGTATAAAAAAATATTAAGAACGAGTCTTTTCTTAAATTCGATTACAGATGGTTATGGTGTAATATTTACTGCAAATCCAGAAACGCTTACGCAAGTGGTATCAAGAGATAATTATTTTAAAGGTATTAATTATGGAATTGGAGAAACGTATTCGGTGAGTTTTGCAGATTGGTGGGAAAGCGAGAATTCTATTTATTTTTTAGGATCTAATATTAAGTTTATAAAAGATATCAATGCAACTCCTGTAAATGGTCTTGAAGTTGATTTTTCAACAAACAATACATTCTCATTAGGAAAAACGTCAAAATTGCAAGTTGATTTTAATTATACTTCGCCTTATAAAAGTGGTTTGTATGAAACAGGTTATGTGTCTAGTTTGAATATTGGTTATAAACAAGATTTGTTAAGCAAATCATTGCAAATTGCTTTTTTATTAAATGATATTTTTAATACATCTTATTTGAAAAACGATGTTTCAATCGTAAATGGTGTGAAACAAGTTTATAGCCAAAACGAAAGTAACCGATTTGCACGCGTATCTGTAGTTTATAATTTTGGAAATAAAAAGATCAATGTAAGCCAACATGATTCTGGAAATGAAGAAGAGAAAAAAAGAGCTAGATAATTAGATAAAGTGTCAATTAGAAAATTAGATAATACAGGAACTTTACTTTGTCTATTTAGTATCCTAACAGGTTTTTAAAACCTGTTAGGTATTTATTTTAACGATAAGTTCTTGTTTTTTGCGTGAGGGATAGGAGTAAACTACCGAAGTAGTATGGATAGCCCGACCGTATTTGCGAAAGGCGCGCATAAGCGGTTTGTTAAATAGCGCCTTTTGTGAATGTGGTCACGCCCAAATTATAATAAGAATGCCAATAAAATTCCTAGAACTATCATTGAAACTTTAGCAATATTGAATTTATGTCCTTCGCTGCTTTCAAAAATAATTGTTGATGAAATATGAAATAAGATTCCAATTACGATTGCTGTTATTTGGGTATAATATTCGTTTAGAAAAGGCAAATATTCGGAAGCAATTGTGCCCAAAGGCGTCATGATCGCAAAGGTAAGCATGAACACAAAAATTGCTTTTTTGTCCAGATTTGCATTGATGAAAAAAGTGGTTAGAATCACGGCGATTGGCAAGTGATGAATCGCAATTCCTACTGCTAAATCGTGGTGATGACTAACGGGAAAACCTTCTAAAAAAGCATGAATACACAAACTGATAAAAAGCAACCAAGGGATTTGAGACATTTGTGCATGTCCGTGAACGTGTCCATGTTCGGCTCCTTTTGAGAAAAATTCTAATATGATCTGGAACAAAATCCCAGCCATAATAAATAAACCAATGTTGTGATTGTGTGATTCGTAAACTTCCGGCAATAAATGCATTACGGTTAACGATAGTAAAAATGAACCGCTAAATGCTAGTAATAATTTTAGATTGGTTTTGCTTTTAGGTTTTAAAAACAAAGCCACAATATATCCTAAAAGTACAGAAATTAAGGGTAATAAATAACTCATTTTTTATTGTTTAATCGTTGATTTGTTTAATCGGTTAATTGTTTTATTTGTTTATGCGATTAAACGGTTAAACAACTAAACGATTCACCAATTTTATTTAAAAATCATGATTAATCGTTCGCTTTCTAATTTGTGAAACTTTTTTAGTTTGTAGTCTCCAAAAATATCCAGCAGAAAAATACCGGCTTCGGCCATTAATTCTTCAAAATCTTTTAAAGTCAGGGCTTTTACTTTTTCGGTAAAATGATAGGTTTGACCTTGATCTTCAAAATCTATTTCTTTAAAAATATGTCCATCTTCAACATATCTTTTAATTTTAAAATCGATTCCTTCAACGGTTTTTACTTCTTCAGGAACTAAAGTTTCGATTACCTGATTTACATTCATGAAATCAATTACAGCAAAACCATATTCAGACAAGCTTTCTTTTATTGCTTTTAAGGTTGTTAAGTTGTCATCGTCACTTTCGAAATATCCGAAACTAGTGAACAAATTAAAAATAGCATCAAATTTTTCTTCGAAAGGCTCGCGCATGTCGTGCACTTTAAAATGCAGGGTTTCGTTGCTGTTTTTGCTGGCTTCGGCGATACTGTTTTCAGATAAATCAGCGCCTAAAACGTTAAAACCTAATTGGTTTAAGTATATAGAATGACGCCCTTTTCCGCAAGCTAAGTCAAGAACTTTTGCTTTTTCAGGAAGGTTTAAATAATGCGTAAGATTATCCATAAAAATCTGCGCTTCTCTGTAATTTCGGTCTTTATAAAGAATGTGATAATACGGAGTATCAAACCATGATGTGAACCAGTTTTGAGTGTTACGTTCCTGATTTGGTGTTGATGAGTTTGGTGCTTCAGACATTTATTCTATTTCAATTAATTCAAAGTACCGCAAATTTAGTGTATTTTTGCCGAAAAATAACTATTTCGTGACGATACCTGAATAATCAGATGTGTGTTTGCGATCGGAGTTTTTTTTAATACAAAAATAAAGATGGAAGAAAATTTTAGAATGATTGCCAAATGTTTTTTTGGTTTTGAAGAAATATTAGAGAATGAATTGCGTGCTCTTGGCGCTCAGGATGTCGAAAAAGGAGTGAGAATGGTGAGCTTTAAAGGTGATAAAGGTTTTATGTACAAAGCCAATTTGTCTTTGCGTACTGCCCTTAAAGTTTTAAAACCTATTTACTCGTTCAGAGCCAATAACGAACAAGCATTATATAAAGGAATTTCGGGTGTTAACTGGTCTAAATTATTAAATGCAAACCAGACTTTTGTAATTGATGCGACGGTGCATTCGACTTATTTTAATCACTCAGAGTTTGTTTCTCAAAAATGTAAAGATGCAATTGTGGATCAATTTAGAGAAAGAACAGGACAACGCCCAAGTATTGATAAAGCATTTCCGGATTTGAGAATTAACATTCATATTGATAAAGATCAGGTTTCGGTTGCATTAGATACATCTGGAAATTCATTGCATCAGCGTGGTTACAGAACGGCGACTAACATTGCGCCAATCAACGAAGTTTTGGCTGCGGGAATCTTATTATTATCGGGTTGGGAAGGACAAAGTCACTTTTTGGATCCAATGTGTGGTTCAGGTACTTTCCTTGCAGAAGCTGCGATGATTGCTTGTAATATTCCGGCAAATATCAACAGAAAAGAATTTGCATTCGAAAAATGGAAAGACTGGGATAATGATTTATTTGATCAGATTGTAAACAGTCTGATGAAAAAAACAAAAGAATTCCACTATACTATTAAAGGTTTTGATAAAGCACCAAGTGCTGTAAATAAAGCCAAAGACAATATCAGAAATGCCAATTTGGAGGATTATGTTACGGTTTCTGAAAACAACTTTTTTGACACTGAAAAAGAAGTAGAAGGAAAGCTGCATATGGTTTTTAATCCGCCTTATGATGAGCGTTTGGATATTCATATGGAAGAATTCTACAAAAACATTGGAGATACTTTAAAGAAAAGTTACCCGGGAACAAACGCTTGGTTTATCACCGCAAATCTTGAAGCCTTAAAATTTGTGGGACTAAAACCTTCCCGTAAAATCAAACTTTTTAACGCAAGCCTTGAAGCACGTTTGGTAAAATACGAAATGTACGAAGGTAGTAAGAGAACGAAATTTCAGATCTAAGGTTCTGAGTTTCTAAGTTTGTAAGATACTGAGGTACTAAGTTTTTTAGCTTTGTGTTTAGTGTTTTAATCTTATAATAATACAATAAATTTAAGGTTCCGTAAAATAAGTTTCTAAATTAAACCTTAGAAACTTAGAGTCTCAGAACCTTAGCAACTCTAAAAAAAATGTCAAAACTACAAGTAAGAGCTTTTTTATACCAATTAGGATGTTTCGCAATTTTATTTATTGCCGGAAGATTCGTGGTTGCAACATATACTCAATTAACAGGTCTTTGGATTCCGATGACGTCTTTTATAGTGGCGACATTGATTTCGCCTAAATTTCAGGCGGTAAGAACCAAAGATGGCGAGAAGTTGTTTATGAAATGGATTTTTATAAAAGGAATTAGAGAAATAGGATAACTAAAAAAATGATTTTTGTATGAAGATAATTGGACTTATAGGCGGAATTAGCTGGGTTTCTACAGCAGATTATTACAAACTTATAAATGAAGGAATCAATAAGAAAATGGGAGGGCTTAACTTCTCGGAATGTTTGATTTATTCGTTCAATTATGCCGATATCAAAAAGAATAATGATGCCAATGATTGGGATCGTACTTTTGAAATGCTTTTTAAAGGTTGTCAATTCTTAAAATCGGGTGGAGCAGAAGCAATTGTTTTGGGCGCCAATACAATGCATCTTATTGCTGATAAATTGGAAGCTGCAATTGATTTACCTGTTATTCATATTGCAACAGAAACGGCAATAGAAATTGAGAAGCAGAAACTTAAAAAAGTAGCGCTATTGGGAACTAAGTTTACAATGGAACTTGATTTTTTTAAAAACAAACTAATCAATAAAGGCATTGAAGCTATTATTCCGGAAAATAGTGATGATAGAGATTTTCTACACACCGCAATCTTCGAAGAGTTAGGGAAAGGCGTTTTTACTGATGAAACGAAGAAACGTATTTTAAGGATTTCGAATGAATTGATAGCAAATGGGGCAGAAGGAATTATTCTGGGTTGTACAGAACTTCCTTTGGTTATAAAACCCGAAGATGTTTCTGTTCCTGTTTTTGATACAACTTTAATACATTCAAATGCTGCAATAGCTTTTCAATTATCTTAAGAAAATCAATATATAGATATAAAAAAAGAGTCCCAAATTTTGAATTTGGGACTCTTTTTATTTTAGAAGAAAACCTAATTATTTCTTTTTAGGAATTTCTTTCACAGTTTCTGGTACAATTACTTTTTTCTTGTATAAAGGTATAAAGTAAGAAACGGTATAATTGAAACCTACTCCAAAACTTCCATCATAGGTTCTGTTGAAACCGGGAATATAAAGATTATCAAAACCACTTGGTTTGTTATTCATAGCCAAAAGTTTTAGCTGAACTCCAAAACCAACAAATATATTATTGAATACTTTTGCTTTTATTCCTAAGGCAACTTCAATCCAAGCGGCCGTTAAGCCGTTGTATTTTTCACCGGAAACAATCGCAGGCTGTTCTCCCCAATACGGATTAGCGTTATAGATTTTATAACTATTTAATTGTTGACTAAAATTACTAAAACCGCCTCGCATACCTATCGTAATCAGGTTTTCCATGTCAAGCCAGTTTTGATACGTATTATAGTCAAAACCTCCTTTTATATAAGTTCCCGTTGCTGTTGAGTTTAATCTGTCATCATCAGTGGTTTTATCTTCAAAACCAAGTTCAGCTGCCAGATAGTATTTTTTCGTCAAGCGAAAATCTCCCACAAATTCAACACCTTTATAATCTTTGTCGTAAAAACCACGGGTTAATTTATATAAATCGACACCTACGCGCAAACCATAACGATCTGTTTTTGGAACAGAATCTTTTTTAGTTTCCTGAATTGCGGGTTTAGCTGGTTTCGCTGGTTCTGTTTTTGATTTTAGTTTTGGCTTTTCCTGAACAATTTCTTTGGTTGCTGTAGCAGGTGTTTCTTGTGCCTGAACCAAAAACATTGAAAACAAAAGGCAAAAACTAAAAGTATATTTTAATGTGTGTCTCATTTTCAGATTCAATGTTATATTGTTCTACATTAATTACTCTCATCCAGGCTCCGTCTGTTCCCGGATTTAGTAGAAAAGGTTGTGATGGAGGTGCTGTAACAAAAGGATTTAATGTAAAGACAGTTTTGAAACCGCATGCTCTCGATACATATGAATCTTTGTGTGTATAGTCAAATCTTATTACATCTGTATTAGTCAAAGTAGGATCTGTACTTGCAGCATTATAAATAAAACTATAAGTAGTAGAATTTTCATTTGTCTTTAACGGAATTGAAATTGAAGTAGCATTTGCATAATACTTAGTATCGGTTGTACTGCTTTCGTTAAATACAATTCCGGTAGGCAGATCCTTTCCGTCTTTATCTTTTCCAACTACTTTTAAATTAACCACTTTTTTAGGCAAAGTCGCATCGGCATTATCATAAAATGATATTACCAATCGGGGAGTAGTAGGTGTGGTAGGATCACAAATATCATCTTTCTCACAGCTTGATAAGCCAAAAGTAAAGAGTAATAAAAAAGCGACTATTTTTTTCATTTATAGTTTTTTGTTATCTAAGTTCTAAAAGTACAACATTTTCAACATGATGCGTTTGCGGAAACATATCAACTGGTCTCACACGTGTTACCTTGTATTTTTCATCCATTAAAGCTAAATCACGCGCTTGTGTTGCCGAGTTACAACTTACATAAACTACTTTTTTAGGAGCAATTTTCAAGATTTGTTCAATTACATCTTTATGCATACCATCTCTTGGTGGATCTGTAATGATAACGTCAGGTTTGCCGTGTTGAGCAATAAAAGCTTCGTTGAAAACGACTTTCATGTCCCCTACAAAAAACTCACAATTCGTTATATTATTGCGTTCGGCATTTGCTTTAGCATCCAGAATTGCTTCAGGAACACTTTCTACTCCAATTACTTTTTTTGCTTTTTTAGAAACGAATTGCGCGATAGTTCCAGTTCCGGTATATAAATCATAAACAGTTTCTTCTCCGGTTAATCCGGCATAATCACGTGTTATTTTGTATAATTCGTATGCTTGGTCAGAGTTGGTTTGGTAAAAAGATTTAGCATTGATGCTGAATTTTAAACCTTCCATTTCTTCCAGAATATAATCTCTACCTTTATATAGTTTGATATCCTGATCGTAGATCGTATCGTTTTGTTTTGCGTTTACAACATATTGTAATGAAGTAATTTGCGGAAATTTCTCGTAAAGATGATCTAAAACTAATTCGCGGTTCTTTTTGTCATTTTCGAAAAACTGAATCAAAACCATAATTTCGCCTGTTGAAGCCGTACGAATCATTAAAGTTCTCAATAATCCAGAATGTTCTCTCGGATTAAAGAAAGCTAAATTGTGCTCGTTTGCAAAAGCTCTGATTTCGTTTCTGATCGCATTTGAAGGATCTTCCTGTAAGTGACATTTGCTGATATCAAGAATTTTATCCCACATTTTAGGAATGTGAAATCCTAACGCATTTCTGTTTCCTAAATCTTCTGTGCTTTCAATTTCTTTTTCGGTTAACCAACGGCTGTTAGAAAACGAAAACTCCATTTTGTTTCTATAGAAAAATTGTTTTTCCGAACCTAAAATAGTTTCAAATTCAGGAAGTTCAACTTTTCCTATACGTTGCAAATGGTTTTTTACTTCATTTTGTTTGTAATACAACTGTTGGCTGTATTTCATATTTTGCCATTTACATCCTCCACAAACGCCAAAATGATCGCATATTGGTTCAATACGATGTTCTGAAAATTCGTGAAATTTTACGGCTTTGCCTTCATAATAGGCTTTTCTTTTTTTGAAAGTTTGTACGTCAACTACATCACCCGGAACAACATTCGGAATAAAGATTACTTTACCGTCAGGAGCTTTAGCAACTGATACTCCTTTTGCTCCAGCATCAAGAACTTGAATTTGATGAAAGACAACTTTGTCTGTATTTTTTCTTCCCATAGCGCAAAAATAAGGGTTTGTAAACTTTTATAAATTTAAATTTCAAAATATTTTATCAAATTCTTCAAATTACTAGTTTTATCAAGTTTAAAAACTAACTTTGTTTACAGCAATAACCCCAAATGCTACATTGTTAACTTATAGTATTGTTATTATTTTTATGAAGTTGTATCATAATCTTTCACAAATTGGCTTTCTGAAAAAAAGTTATGTGTTTAAATTCCTATTCGTTGCTTTTATAGGTATTCATATTCCTTTGATTGGCATTTTGTTTTTTGTGATTTTTTCAAGCCATACTATTTCTCCCATTTCTATTTTAATTTTTGCCTTAATAATGACGTTGTTGGCGACTTTAGTGACGCTTTTGGTTTTAAAGCAACTAATTAAGCCAATTGTTTTAGCTTCAAAATCTTTGGATGATTATAGAAATAACAGACAATTATCGGTTTTACCAACAGAATATTCAGATGAAGCTGGTTTGTTAATGTGTAATATTCAGGAATCAATCTATGAATCTGAAAGTTTTATAAACGAAAAACAAGATTTGATTTATATGCTTTCTCACGATTTAAAGAACTTTGCGGGAAATCCTCAAGGTTTGGCACAGTTAATTTTGAGCGAAGAACCATCAGATTCTATTAAACATCTTGCAGAATTAATTTGTGAGTCGACAAATTTGCAATTCCGATACATCGAAAATTTTATAAAACTTCTAAAAGAACAAGATCAGATTGTTAAAGTAAATCATGATCCAAAGAATATTGTATTCCCTAATATTTTGCCTTTTATAAATGAACAGCTTGAGCAGCGTTTACTTGATAAAAATATTAAATTAAGTTTAAGCTTAGAATTAGTTGAAGCAAAACTTAAAATTGACGAAGGTTTATTGGTTCAGGTTTTAGTGAATTTAATAAGCAACGCAATTAAATTCTCTTATTTTGACAGTGAGATAAAAGTTCGAATATTTATTCAAAGCTCAAATTTGATTATAACAGTTATCGATAAAGGAATTGGTTTTGATAAAACTCAGATCGATGAATTGTTTAAGAAATTCACAAAAATGAGCCGATTAGGAACTGCAAATGAATTATCTACCGGAATTGGATTGTATTTGTGTAAAAAAATTATTGAAAGAAATAAAGGTAAATTAAGCGCCACAAGCGAAGGAAAAAACAAGGGCGCTGAATTTAAAATTGAATTTGAGTTGTAGTTTAGGTATAAATTTTATTTGATGTTTTTAATTGAAAATAATGTTATCAAATGATAATACCGGTTTTTCATTGACACATTTTACACCTGTAGGCGCTGTTGTTCCGGCGCAATAATCAACAAAAATTCCCCATTTTGTATAGATTTCGCCTTTTGTTTTATTGTATTCTTCAATTTTATTTTGAAGAGTTGCAGCACTTACTTTTTTAGAATATAAAATATATCCTCCATTTCCAGAACAGCCAGCAGCATCAATTTTTATAAATCCCCATTCCTGCGCATTGTTACAGGCTTGTGAATTGACTTGTGTAAATTGAATGATTTCGTTACGCATGTTATCAAGCATGGCAAGATCCTCTTTTTGTGTGCTTTCTTTCTCATCGCTGCTGCAAGATCCAAGTGTCAGGCAAATTGCAAATAATATAAAACTTAATTTTTTCATGGTTAGTGAATTTTATGGTTAGTTTTATTTATCAGATGATGTAATTTGCAAAAGGTTGCGTTATGAATTACAAAAGGTGCTAAGATTTTTTTAAGCTACTAAGATATGTTTCTTGTAAAATAGAAACTTAGTGTCTTATTATCTTAGTATCTCAGAACCTCAATATTTTGGAGCTTACCATAGGTGATGCACAGAAGGTTTTATATATTCTTCGTAAATAGCATTCATGGCTGTAATTTTCTCAGGAGTTAATTTTGGTAAATCATAAAGAGATAAATTCGATAATACATGACTTTCTTTTGAAGCACCGGGAATAATACAACTGATATCTTGAAAACTCAAAATCCACTGAAGCGCAATTGGAGCAAGATTTGTAGTTTCCGGAAATAATGCTTTTAGTTTTTCTACAGCCTGTAAACCTAATTCATAATCGATACCCGAAAAAGTTTCACCTTTATCAAAAGCATCACCATTTCTATTAAAATTTCGGTGATCCTGAGCGTCAAAAGTAGTTTTTGTATCAAATTTACCTGTTAAAAGTCCGCTTGCTAAAGGAACTCTCGCAATGATTCCGATATCTTTCTTTCTGGCTTCAGAGAAAAATAATTGAGAAGGGCGCTGACGGAATAAATTGAAGATAATCTGAACCGTTGTTACATTCGAATATTCAATGGCTTTTAAGGCTTCTTCAACTTTCTCGACGCTTACGCCAAGATTCTGAATTTTCCCTTGCTCTTTTAATCGGTCAAAAAGTTCGAAAATCTCCGGACGATAAAAAACTTCGGTAGGAGGACAGTGCAACTGAATTAAATCCAGCGTTTCTAATTTCATTCGTTTTAAACTGTCTTCAACAAATTTCTGAAGTACTTTTGGCTGATAACCTTCACTAACATGTGGGTTAATATGTCGTCCACATTTTGTAGCGACATAAATACGTTCAGATCGGGAACGAACAACTCTTCCAACAGCAGTTTCGCTTAATCCATTTTCATAAACATCGGCAGTATCAATAAAATTTACGCCATTGTCGATTGCCGTATTCAAAAGTTCGTCTGCGGTTTTATTATCAAAAGCAGATCCCCATTTCCCTCCAACTTGCCAGGTACCAAGTGAGATTTCAGATATATTGAAGTTTGTTTTTCCTAGTTTTCTGTAGTTCATTTTTTCTTTTAAAGGTTCAAAGGTTTAAAAAAGGTTCATAGGGACAAAGGTTTTTTGTAGAGACGTACAGTAGTACGTCTTTTTTTAGGTTCAAAGGTTTTTGTATAGGCGCACAGCAGTGCGTCTTTTTTTTAGAGTTACAAAGGTCTTTGTATCTTTGTATCTCTGAACCTTTGACCCTTCCTCTAATCAAATAAATCCGAAGATAAATAACGATCACCGCGATCGCAGATAACGGCAACGATAACACCGGATTCTAATTGTTCTGCAATTTTAAGGGCTACCGCTACTGAACCACCGCTGCTCATTCCGGCGAAAACACCTTCTTCGAGCGCTAGTCTTTTAGTCATGTCTCTGGCGTCATCTTCGCTTACGTCGATAACGGTATCCACTTTTGAAGCATCAAAAATTTTAGGTAAATATTCCTGTGGCCATTTGCGGATTCCGGGAATTTGTGATCCGTCGCTTGGTTGTGCGCCAACGATTTGAATAGCGGGATTTTTTTCTTTTAAATAAGTCGAAGTTCCAATAATAGTTCCTGTTGTTCCCATTGCCGAAACAAAGTGTGTAACAGTTCCGTCAGTATCGTTCCAGATTTCAGGACCAGTCGTTTTATAATGCGCTTTCCAGTTGTCATCATTCGCAAACTGATTTAGCATGATATAACCGCCTTCTGCAACTTTTTTGTCGGCATAATCCCTTGAACCAATAATTCCTTCGCTAGCGGGCGTTAAAATTACTGTAGCGCCATAAGCACGCATTGTTTGAGTGCGTTCTTTTGTAGAATCTTCCGGAAGAACTAATTCTATTTCTATTTGAAACAATTGTGCAATCATTGCCAGCGCAATTCCGGTGTTGCCACTTGTCGCTTCAATTAGTTTGTCTCCTTTTTTAATTTCGCCTCTTTCAAGCGCCGAAGCGATCATGTTGTATGCAGCTCTGTCTTTTACGCTTCCGCCAGGATTATTTCCTTCAAGCTTCAGTAAAAGTTTTACATTTTTATTTTTAACCAAATTGACAGTTTCCATCAAAGGAGTATTTCCAATTAGGTTAAGCAATTTCTGTGGACCCATTTTTATTTTTTTTCTTTTATTTTAACTTCAGTTGTAGTTGTATTCAGAACGATAGAATCTTCGGGAATTGATTTGGTAATCCAGGCGTTTCCTCCAACAATGCTGTTTTTGCCAATTGTGGTTTCGCCTCCCAAAATCGTTGCATTGGCATAAATGCAAACATTCGCTTCTACGGTTGGATGTCTTTTAGCGTTTTTCATTTCTTTGCTTACGCTTAATGCACCTAAAGTCACACCTTGGTAGATTTTAACGTGTTTTTTAATTACGGTCGTTTCACCAATAACGATTCCGGTTGCGTGATCAATAAAAAACGGTGAAGCAATTTTGGCACCTGCATGAATATCAGTTCCGGTAATTCTATGCGCATATTCACTCATTAATCTCGAGAATAATAGTAAATCCAGATTATAAAGTTCATGACTTAATCTGTAAATTGCAATAGCATAGAAACCGGGATATGCCAAATAAACTTCGTCGATACTGTTTGACGCAGGATCATTTTCCAGAATATAAGCAGCGTCTTCATTTAGTTTTTCTAAGACAATTGGTAATTTTTCCAGAAAGCGATCCCAAATCGATTCGCATAAATTTTCCGGTTTTTTGCAAGCGAGAATAGCAATCTCTTTAAAACGAATTTCGAGTTCGTCGATGCTTTCATCTAAAGCCGCATTCGAATCAAAAAGAGTGTAGAAAAGCTTCTCTGTAAAATCTTCTGTTTTAGTTTTGATTCCGTAATTTATGTTTGAATGGCTTTTTAGAGCTTTTATATTTTGTATGATACTGTCTTTAGTCACAATTGTAAAATTGAGTGGATAATTTTAAAACGTTAAAAGTAAGGTGTTTTTTGTAAATAAGGGCATGAATTAACTAAAGAAATTTTGCATAGTAAATTCAATTTGTGATAAAAAAAAGAATAATAAAAGCGATTATTTTATATGATTCTTAAGAAGTTAAATGCGTAAATTAGCCAGTAAAATTTATAAAAATGAAAAATAATTCAACTTTTAAGAGCGCTATTTCTAATCTTGAATTTCCGGAAAGTGAGAAAATTTATGGAAAATCGATACATGATCCCATTTTAGGACTAATTATCAAAGATCATCCTTCTTTTTGTGAAGATGATTGTATCGGAGTTAAAGAATTAAATGAATATCGTCAGCAATATGTTTCGGGTTATTTGTCTACCGAAATCGGAGCACTTTCAGATCTTGAAAAAAGTGTGATTGCCTCTTTAAAAGAAGATAAATCAATCGTAAGTATTGTAGAAGACGAACAGGAAACGAGAAGTTTTGGTCAAAAAATAGCAGATAAAGTGGCAGATTTTGGTGGAAGCTGGACTTTTATTATTTCATTTTTACTTTTTATAATTGTTTGGATTGGTGCCAATGTTTATATTTTGGTTAATAAAGGTTTTGATCCATATCCGTTTATTTTGCTGAATTTGATTTTGTCTTGTATTGCAGCTCTGCAAGCTCCGGTAATTATGATGAGTCAAAATCGTCAGGAAGAAAAAGACAGAAACAGAGCTAAAAAAGATTATATGATTAACCTAAAATCAGAATTAGAAATTAGAATGATTCATGATAAAATTGATCACATGATTATGCATCAGCAACAAGAATTAATCGAAATTCAGAAAGTACAAATCGAAATGATGAATGATATTCTGAACCAAATCAAGAAATAATTTCAGTCGATTTTGACTCGAAAAAATTAAATATAGAAGTGTTTGTAGTAATATCCGCCAAGCATAAAAACGAGATTTACGAATGCCATATTCCAAACTAGTTTTTTGTAATTTCTTGATTTGTCTAAAAAATATAAAGCTACAAAAGCAAAAAATAAAAGGGTAGTAAAGACCGCCGGATACATCTTGAAAGCAGCCAGAAAATCGCCTTGAAAAAGTAAGACTAAAGAGCGCTGAAAACCACATCCTAAACACTCAACTCCAAAGAGCGTTTTGAACAAACACGGGATCATATATTTTTCTAAATGCAAGTCGATTATTTTTTACAATTTTACAAAAAAAATATTTGATAACATTTCAAAAGAAGCGAACTGCTATTTTAAAGTTTTATACTTTTGAATCCTTATACTTTAAAATATGAAAGTACTTAAAATTATAATAATGATTCTTGCTATTTCGGTTGCATTGTACGAGCAGGTTTCACCCGAAAAAAATATCTATATAACGGTAATTGCAATTGCGGTTTTCATGTTTGGAATGATGCAGTTAAGCGCAAAAACACCGAGTAAAAATCAAGAAAAAGAGGAGAACGATGTTGACTAAAGGAGATAAGGTTTCGGTTCTGGACGAAGCCATAAACGGAACGGTGATTTCGGTTAAAAATAATGAAGTTTTGATAGAAACTGAGGATGGATTTTCGATGACATTTTTTGTCAACGAATTACTTAAAATTCAGGATTCCAGTAATTTAATGAATTCTATTAAAAGGATTAATTTAGAAGAGATTACAAAAGAGAAAACGGAGCCAAAAGCAAGGAGTTTTGTAAAAGAAAAGAAGGATAAACGCGAAATTGCTGCTCCGGAATTTGATTTGCACATTGAAAAATTGGTACCAAATAAACGCGGAATGTCAAATTATGATATTCTGACTTTGCAGACTGAAACTGCCAAAAGACATATCGAATTTGCAATTAGAAATCGCATTCCTAAAATTGTTTTTATTCACGGTGTTGGCGAAGGAATTTTGAAAGCCGAACTTGATTTTTTATTAGGCCGTTATGACGGAATAGATTTTCAGGATGCCAATTATCAAAAATATGGTTTAGGTGCAACTGAAGTTTATTTTAGACAAAACAGTAAATAAAATTGCTTTTTTCAGTTAAAGCAATTCATTTTGAGACATAAAAAAACGTCTGTTTTTCTTTCTGATTTTATATATAAATCAGCTTAGAAAAACAGACGTTTTTTTGTAAGAATTAAACAGGTTTTAAAATGGGTTTTTTAAGACTTAGTTCTTTGCTTTAGTTACAGTTCCTAAGACAAAATTATTACCTAATTTGAAACTGCTGTTTTCTTTTACAAGTGTAACATTTCTTAATGTAATTGTATGCATCACGATATTGTTTGTTACTTGCGTAGCAACTTCAACTGTACCATTAGTACCATTCCAGGTTTCTTTTATAGCAGGGTTTGTTGGAGTAAGAGACCCTTTACAGAAATAATCTTTATTTAAAGCAACACCTGTAAGGGTACGATAAATGACATTGTTTTGTGTTGCGGTTATATCTCGTATTCTAGGTTTATCTGCAGGAGTTGCTTCGTTTACAAATAAAGTTGGATCAAAGTTTTGAAGCATAATGTAAAATGCAGCATTATAATTATAAACTTGATTTTGATCCGGACATTCTCCTGCTTCTTCTGGTTTGGCAAAAGTTAAAGGAGTTGGGTTTATCGTAATTTTAAAATCACCAAAAACATATTTCTGTTCTACTTGAGGTCCAGCAGGTTTTAAAAAGGTTATATTTTTAAAAACAATACTGTGGTTGTATCCTGTAACTCGAGTGCTACCATCAACTTCACTTGGAGCAGAACTAATTTGTGTAGTTGTAATTTGTATTTTTCCTTTAGTTCCTACCCATTCTTCTATGACATTTGGTGTTTTAGGGGGGATTAGACCACAGATATTTGCTACTTCAACTTTACCATCATAAGCTCTGTAAAGAACACGATAAAGATTATTGTCAATGTCGTATGTTAGTGTGTCTTGGAGTGTAGGGTTATTTTCAAGACTGCTGGGAGGTAATTGCAGCAACAATGCCTCTCTGTCTTTAAGTTTATAAAGTAAAGTGTTTGTTGTATCACAGTTTGTTGAGGCAACAGTATCAAAATCTATAGAATCAACTGTTAAATTGCCATCATCGCAACCATTTAAAAGTAGCGCGAACAAGAGAAGGCATGCATATTTTTTCATCGTAAATTTATTTGGGTCAAAAATAGTGAAAAATTTGGCAATTGATATTTAAGATTTCACAATTGATATTTCTTAACTTTGCAGTAATGAAAAAAGTATATCTCGACAACGCCTCTACAACCGCTATGCGCCCTGAAGTTATTCAGGAAATGACTAAAGTTATGACAGAAGATTTTGGAAATCCGTCTTCTACACATAGCTTTGGACGCAATGGAAAAACTGTTTTAGAACTTTCAAGAAAAAGTATCGCCAAGCATTTAAATTGCTCTGCACAAGAAATTATTTTTACTTCGGGAGGAACCGAAGCAGATAACTGGATACTTCGTTCTGCGGTTGAAGATCTTAAAGTGGAGAGAATCATTACTACAAAAATTGAGCATCATGCTGTATTGTATGCAACTTTGGCATTGCAATCTGATTATAATATTCAAGTCGATTATGTAAAAATTAATCCTGACGGAAGTATCGATTTAACGCATTTGTCTAATTTATTGTCTGATGAAAAAAAGACAATCGTTAGTTTGATGCATGTAAACAACGAAACCGGAACTGTTTTAGATTTAGATAGAGTTTCTGTTATTTGCAAGCAATACAATACCTTGTTTCACTCTGATACAGTACAATCTGTTGGGAAAACAGAAATCGACCTGCAAAAGACTTCTGTAGACTTTATTGTAGCAAGTGCACATAAATTTCACGGTCCAAAAGGAGTAGGTTTTGCTTTTGTTCGAAAAAATTCTGGTTTACAGCCTTTAATTTTTGGAGGAGAGCAGGAAAAAGGACTTCGCGCAGGAACCGAAGCGGTACATCAAATTGCCGGAATGGCAAAAGCATTATCGCTTTCATATGAAAATTTAGATACCGAAAGAAAATACATTACAGAATTAAAAATGTATTTGATTGAGCAATTGGAAATTCATTTTCCTGGTTTTAGAATCAACGGGAAAAAAGACGATTTTTATAATATTATCAATATTATTCTGCCGTTTTCTTCGGATAAAACTTCTATGCTTTTGTTTAGTCTGGATATGAAAGGAATTGCAGTTTCAAGAGGAAGCGCCTGTCAATCCGGAAGTATCAAACCATCGCACGTTTTGAAAGAAATGTTATCGGAGACTGATTTAAAATTACCAAATCTCCGAATTTCATTTAGTCATTATAACACAAAAGAAGATATCGATTGGTTGATTGAGAGTTTGAAAACGGTTTAAGGAAGGTTCAAAGGTTCAGAGTTGGAAAGGTTCAAAGGTTTCTTTTGAGTTGCTATCCCGAAGCTTCGGGACTGAGATGCTAAGTTTCCAAGGTTTTAAATTCCAATTTAAGAAAATCCAAATTGCAATGAGTTAACCTCAAGCAAAAAATCTAAAATCTAAAATTATTTACGGATTACTTTTACCTGAGAATCGTTTGTCAGTTTGATAATTGTCGAAGGTTTTCCTCCAATTCTATCCTGATTTAATTTTACTACGTAATCAACACCTTTTATGATTTCGGGATTAATGTCTTTGAAAGCAATAGGTGTAGGCTGTCCTGAAATATTAGCCGAAGTGGAAACTAAAGGTTTTTTCATTCGCTCTAATAATTTAAAGCAAAACGGTTCTTTTACAATACGAACAGCAAGAGAATTATCTGCGGCAATAATATTTTTAGCCACATTTCTTGGTTCGTCTAAAATTAAAGTTGTTGGTTTTTCAGATAAATCTAAAATTTGCCACGCAACTTCTGGAATGTTTTTGAACACATTATACATCATTTTTTCGCCATTCATTAGTACAATCATGCTTTGAGTTTCGGCACGTTGTTTTAATTTGTATATTTTGGCAACAGCTTCTGGATTTGTGGCGTCACAGCCAATTCCCCAAACGGTATCAGTAGGATAAAGAATAATTCCGCCTTCTTTAATGACTTCGTAAGCGTTATGGATTTCAGTATTTATATCTTGATTCATAAGTTTAGAAATATTTGATTAATAACAGAATGAGTTTGATATTATGCTGTTAATGTATTTATAATTTGAGTTATTTTTTCCAATGTTTCTTTCGAAAGACCTACATAAAGAGGCAAACAAACTATTCGTGATGCAATAGATTCTGATATTGGCATTTCAGCTCCATTTACATAGTCGATCGTGTTTAAGGAAGGATAAAAGTAACGTCTTGGTAGAATGTTTTCTTTTAATAACGCCTCCTGAACTTTTAATAAAGTAGCTTCTGAATTAAAAATTATTGGATAATAGCTATAATTCCACTCTGTGTTTTCTCTTATTTTTATGGTTTTTACGGCTTTAAAGTTTAAATTTTCATTGTAAAAATCTACTACTTTTTTTCTTTCCGCAATAATATGATTCATATAAGGAAAAACTGCCAGACCCATCGCAGATTGAAGCTCAGAAATTTTGGCGTTAATTCCTAATCCATGAAATTCCAAAGGTCCGTTGTGTCCAAAATTATGACTGTAAAATAATTGATGATAAATAGTGTCATTGTTACAAAACATTGCACCACCTTCTCCGGTGTGAAATAATTTTGTTGCGTGAAAACTACAGGTGCTGACATCTCCAAAATTAAATACAGATTTGTTGTTGTATTTAACGCCAAAAGAATGTGCAGCATCATAAATCACTTTTAGATTGTGTTTTTTAGCAATACTTTCAATAGCTTCAATATGACATGGATTTCCAAAAACATGAGTTGCTAATATCGCCGTTGTTTTTGGCGTTATTGCACTTTCAATTTTGGTTTCATCAATAGTTAAATATTCTGAATTAATATCGACAAAAACAGGCGTGCAATTTTCCCACACAATTGCAGCCGAAGTAGCCACATAAGAGAAAGGAGTTGTGATAATTTCTCCGCCTTTACCAAATAGCTTTAAGGCAATTTGAATAGGAATTGTACCGTTATTAGTAATTATAAGGTGAGAAACATCAAGATGTTTTTTTAGCTTATTTTCTAATTCTATTGTAAGTTCGCCACGATTTGTGAGCCAAGCTTTGTCCCATGCACGTTTTAGAAAAGAATTGTATTCTTCTTGTGGAGGTAAAAAAGTTTTGGTTACGGGAATCATTTAATTATTGATTAGTGAGTTTAATTTCCTTTAAGGGTAAACTATTGTTATATTTGTGGGGTCAAAAATAGGAAAAGAAACCTGAATTTTTGCCATAACATGGCATTATAACAGTATATGCAATAGGATTAATATCTGAGATGTTTGAATGACAACATTTTAAGTTTTTTTTTCTTAACTGTCTAATGAATATTTTTTATCAGACCTTTTATAAAAATTAATAAAATAATAAACTCAAAATAAAATTAAGAATACTATGGAAATCAACACTTTTTTGCGAAATTTTGCAGATATTTTAGATGATACAGATGCCGCATTAATTAAACAAGAAACTGTTTTTAGAGATTTGGAAGAATGGGATTCATTAACAGCATTATCATTAATTGCTATGGCTGATGAAGAATACTCGGTAAAATTAACGGGAGATGATATTAAATCTTCGACTTCAATAAATGATATCTTCGAAATAATTAAAAATAAAGGATAATTAAATGGCTACTTTTTCAGTAAAGGATATTGCAATAAAAGGTATTTCGTGTTGTGTTCCAAAAGATGTGGAGCGCAACATTGATTTAGATATACTGACGCAGGAAGAAATTCAAAAGTTTATTGAAGTAACCGGAGTTGAAGAACGACGCATTGCAACAAAAGAGATTTGTACTTCTGATTTATGCTGTGAAGCTGCTGAAAAATTAATCAAAGATTTAAACTGGCAAAAAGAAGAAATCGAAATTTTAGTTTTTGTCTCACAAACAGGTGATTATATTTTACCTGTTTCGGCAGCGATACTTCAGGAGAGATTAGGTTTGGCAACAAGCTGTATTGCTTTTGATGTGCCTTTGGGCTGTTCCGGTTATGTTTATGGTTTGTCGATTTTGACAAGCATGATGAAAACAAGTGGAATTAAAAAGGGATTATTACTTGCCGGAGATACAATCAGTAAAATTATCTCGAAAACAGATAAAAGTACTTTACCTCTTTTTGGAGATGCGGGATCTGCAACAGCATTGGAGTTTTCTGATGGTGCAGAATTCTCATTTGATCTAGGTTCGGACGGATCGGGATATAAAACGATTATTGTTCCCGACGGAGGTTCAAGAAATAGAATCAATAATGATTCTTTACAAATTCAAACAATAGAAAAAGGAATTGAGAGAACTTCATGCGATCTGGTTTTAGATGGGATGGATGTTTTTAGTTTTGGAATAACCCAAGGACCTAAAACAGTCAATAAGCTAATTACTGAATTTGAAATTGATAAAGATCAAATTGATTATTTTGTTTTTCATCAGGCAAATATGATGATGAATAAAATGATTGCGAAAAAGCTGAAACTTCCCGCGGAGAAAGTACCTTATTCTCTGAAAAATTTCGGAAACACTTCTTCAGCGACAATTCCGTTAACAATTGTTTCGGAGTTAAAAGAAGCCATTTTAAACAAAACATCAAACATAGTTATGTGTGGTTTTGGTGTTGGATTATCATGGGGAACAATGTTAGCAAAAGATTGCAAGATTGAATCATTAGAATTAATTGAATTGTAAATATGATTACATTAAAGGATAAAAACATTTTAGTTACTGGTGCCTCATCAGGAATAGGAAGGCAAATTGCTATAACAGCTTCTGAGTTGGGAGCAAAACTTACAATTATCGGAAGAAATGTCGAGAAATTGGAAGAAACATTAACCTTACTAAATGGTGATGGTCATAAAATACAAGTTGCAGATCTTTCTGATTCAGCTAATCTTACGACATTAATTAGTGAAAGTTTGCCTTATGACGGTGTTGTTTTTAATGCTGGTGTAGTCGAATATTTACCGGTTAAATTCTTGAACGAAAGTAAAATAAATTCGGTTTTTGCTACAAATTTTGACAGCAATGTGGTCTTAAGTCAGAAATTGATAAAAAGTAAATTATTAAAAAAGGGAGGCTCTCTTGTTTTTGTTTCCTCAATTTCTTCAAAATTAGGTGTTCCGGGAACTGCAATGTACACCGCGTCAAAAGCGGCTTTAAGTGCTTTTTCTAAAGTATTAGCTTCTGAATTAGCTTCTCAGGGAATACGTTCTAATAGTGTAAGTCCGGGAATTATAAAAACGGCAATGACAGATAAAGCCAGTGATGTGGTTTCTGATGAAGAATTAAAAAAAGCAGAATCAGAATATCCGTTAGGATACGGTGAACCATCAGATGTTGCGGGATTAATCATGTATTTATTAAGTGATATTAGTAAATGGATGACGGGTTCAGATTTAATTATTGACGGAGGATTTACATTGAAATAAAAAAATATGAATTCAAATATACCAGCTATTCATTATCATGACAACGACATTTTTACACAGGAAAATGATAGGTTGTTTAGTAAGGTTTGGCATTTTGTGGGATTTAGATCTGATTTTGAAAATGACAACGATTTTGTTACCGCAAAAATTGCGGGTACACCAATTGTTATTCAAAATGTAAGAGGAACCATTAAAGCTTTTTTGAATGTTTGCTCACACAGATTTTCTATAATTCAACAAGAAAAATCAGGTAACAGACCTTTAATGTGTCCTTATCATGGCTGGGCGTACGATAAAGAAGGAATTCCGAGTGGTATTCCTAAAAAACCATTATTCAAGAAGTTTACAAAAGAAGAACTTTGTGAAATGAAACTGAAAGAATTTCAAGTTTCATTTTGTGGTAATTTATGTTTTGTGACTTTAAACGAAAACATTGAACCTCTGGAGGATTTTATAGGTATTTTTTATAATGAATTAAAAGAAATGTCTTTGTCTTTAGGAGATAGAATTGATGTTAATTCGATGGAAATTACAGCAAACTGGAAAGTAATTGTCGAAAATACCTTAGAAAGTTATCACGTTGGTTTGATTCACGCAGAAACACTGGCTAAGTTAGAGCCTTCAGGATTAGATTTTGAATTTGATGAAAATAATTCAAGCTGGACTAGTGATTTAAATATTGTAAAAGACAAAGGAGGATATAAAAAAATTAATAATTATTTTTCGCCTAGAGAATATGATATTGAAGGATATAAACACATTTTGATTTTTCCTGATTTATTGATATCAAGCACGCACGGTATATCATTTAATTATTCTGTAATCGAGCCAATTACCTCAGATGTTTCAAGATTTACAAGTCATGTTTTTACCACAAAAACAGAGAATCCTAATGAAAAATCAATTGTAATTAAAGCTTTTGAGGAATCATTGATTAATTTTAACCGACAAGTATTTGATGAAGACAAAGCAGTTTGTCAGTTGGTTCAGCAAGGTGTAAGACATACTAATTTGTCCGGAAAACTTTCTGACGAAGAAGAACGTGTTCATCATTTTCAAAAAACGTATTTAAAATTTTTACAGCATGAAAGCTAATATTAAAGCTATTTCCTATTATTTGCCTGAAGAAATTTTATCTAATGATTTGATAAATCAGGAATTTCCAGAATGGGATATTGAAAAAATCAGTTCTAAAACAGGAATTAATTCAAGACATATAAGTGCCAAAGATGAGTTTTCATCTGATATGGCGGTAAAAGCAGCCGAAAAATTATTCGAGGAACATAATATTGACAGATCAGAAATTGATTTTCTATTGTTTTGTACACAAAGCCCAGATTATTTTTTGCCAACAACAGCTTGTATTATTCAGGAAAAATTGGGTTTAAATACAACAATTGGAGCTTTAGATTATAATTTAGGATGTTCGGGTTTTGTTTATGGATTAAGCTTGGCAAAAGGTTTAATTGCTGGTGAAATGGCGAAAAACATTTTACTGATTACATCTGAAACGTATTCAAAATTTATACATCCAAAAGATAAAAGTAATAAAACCATTTTTGGAGATGCAGCCGCTGCAACTTTAATATCCAGCGAGAAAGGCTTTTGTTCTATTGGTAATTTTGTTTTTGGAACCGATGGAAAAGGTGCCGAAAACTTAATTGTAAAACAAGGCGGAATGCGTTTTCCGGTTTTAAACGATAATGAAGATATAAGTGATGAGTTTGGAAATGTTCGAAACGATAAAAATTTGTTTATGAACGGAACTGAAATTTTTAATTTTACTGGAGAATTTGTTCCAAAACTTGTCCGCGGAATGTTAGAAAAGGCAAATCTGAATCAGGATGATATCGATTTATTTGTTTTTCATCAAGCCAATAAATACATGCTGAATCATCTTAGGAAAAAAATAAAAATCCCGGAAGATAAATTTTATATCAGTATGGCCCACTGTGGGAATACTGTTTCATCTACAATACCAATTGCTTTGTATGATGCTTTGAAAGAAGGAAAATTAGAAAATTGCAAAAATATAATATTGGCCGGATTTGGAGTTGGATATTCATGGGGAGCTTGTAATTTAAAAATCGACTAATGAAAAACTTAATAATAATAGGAGCAAGAGGTTATGGACGTGAGGTTTATAATTTAGCGTTGCAGTGTGAAGGTTATCAAAAAGACTATATTGTAAAAGGTTTTTTAGATGATAAAAAAGATGCATTAGAGGGTTTTGAAAATTATCCGGAAATTATTGGTAATGTTGAAGATTATGAAATTCAGGAAAATGATATTTTTTGTTGCGCACTTGGAAGTGTAAAATGGAAAAAACATTACGTTGAATTAATTGAGAGTAAAGGAGGGAAGTTTATTAATTTAGTACATCCAACCGTAATTGTCCATTCAAATGTAAAATTAGGTATTGGTCTAATTGCTTTTATGTATTCTAATATTAGTAATGATTGTACGGTAGATGATTTTGTCACCATTCAAGGGTTTGTAGCTATTGGACATGATTCTAAAATAGGCAAGTGGTGCCATATAAATGCCTATAGTTTTACGGGCGGATATGCAATATTAGAAGATGAAGTGTGTCTTAATACAAGATCAACCGTTTTACCTAATATAATTGTTAGAAAAGGGGCGACTGTTGGAGCGGCAAGTTTAGTAATAAAAAATGTAAAAGAAAATACTACTGTTTTTGGAGTTCCTGCTAAAGTATTAAATTTCTAAAACATAGAATAATTAAAAAAAGAAGCCTATTATGATTAAAATAATAGGCTTCTTTTTTTGGACAATTTTTATCGGTAAAAAAGACTTTTTAGCTTGAATAGTTTTTTCTCGAAAAACGACATGTCTTTTGATTGAATCTTTTGGATTTGACGATTAATTATTTTTTGAATATCCTCATCAAAGAAAGTTTTTAAAGTATTTAGAAAATTAATGATAATAGTTCGTTGTTCTTCATCTTTTTTAGAAGACCAATACGAAGCATCATGTATTCTATAAACTGCCAATACCTTGTCGATATATTTAATTTTTCCGTGTTGCGCATTTAACATGTGCAGGAAATAATCTCCAATTGGAGCTTCGGTAAAATATTTTGGAAATTCCTTAATAAGATGATTTCTATATAAAACGCTTGGCGTGTGTATAAAATTATTTTTGGCAAGTTCTTTAATAGTGGAAACTTCCGGAATCTTCTTTTTTCGATTATCTTCCTTCATTCCACTACTTGTCAATAAACCCACATTGCTAAAGCAAATACTAAAATCAGGATTGTTTTCTAAAAAATCAGCCTGAATTTGTAGTTTATTGTCATCGCACCAATAATCATCACCTTCGCATAAAGCAATATATTTTCCGGTAGCATTACTAAGTGCAGAAACAAAATTAGGCATCATACCAATATTAGTTTCGTGGTTGATATATTTTGCTTTATGTGCATTTGGGTTTTGCGCAAGAGTTTCTCTTATAACCAGATCTGTATCATCTGTAGATTTATCATTTGATATGATAAGTTCAAATTCAAAATCAGTAACCTGCGATAAAATACTCTCAATCGCCTGTTTTATATATAAAGAGTGATTATAAGTAATCATTACAACGCTTACAAACATAGTTCTTAAATTAATTTTTATTAAAAAGTTGTTTTACATCTTCGATCATTCTACTTTTTTCATTCATGACAAATGTTCTAAAAGAGGATAATTCTTCAAAAACTTCTTCATAATTATTCATTACATGATTGATAAGCTCCGTTACTTTCTCGGTTTGTATCTCATCAGCGTGTAATTTATATTTTTCAGGTATTCCAAGATCTTCTTTAAATGCAGATGTTCCGTCACGACCGGTTAATAAACAAACACCTGATATTAATGCTTCTCTCGGGATTTTATCTCTCCCTGGGAAGTAACCAAAATCTAAATGCAATTTTGTTTTTCGTAAAGTATCTCTCATTTCTTCTCTTGTCATTCCGCTTAGCGGTATCCAATTGTATTGAGGAAGAAGATCCATGTATTGTTCTATCTTATCCAATCCTTTTTTAGGGTTGTAAGTGATAATGTTTTCTTTTGGGAAATCATTTTGTTCCGGTAAACTTTCAAAGAAAAGTTCCGTTACATAATCACACAAATAAGCAATATCATTGTCGAGTTTTTTGGTCTGTAAAAACTCTTTTGTTCTTTGAGATTGATACCAATGTGTAACAGTTTTGTTAGGTTCAAAGCGATATTCTGTATGTTTATAAGGTACAAATATTTGTCGAATCCAATTTTTTTTCTTTTCACGACTGTTCATTAAAACCTCGTAAAAATCAAGACTTAACCACCAAATTTTTTTCTGTGCCAAAGGATATTTAGCAATAAGATTGGTCATTGATTCCGGTATAATTATAATATTTTCTGCACTATCCTTTACTTTCATAACGTACGGAACATTATAATTTTTGTAAAAAGGATGTACAGGATCTTTTTTATACTTAGAATATAACATCTTAGCATTATATCCAAGTGAATTTAAGATATAACCTAATTGATGTAATGCTTCCGGGCCTCCGGTTGCTTTCTTTGGTGGACAAACGATGTATATATTTTGAGCCATTATTTTTTTATTAAATTGTAGGAGTGTTATAAACTACATTATCAATCCAGCCTTCTAATGTATATTTATAAAAAATTCTATCAGGTAAATTTTCATATTCTGATTCAAAAAATGATAATGGAATATCAGGATTTCCCTCATCGATTACCAAAATATTCTTAGGATTGTAAAAATCATAATTTACAATATCTGAATTTGTGGTAATTAGTTTTTTCTGCAATCCTATGCTTTCAAATACCCTAAATGTAAGTCCATTTTGACCTTTTCGATTTACATCAAGTAAAACCTGCGAGCGATTTATATATTCATTAATTTCTGATAATGGAATATGATTTGTTATAAATTCAACTGTTGAAGTTTGTTGTTTGTATTTCTTATTATAAACGAAAAATTTATGGCTGATATTTTTTGATTTTAAATCAGCTGCAATTTTTGAAACAATAGGAAGTCTTCGGTCTTTTGAGATGATATTAAAAATCTGATATTCAAATGGTTTTTGAGGCACATTACATTCAGAATTATAGATCCAATTTGTAGCAAGTTTTAAGTTGTATTTTTTGCAGTCTTCTTTTTCAAACGAAAAAACTTCATCAAAATTGGGAATAACTCTAATTATTTTAGGACAACGATACGTATTATCATTAAAGTATGCGATTGTTTTTTTTCCAAACTTCTTTAATTCTAAAACACTTTTTGGATCAATAAAATCGCCTTTGATGACTAATATTACATCTTGTATCTCATTAATTTCTTTTAGATTTTCAAGAATTTTTTTTCCAAAATACATCGTTTTTAAGTTTTTCTTAAAAAACGACTTCAGAATAAAATTATGTATTCGGCAAAGAAAATTAGGGTATTTGTATTCATATTTATTAAAATTAATATGATGTACATTATGTCCCTTTTGTCTTAAAGAGATCGCAATGTGGTTATTAAATCCCCAATTATCATAGCTTACTAAGGTGATACGCATAAATTATTTTGTGTTGAAATATAATATTTAGTATTAAAATTAAAATTGCTTATTAGGCTGGTAATGAATGTTATTTATAATATAAGATGATTCTTAAGTTGGCGAAGATATTAAAAAGAATTTATTGTGCTTTTTTTTCAAAAAAATCTTTAAAAAATTAAAGAAAAATGTGTTTCATTTTTCATAGGCACAAGTTTTTTAATAAGATATCAAAAGCCGTTAAAGGTTGCGTGATTTTTGAAAGTTTTTTTATAGTTGTTTATATTTTCTTCAAATGAAAGATTAATTAAATTTTTAAGAATTTTTGTTATAATGTTCCAACATATTTTATGATTGCAAATTCGTCTATAACTTCCGGATTGATGTTTTTGATGTAAAAACTTTAGTTTCGGCAAAGATAATAATTCAAATTTGGAGAAGTTGTTTTTTTTGAATTTAGCTGAATTTTTATTTAAATTTTTCAAATCGCTTTTTTGTAATATAATATTTATTTTTTGTTTCTATTTTAAGAAATATTAGTATTTATTCGTACGTTTGTTGTAGTATTTTTACGATTAACCTTAAAAAAAAATAAAATGAAAAAAGTGTTACTTTGTGTTTTAGCTGTAACTTCATTATTATCATGTAGTTCTGATCAGGAATCTTCAACTTCCAATGTCAATGGAATCGAAAAGAAAACTGACGTAACAAAGAATGTTATGAAATTTTCATACAATTCTAAATCATATTCATCTTCTTACGAAGTAAAAAATGATTCTACAATTGTACTTAATGAGAGTGTTGCAAACGATGTTTATCAAAAAACACAACAATTACAAGAATTAGCAGTTTATGTAAATGCTGATAAAAGCTTGTTATTTTTTGACAATTATAAAGATTTACAGAAAGCTTTAAATTTAGAGAATAAAAATAGTTCTAAAAAATCAATAACAGGAAAAGCGGCTGCTGTTCAAACGGGAACTATTACTTTTTATGAAAACAATATTACTAATCCTGGACAGTTTTTAACATTTCCAGTGTATGATAATGGTGTTGAAATTCCTGATGTTGGTATTCCTTATGGTTTTAATGATAAAGCAAGTTCTTTTTATATTAAAGTAGATGTGCTTAATAAGTATACTGTAACTTTATTCAGAGATCCTAATTATGGTGGTAGATCAATAAGTTTCTTAGTGCCATTAGAACTTTATGATGGTAACCTTGGAGGTCATAGAATGGGACCAGGTACAAATTGGAATGATCAAATGTCATCTTTTAAGGTGACAGTGAACAACTAATTTTTAATATTTCTTAAATTAGTTTTATAAAATTTGAAATGTCTGTTTTCTTGAAAAACAGACATTTTTTTTAATCATACTAAATTGTTTATTGTATGTATTTAAGTTAGACTTTAAAAAAAAATGTCCGTTTTGTTTTAAAGTCGTTATAATATGTTTGTTAAATTTCGATTATCAAAACTTACTGTTTTAACTACATACAAATTCGTATTAAGGTTGTATACTTCGTTAAGGTTGTGTGTTTTAAAAATGTTTTTTTTCTGGGTAGAAGTTTATAATCAAATATGGATTTTTTTTACGTTTATATGATTTCTTTCATGTAAATTTATATTTTTTTTATTTATTGACTTTCTTGTTATTAATAAGTTTATTTTTGTTTTTTTTAATTCGAAAAAAAACAAAACATCTATGTTTGCTTAGATTCTTGATGTCTAGATCTAATTATAAAGTGCCACATGCCTAAAAATTTTGTAAAAATAGTTATTCCTGTATATAAGGAATTTTTTGGTAATCTAGAAGAGAAATCTTTTCTTCAGTGCTGTAAAATCTTAAAAGATTATGAAATTGTAATAGTACATCCAGAAGGACTAAATCACTCTTATTTATCAGAAAAATTTGATAATATTTCTTCTATAAGTTTCCCAAAGCATTATTTTGCTAATATTGAAGGCTATAATGAATTGTTATTATCGTCTGCTTTTTATGAAAGTTTTTTAGACACAGAATATATTTTAATATATCAATTAGATGCATTTGTTTTTAAAGATGAGTTAAAAAATTGGTGTGAAAAAGGATATGATTATATTGGCGCTCCTTGGTTAGCAGCTTATGCAGACTCTACTTTCAGGAGTTTATTGTTTAAATTTGCCAAATTATTCCGATCGAAAAAGAAAAGAGCTAGAGAAGCAATATTCTTTAAAGTCGGAAATGGTGGATTTTCATTACGAAAGGTGGAATCACATTATGAGATTTCTAAAAAATATAAGGAATTTATTTTTGATTTTTTAAATGAAAAAGATAAAGAAATTTATGCTATTGAAGATGTCTTTTGGTCTTTGAAGGCACCGGAATTAGATTTAAATTTCAAAATCCCTAATTATAAAGAAGCGGTTTATTTTGCTATGGATAGAAAACCTAATCTTGCAATGAAATTAACCCATAATGAACTTCCATTTGGCTGTCATGCTATTAACAAACCCAAAGTAATTAATTTTTGGAAGCCAATAATTGAAAAATACTAAATCAATTTTACCCTAACATGATTGCAAAATTTAAATTTTCTTCTGCTGTAAAAAGCTCAAAAGATATACTGCTTCTGATTAAAAACTTTAATACTGAAGGAGAGCTTTTTGGTAATGGAGATCGTAATAAAATCAAATTATTTGATTTGAACGGAAAAATAATCAACATCAAATCATTCAAAATTCCAAATATAGTTAACAAAATTGCCTATAAATATTTCAGAAAATCAAAGGCCAGACGTTCGTTTGAGTACGCTACGATTTTACTGGAAAAAGGTATCGGAACTCCAGAGCCAATTGCTTTTTTGGAGAATTTTAATGCTATTGGTTTAAGAGACAGTTATTACGCAAGCGAGCATCTTACTTGCGATTTGACTTATAGAGAGCTTGTAGAGATTCCGGACTATCCGGATCATGATGCTATTTTAAGACAATTTACAAAGTTTACTTTTGATTTGCATGAAAAAGGAGTAGAGTTTCTGGATCATTCTCCGGGAAATACTTTGATTAAAAAAGTTACTGAAAATAGATATGAATTTTTCTTAGTTGATTTAAATCGAATGAATTTTCACGATTCAATGAGTTTTGAGCAACGTATAAATAATTTTAGTCGCTTAACGCCTAAAAAAGGTATGATTGCGATAATGAGCAACGAATATTCGAAGTTTTACGCGGAGAAAACCGAAGCTGAAATTTTTGAAAAAATGTGGCAGGCAACCGCTGATTTTCAGGAAGGATTTGCAAAAAAGCAAAGGCTTAAAAAGAAACTGAAATTCTGGAAATCTTAGTTTTTTGCCTTAATTTTTTTAAGTTCCTGGAAACGTACGGCAACGCTCAAAGCATTTAAATAACAAATTATGATCCCTTTTTTACCGTCCAGGAAACCAAAGCGAACAAGATATTGATTCAAAAATTGGTATGCAGGACGAATATAAAAATGGAAAAAATTGGGAGATGTTTCTTTTAAAACTTCTTCCTGAGCTTTTAATTGTCCGTAGAAAATCATTTTTTGCTTATAATCGTGATAATTTGAATAGGAATGATGAATAAGTTTATTTTTTAACTTTCCTGTTTTCCCCTGAATGATTAGTTTTTCGTGAACAATTTTTTTGAGATTATAAATGGCATTTTCTTTTCTGAAAAGCCTAATAATCTTATCAGTTTGCCATCCGCTAAAACGTAATTTTTTATTTTCAAACATGAAATTTCGACGTATAAAATAGGCTGAAACGCTATTTTCCTGATTGATTATAAAGCTAATTTCTTGCTGAAGTTCAGGCGTTAATCTTTCGTCAGCATCTAGAAAAAGAATCCAGGAATTTGAGGCTAAACTCAACGCATAATTGCGTTGAGAAGCAAAATTATCAAAAGAACGTTGTACAACTTTTACGTTCTTAAAAGAAGACGCTATTTCAAAAGTTTTATCTGTACTGAAAGAATCTACCACGATTATCTCATCAGCGAAAGCGAAATCATCAAGAATATTTTTTATATTTTGTTCTTCATTATAGGTAATTACCAATGCCGTTAAAAGTTGTTTTTCCTGTAAAATCATTCTGCAGAATTACTTAAATTTTGTTCCAGGAATAATTTGATTTTAGCCTTAAAAAAATCAGGTTTAAATTCCTCATACAAAGACAAAGATTTTTTCTTGAGCATTTTTTCTGTTTTTTGTTCGAATAAATCCGGACGATAATCTTTTAAATGTACCGAAAGATGATGAATTCCATCTTCAAAAGTAGCCCAGATTTTCTTTTCTATCCAAGGCGAAAAAATAATAAAAGATGGTTTCTCAAGTGCTTTAGCCATATTTATTGCACCGCCATCATTACCAATAATAATATCACATTGATTTACCAAGCCAATAAACGAACGCAAATCTCCTCCTAACATATCAAAATAGATTTTTTCCTGAGTCGAAGGTTTGCAAGCATCAAATACCGTTTTTGCTTCTTGAATTTGTTTCGGAAAATAGTTGAAAAGAATATTTACATCGGCATTGTCAGCAACATAATCAACTACTTTAGCCATGAATTCTAACGGATATGTTTTTAGCTTTTCGCTTCCTAAAAGACTTATCATAACGGTTTTTCGATCTTTTCGAACATTGTGTTTTTCAAAAAGAGCAATTGCTTCCTGATTTTCTTTTTCAGAAACAAATAATTTCGGAATTGGATCAATCTTAATTTTTAAATCTAAAGGTTCTAACAACGAAAGACGTCTTTCGATTGCCAGACCTAAATTAGTTTTAGGGAAAGGTTCAAACGGGACATTATCTGTATATAAAAAAGTTCTTCCGGGTTTTTTATAGGAGATTTTGCGTTTGGCATTGCTCAGTAAAACCAAAATCCAGCTTTCAAGTTTTGAATAGGCATCGATTACTAAATCGTATTTTTCTTTTCGAATTTGCAGTCCGAGATTTAATAATTCTTTTTTATTTTTTCGATGTTTTTCTTCGAATAATATAATATTGTCAATATTTAAATTCCCTTCTAAAATAGGGGTTGTTGAGGTGTTTACCAGATAATTTATTTGAGCATCTGGATAAGCAATACGTAAATTATTGCATATGACAGTACTAATTAGTACGTCGCCAATCATCTTTTTTTGAATTACAAGTATTTTCATGCCAGTTAGACAATGAAAATCGAATAAGGTTTAAAAACGAATCTATAAATTTATCAAATGCCGTGTTAAATTAGCGTAAAAAGACAACCGAAATTTTTATTACCGCAGTAAAAACGTATAAAATAAACTATTGGTTTCAATGTATTTACTTAGTTTTTAAAAGAGTACAATTTAGTTATAGATGTTGGTTTATAAAAAATATAATTTGATCTTTAAATAAATCAGGAGTGAATTTACTATATAGATTAGCCGAATTTGATTTTATTTCCTTGTTAGGTAAGTTTTCAACTAGTTCAGGTTTGTAATCACTTAAATGTACAGAAATATTTTGTTGACCATCCTCAAAAGTTGCCCAGTCATTTTTGTCAACATGGGAAGAAAAAATGGTAAAAGAAGGTTTATTTAGTGCCTTTGCCATATTTATAGCACCACCATCATTTCCTATAATGACATCGCAAAGGTTCATTATAGCAATAAAGGATCTTAAATTATCAGCTAACAAGTCAAAATGTATTTTTTCCTGCGTTTTTTTAGAGCATAGATTATAGATTATTTTAGCATCTTCAACCTGACTTGGAAAGTAATTAAACAGTATCGTAACATCTTTATTATTACTAACATATTCTACTACTTCTGCCATATATTCTAAAGGATATGTTTTTGCTTCTTCACTTCCTAAAAGGCTGAACATTACAATTTTTTGATCTTTTTCTATATTGTGTTTTTCAAATAAAGCCAGAGCATCCTGATTGTCTTTAGGAGCAACGTATAATTTAGGATAAGGATTAGTATTATCCAGATTTAAAGGTTGTAACAGCAAAAGTCTATTGTCTATTGCCTGGCCATAGGTTGATTTGGTCTCTCTTGATAATCTCGAAATATTATGATTATAAATTAACGAAGAATACCATTTGTAGTAGGATATTTTTGTATTTGCGCCTGAAAATAATGTTATTAAATTAGTTTCTAATTTGCCATATGCGTCAATCAAAACATCGTATTTTTTAGATTTAATTTCAAAAATAAATTTAAAAAATGATAAATATGATTTTCTTATTTCGTTTGGCAACACTATAATAGAGTCAATATTTGGATTACCCAATAAAACATCTGTACAATTTGGGTAGCACATAAAATCTATCGTAGCGTTTGGGTGGTCCATTTTTATACTATTACATAGGATAGAGCTTAGTAAAACATCTCCAATTCTTTTTTGTTGTATAATTAATATTTTCATCTTAAAATTAAATTTGAGGGCTTAAAAATTTGATTCTTGTTTTGGTTTAAAAAAAAACGAAATAATCAATCCATGTTACGATATAATAACCATAAAATAAAGTAACGTTTTAAAACAGAAAAAGAGCATATATATGCTAAAATAAATCCTTCCCGACCATTTATAAAACCTAATTTTAGAAAATATTGATTGATAAAAAGGAAAAATGGTTTCATGAAAAAATGATAGATATTTGGTTTTTTATTATTTTGAAATAAAACCAATGCTTCTTCTTTTCGAATTATATTTAGTCTGCTATTAAAATCGTCAAAATTTTTATAAGAAAAAGAGTTTATCTTGTTCTTGAAAACGGTTGCTCTTTTAGGTGGGTTATGATTAAAATCTTCTGAGTAAGAGAATCTTGTTTTATCAAAGACTAAAAGTTTCTTTTTATTTAAATAAACACCATATTTTATTGTTTTTCCAAAGAAAAATAAAGTTTGTCCGGTAAAATAGGATGCAGCAGTTTTTGACTTATCAATTTCTCTAGTTAATTCATTTATAAGTTCTTCCGAAAGATGATCTGTCGTATTAATCACAATTAGCCAATTGTTTCTCGTAGACTCAATTGTAGATTTTATAATATCAGCCCTTTTAGTATCCTTTTGATGAATTACGGTTGCTCCTAATTCTTCAGCAATTGCAGCGGTTTTATCAGTGCTATTATTGTCGATTAAAATAATCTCATTGGCAAAAGATAAATTATCAATATGCTTTTTTATATAGATCTCATCATTATAGGAAAGAGAGATAACACTGATGTTTTTGGTGGACACGATTTCTGATTTTTTCGGCAAAATTAATGTTAAAAAGTATAACTTTACCGAAAATTAATTAAAATGTCTAAATTACCAATTTTAATGTATCATAATGTATGTCAATCTGATTCAGATTGTAATAAATTGACAGTTTCGGTACAAAATTTAGAAAGACAATTTCAGTATTTAACAGAAAAAGGGTATAAAACATTTCATTTTTCTGAGTTAAACATAATGAAAGCGATTCCTAAAAAAAGCATTATTCTTACGTTTGATGACGTTACAGAAAATCAATTAATTTATGCGTTGCCATTATTAGAAAAATTTAAACTAAAAGCTAGTTTTTTTATTCCTTTTCAATATATTGGAAAAACAGATTTATGGAATGAGAGTACAGGAGAACCGGCACAAAAAATAATGACTATTGAGCAATTAAAACAATTGCCATCTGAAATAATTGAGCTAGGTTATCATTCTTATCAACACAACAGATATCAAACTTTAAGTCCTTTGGAGATACAAAATGATTTTTTGAAATGTGAGGAAGAAATAAAAAGTCATAATCTTAATGTATATCCGGCACTAGCTTATCCTTATGGAAATTATCCTAAGGAAAGTACTGAAAAAGCTAATTTTAAAACTTTGATTAGCGAAAATAAAATGAAATTTGGACTAAAGATTGGTAATCGTCCTAATACATTTCCGTTTAAGGATAATTACGAAGTTAAACGTATAGATATTAAAGGTTTAGATAGTTTAATGGTTTTTAAATTAAAAATAAAATTTGGTAAATTAAAATTATTCTAAATTTTTTTCGAGTAATACCATCTTAGCATATCTGGAAAAAACACCATAAGCATCGATTGATGCCGCCGCTAATCCGGGAACTCCATCCAGATAAACTCTTTTTATAAAATAAGTATGAAAAAAACGATAGAAAGGTTTAAATATCAGTAAGAATAGAGTTGCCTTTTTTCCTTTTTTTATAGACATTTTTGCCTGGAACCATGCATATTGGTCTTTTTTACTTATAAAATGAAATAAACCTTTATAAGTGTAATGTATCATGTAGTTTTTTAATACAGGAGCTTTCGATTTTACAACTAATTTTTCATGTACTTCATTTTCAAAACGAATACTATCATTTTTTACTAAACGCGTTATTTTATCCGTATAGTGAAATAAGAAACGATCCATAAAAAAGTGAGGAAACCAAATTCTGTATGCATCACTTTTGTTTGAATTAATAGTTTCCAGAATTTCCTTTTGTAATTCCTCAGAAACTCTTTCGTCGGCATCTAAAAAAAGAACCCATTCTCCAGTTGTAGATTCAATTGCGTGATTTCTTTGATTACAATAGTTGTCAAATTTTCTAAAAATAAGTTTTGCTCCCAGATCTGTAACAATCTTTGTAGTCGAATCAGTACTATGCGAATCTAAAACAATTATTTCATCAGCAAATTCAACAGATCGAATTGCATCGCCAATGTATGACTCTTCATTGTAAGTTAATATAATTACGGATAATTTTTTACCTTCTATAGACATGATCAGGGGTTTATAATCTTATTTTAGTCTTTTTTATTAGGGCAAAATCTTTGCCTATAAAAACGATACAATGATATAATTTTTTTCGTGATTTTGCACAAAAAAAAATCATTTTCCCTACAGTAGTAAGAAAAATGATTTTTTAATTTTTTTTATCTAAAATTATATCACCTTACACAGCAACATCATATTCGCGAAGTGCATTATTTAATGACGTTTTTAAATCTGTAGATGGTTTACGTGTACCAATAATTAAAGCACATGGAACCTGAAATTCACCAGCAGCGAATTTTTTAGTATAACTTCCAGGAATTACAACTGAACGAGCAGGAACAAAACCTTTCATTTCAACAGGCTCATCACCAGTTACATCGATAATTTTTGTTGAAGCAGTCAAACAAACGTTAGCACCTAGAACAGCTTCTTTACCAACATGAACTCCTTCTACAACGATACAACGAGAACCAATAAAAGCACCGTCTTCAATAATTACGGGAGCAGCTTGCAATGGTTCTAAAACTCCACCAATACCAACACCACCGCTTAAGTGAACGTTTTTACCAATTTGAGCACAACTACCAACAGTAGCCCAAGTATCAACCATTGTTCCTTCGTCTACATATGCACCAATATTTACATAACTTGGCATTAAGATAACACCACTTGAAATGTAAGCTCCATAACGAGCAACAGCATTTGGTACGACACGAATTCCTTTTTCAGCATAACCTCTTTTTAGCAACATTTTGTCATGGTATTCGAAAATACCAGATTCCCATGTTTCCATTTTTTGAATTGGAAAATACATTACAACTGCTTTCTTAACCCATTCGTTTACTTGCCATTTGTCTCCAACTGGTTCAGCACAACGTAATTTTCCTGCATCAACCAATTCGATCACTTCTCTAATAGCATCTGTCGTAGCAGTTTCTTGTAATAAAGCTCTGTTTTCCCAAGCTTGTTCAATTATAGTTTGTAAAGAATTCATAAGTTTTAATTTTTGGCAAAGATAACGTATTTGAGCAAAATCAAAAAAGTAAAACCTTTGTAAAATGTTACAGATATAACTTTTTGTTTTTAATTTGATAAATAAAAATCGTTGTTCATAATCATAAAGTCCTGAAAAAAGTTCCCTAAAAAGTTTTTTTTATATCAAAATATGACAAAAATCAGATTTTGATTTTTTTCTTCGCTTTAATTTCGCGCCATAATTCCGGAACAACTTTGAACTGGAAGTTTAAAATGCCATTCCAAAACAAATCACTTAATCAGTATAAAATGAATCAAGAAAATAAGCTGCGAAACCAAGTTACAGTTATTGATAAAGAAGTCTCGTGGGACAAAACTCAGGTAATCATGAGTAAAACAAATGCTTTTGGCATAATTGAATATGCAAATGAGACATTTGTTGATGTGTCAGGTTATGAAGATTATGAATTAATGGGACAACCACACAATATTATTCGCCATCCTGATATGCCAAAGGTTATTTTTAAAGTGCTTTGGGAAAATCTTAAAGCTGGAAAAAATTTCCACGCAATTGTAAAAAATTTAGCTAAGTCAGGCCGATACTATTGGGTTATAACTGATTTTGAAATCGCCAAAGATGAAAATGGCGTAATTGTCAATTATTTTGGAAGAAGACAATCAGTTCCGCAAGAAGTAATTACACAACACATTATTCCTTTATATAAGAAGTTATTGCAAATTGAAGCCGCAAGTGGAGTAGAGTTTAGCGAAAAATATTTGATTGGATTTCTGGAAGAAAAAAAGAGAAGTTACGTAGAATATATTAAGGAGTTGATTTATGAACATGAAAAAGGACAGGCAAAATTTTCTCAATATGTAGCAGAAGAGGAAGAGGAAGAAGAGGAAAGAGGTTTTTTTAGAAGGTTATTCAATAGATAAATTTATTATATTTTTTTAGGTTCAGATAATTTGGGTAAAGTCCGTTTTGAGTTTTCAAAACGGATTTTTTTAATTAATTATCCCCAAGTGTAAATAATAGATTTTATTGAAAGTTATATTACAATCTACTCTTTGAAAAGTTTATATTTGTAGTATAAGTATTTTATTATGAAAGTAATAAGAATAGAATTTAGGTCAGATGTTAAAGAAAGATTGTTAGAAATTTTGGGTTGTTTTTCTTCTGATGAATTAAAGATTATATTTAAAGATCCTGATTTTGATGAAAATAAAAGGAGATTACATGCGACTTATGCTAAATTAAAAAGTGGAACAACAAAATTATATACGTTAGAGGAAGTTGATGAAATGTTAGAAAAAACAATTTCTCAATTTGAAGATTAGTTTTTACCAAGATTGTATTCAGATTTAATAAGATGAAAAACAGTGTATATCTTATTTATATCATTTATAAAATATAGAAATTCTCTTTAGGTTTGTGAATTTTCCTTTTATCTTTGAATAAAAATTCAAAAATGCCAAGAATTCTCTCTATAGACTACGGACAAAAGCGCACAGGAATTGCCGTTACTGACGAAATGCAAATTATAGCTTCGGGTTTGACGACGATTCCAACAGCGACTGTAATTGATTTTTTGAAAGATTACTTTGCGAAAGAAAAAGTCGAAGCAGTTTTAATTGGTGAGCCAAAACAAATGAATGGAGAACCTTCACAAAGTGCTTCAATCGTTAAAGGTTTTGTGACTCATTTTTCTAATATTTTTCCAGATATGAAAGTTGTTCGTGTAGATGAACGCTTTACTTCAAAGATGGCTTTTCAAACTATGATCGATAGCGGATTGAGTAAAAAGCAACGACAAAATAAAGGATTAATTGACGAAATTTCGGCAACAATAATGCTTCAGGATTATCTTTCTTCAAAACGATTTTAATTTTTTTAACTTTCAAAGCAGTAGTCTTTTATTTTTTAGAAAAAACATAACTTTTATCATGTAATTTTAGTTTTTTTTTGCAATTATAAAAAGTACCTTTGCACTTTAAAAACAAATTACTGTTATGCCTGACAATACAATACGTTCCAATAGTGAAGTAGTGCTTATTGGAGCTGGAATTATGAGCGCAACCCTTGGATTAATTTTGAAAGAGTTGCAACCGGATATTAAAATTGAAATTTATGAACGTTTAGATGTCGCTGCTGCCGAAAGCTCTGATGCTTGGAATAATGCAGGAACAGGACATTCAGCTTTTTGCGAGCTAAATTACACTCCGGAAAAGGCTGACGGAAGTATTGATCCAAAAAAAGCAATAAGTATAGCAGAATCTTTTGAGATTTCTCGCCAATTCTGGTCTTATCTAGTTCAGGAAAATAAAGTACCATCTCCGGATAATTTTATTAAAAGTGTTCCTCATATGAGTTTTGTTTGGGGAGAAAAAAATGTTGAGTATCTTAAAAAGAGATTCGAAGCGTTGCAAAGCAATCCTATTTTTTCTCAAATGGAATTTAGTTCTGATTTTGAAAAATTAAAAGAATGGATGCCGCTTGTAATGGAAGGTAGAGAGACCACAGAAAAACTGGCAGCTACTCACATGGAAATTGGTACCGATGTAAACTTTGGTGCTTTGACAAGAAGTATGTTTAGCTATTTAGAAAAACTAGACGGTGTTTCTATTTATTACAATCATGAAGTTGAAAAATTAAAACAACGCGAAGATAAAACGTGGAGAATTAAAATAGTAGATCTTTCTACAGGCGAAAAAAGAAAAGCGTATACTAAATTTGTTTTCATTGGTGCTGGCGGAGGCTCATTGCCTTTATTAGAAAAAGCAAATGTTCCTGAAGGAAATGGTTACGGAGGTTTCCCGGTAAGCGGACAATGGCTGAAATGTACAAATCCGGAAGTAATTGCTAAACATCAGGCAAAAGTTTACGGAAAAGCAAGTGTTGGAGCGCCTCCAATGTCTGTTCCACATATTGATACTCGTGTAATTGATGGAGAAAAAGCATTGCTTTTTGGACCTTTTGCAGGATTTTCAACTCGTTTCTTAAAAAATGGTTCTTATCTAGATTTACCATTATCTATAAAAGCAAACAATCTAATTCCGATGTTATCAGCGGGATTTCATAATATTCCATTGACTAAATATTTAATCGAGCAAGTACGTCAATCTCCAAAAGACAGAATGAAAGCTTTACGCGAATATTTACCATCGGCACGTTCTAAAGACTGGAAATTAGAAAAAGCCGGACAACGTGTTCAGGTAATCAAAAAAGATGAAAAAGAAGGTGGAGTTTTAGAATTTGGTACAGAAGTTATCAATACGCATGACGGAACTTTAGCAGTGTTATTAGGAGCTTCTCCAGGAGCATCGACTGCAGTTGCAATTATGATTGATTTGGTTAGCAGATGCTTTACAGACCAAATTAAAACACCGGAATGGGAAGCAAAAATGAAAAACATGATTCCTTCTTACGGACAAACTTTAAATGATAAACCAGAGCTTTTAGCAGAACTAAGAAAACATACTTCTGAAGTTTTGAAATTAAGAAATAACTAAACTCAGGTTCTATAATAAATAACAAATCCAGATGAATTAATCTGGATTTGTTGCTTTTATCTCTTTTGTAATTTTTAGAATTTTTTCGGCAAGATTACTCATCCAAATCAATTGTTCGATAACCATTTGAGCTTCCTGCATTTTTGCCTGACGTGTTTCTTTGTCAAGTTCATCATCTGCTGCCAAACGTTTAAAATTAACACGTTTTAGTTCTTCAAATTGAAGCGTTACATCTTCCTTGTCAAAAAATGTATCTGTTATAATTGCTTCATTTCTTAGAATAGAAATTGAATGATCTAAATTTGACAATATTGTTTTTATAATGTAATTAAATGATTCAGAAGCTGATGTCGTTTGATGCGACTGAATATAAGTCGATAATGACGCTAAAGCAGATAAAATCGAATGATTTAAAACAACCAATTTATTAACCAAAGGCATTGTTTTTTGTTTTGATTTTGGTTCCTGCATCATTCGTTGAAAAGAGGTCATTAAATTTCCAATTTCAACAAAAGCATTTTTTCGGGCTAATCGGTAAGAAGTTGGTATTTCTCCTTTTTTATTATAAAAATCAGCAATTTCTTTGAGATAATTTCTATTGGCACGAATCGTATTTTCAATATGAATCGGAGTATTTATAAATTCCCATGCCGGCCATAAAAACTGATTGGCAATAAACGCTAAAGTTGCTCCGGCAAGAGTATCTAAAACTCTAAATTGGATAACTTCAACAACATTAGGAGTTAAAATTCCGTATATAAAAACAACATACATTGTTACGAAAGTTGCGCTTATCTTATAGTTGATTTGTGTAAACGAAATTCCAAGAAGCATACAAACAATAGATAATATACTAAGAGCAACGTGGTTTTGAATAAAAGAAACAATTCCAAAAGCCAATAATCCTCCCAGAATAGTTCCGAAAATTCTATTATAGGATCGCTCTTTGGTTAAACCATAACCAGGACGCATGATTACTACTATTGTCAATAAAATCCAATATACGTTTTGAAATGGTAAAAGCTGTCCAATGAAAAAACCAATCAAAATAGTAATCGTTAAACGCAAAGAATGCCTGAAAATCGAAGACGAAAGACTTAAATTTTCGGTTAAAGTACGTAAGGGATAATATTGCGGTGTCAGGAATTTTTCAAGTTCTTTATCCTTGTCTTTCAGTTTGAAAGATTGCATTGCAAGAGAAAAAGCACGTTGAATAATTTTGATTTTTCCAACTTGGTTTTTAGCATATTTCAGCATATTGGTTAACATCAAAACACCTTCGGCAGCTTCTTCTTTACCTAATGTTTTTTCATAATCAAAAATGGCAAATTCAAGAGCATCGAGTTCGTTTTTTAAATCGTTTTTGTCTACATAAACGGCAATATGGTGTACGTTTTTGGATAACTTCTTTAAAGTCGAAGCCAGTTTATACGCTACATTTTGATACGTTCTTAGAACATCCGGGTGTTTGGCAAATTTTTCATGAAGCTTGCTGTGATCAAACGAAGTATAAAGTGCCAGTTCCTGAATTTCGACAAGAGTAATAAAAACAAGCAGCATTTTACGGTTTTGACTTGTCGTTGCTGATGCATTCTGATTGCCAATAAGCATTTTTCTTAAATCTTCATGAATCAGATTCAAATCAACCTGAACAGCCAGTTGTTTTTCAATTATGGCTTGTCTGTTGGCTTCAGGGCTCCACAAATCACCTCTTAATTTTAGATATTTTGCCGTTAGCTTTATTCCTTCGGCAATTTGTAATTCTACATATTTATAAGGTTGCACAAAATGAAAAACAAGAGATACAATCAAATATAAAATTCCACCAACAAAGATAAAACCCGAATATTCAAAAGCTTCCCAACCTTCGTGCAAATGACCAAAAGATAGAGAAATAGATAATAAAGCCGAGAATGAAACCAATGTAGCACGTTGTCCATAAACAGAAATCATCGAGCATAAAAAAAGCAGAAACCCAAGAAACGGATAAAATATAAAAGGATATGGATAAGCAAGGTTTACTAACAAATTAACTCCTGATACAATAAATGAAGCAACAATAAGTCCCTTAATCTTATGACTTAATGAACTCGGGATATCACTAGGATAGGTATAAAAGGCACCTAAAGCAATTGTAAAACCAATTTCAAAGTGTCCTAAAAAATTTAAAATCAAAACAGGAACAACAGAAGCAATCGTTACTTTTGAGGCATTTAAAAAAGAAGTACTGTTGGTAAATTTCGAGATACGATCAAGCATATATTGCGGTTTACTAGCAAAGGTAAGAATTGTACGAATTATTTTGGCATAATATTGGATGAGATTTTGCGCAGAAAGCAAAAAGAAGAGATATTCTATGGTATAAAATTATTCATTGACTATTTTTTACTATTTTTGCCACCTGAATTAAGGAGGACTAAATTTAGGTTTTTCAGTAGATAATACATTAAAATAATACAAATGATTTTACCAATTGTAGGATATGGTGATCCTGTTTTAAGAAAAGTGGGTGAGGCAATTACGCCAGATTACCCAAACTTAAAAGAAACGATAGCAAACATGTATGAAACCATGTACAACGCTTATGGTGTTGGACTTGCTGCACCGCAAGTAGGTATGGCAATTCGTTTGTTTGTGATTGATACGACTCCGTTTAGCGATGATGAGGATTTACCGTCAGAAGAGCAAGAAGATTTAAAAGGTTTCAAAAAAACTTTTATCAATGCTAAGATAGTTAAAGAAGAAGGTGAGGAGTGGAGTTTTAACGAAGGATGTTTAAGTATTCCGGATGTTCGCGAAGATGTTTATAGAAAACCAACTGTTACAATCGAATATTGTGAAGAAGACTTCGTAATGAAAACAGAGGTTTTTGATGGTTTAATTGCAAGAGTTATTCAGCACGAATACGATCATATCGAAGGCGTTTTATTTACAGATAAAATTTCTTCATTGAAAAAGCGTTTGATCCAAAAGAAATTGAAAAATATTACTGAAGGTAAAACTTTTCAAGAGTACAGAATGAAATTTGCAGCTGCCAAAAAAGGAAGATAAGAATTCTAAAGTAAGTTTTAGAATCAACAAAATATAATAAATCAAATTCTTAATACTAATTTTAATAAACATGAATTTAGAGAAAATTTTAGCCATTTCTGGGAAACCAGGTTTATATGTATTGAAAGTACAAACTCGTACAGGTTTTGTGGCAGAATCATTATTAGATGGAAAAAAAATTACAGTAAACTTAAAAAGTAACGTAAGTTTATTATCAGAGATTTCAATTTATACACACGATGGTGAAAAACCATTGACTGAAGTAATGCAACGTATTGCAACTAAAGAAAATAAAGGTCAGGCTATTTCACACAAAGAAGATAATGCTACGTTAGCGGCTTATTTCAAAGAAATTTTACCTGATTATGATGAAGAAAGAGTTTATCCTTCTGATATTAAAAAAGTATTAAACTGGTACAATACACTTGAGGCAAAAGGTTTAGTTACTGACGCTGCTCCAGCTGCTGCTGAAGTTACTGAGGAAGTTCCGGTTGCTGAAGAAAAACCAAAAAAAGCTCCAGCTGCTAAAAAAGCAAAAGCTAAAAAAGAAGAATAGTATATTTTTACTTTCAAAATATATTAAATCCTGTTAAGATGTTTTCTTAGCAGGATTTTTTTTGTAAGTATTTTTGTGTTTTATTTATGACTTTTCATTGTGTCAAAACTAAATTTAAAATTTAATTTTGTAAGAAAAATAATCTATTTAAAAGTATTGAAATTAGGGAAATAAAATTGCGTTTCAAACGTAATTTTTGATTTTTAGGTAATATTTGTTAATCAAGGTTATTTCAAATAAAAAATTTAAATAAAAAAAAATGAAAAGAATAACCGCAAAAATTTTGCTTGGTTCAGTTTTGATGATGTTTGTTGCATGTTCAGATAAAAATAACACGAAAGAAGAAGAGAAAAAGCATTGGAATTACGAAGGAGAAACCGGACCGGAACATTGGTCAGAAATTGATCAGAATGATTGTGGAGGAAGTGCACAATCGCCAATAGATATAATAAATACAGAAACAGATAAAACGTTGCTTCCAATTGACTTTCATTACAATGAAAAAACAAAAATTCATGATATCATAAATAATGGACATTCGATTCAGGTTGATTTTGAACCGGACGATTACATTATGATAAACGGTGATAAGTATGAATTAAAACAATTTCATTTTCATGAACCTGCAGAACATACCATTCGTGGTGTAAGATATCCATTAGTTATTCATATGGTTCACATGAACAAAGATGGCAAGTATGCCGTAGTTGCAATTATGGCTCAGGAGGATCAGGAAATCAACGAAGCATTTGAGTTTCTGGACAAATTCTTACCTCTAAAAGTAAATGAAAGCATAAAAGTAAACGAAGATTTTAATATTAATAAAGTACTGCCGGAAAATCAGACATATTATACTTACACAGGCTCACTTACTACTCCGCCTTGTACAGAAGGAGTTCAATGGTATATTTTAAAAAATCCTGTAGGCGTTTCTTCAAAAATAATTGAAGATCTGAGAAAGATAATGCCAATTAATAATTTTAGAAATGTGCAGCCATTAAATGGAAGAATAATTAAGGAATCAATATAATTGATTGTTTATACAAAAAAGAAGGTCTATTACGGCCTTCTTTTTTTGTATTTATGCCTCATTTAATTAATTAAAATATCTAATTTTGATTCAACAATAGAAAACAAATGAGCAAAGAACTTCAACTTAAAGCCTTCGAAAGATTATTAATTATTATGGATGAGCTTCGTGAGCAATGTCCATGGGATAAAAAGCAAACTTTGCAGACGCTTAGACATCTTACAATTGAAGAAACTTATGAATTAGGTGATGCCATTTTGGATAATGATCTGAATGAAGTTAAAAAAGAATTAGGTGATTTATTATTGCATATTGTTTTTTATGCTAAAATTGGTTCAGAAACCAATGATTTTGATATTGCTGATGTTTGTAATGAAATTTGCGATAAACTAATTCATCGTCATCCTCATATTTATAGCGATACAGTTGTAAAAGACGAAGAAGAAGTCAAACAAAATTGGGAAAAATTAAAACTAAAAGAAGGTAAAAAATCTGTTTTAGAAGGCGTTCCAAAAAGTTTACCTGCATTAGTAAAAGCAAGCCGAATTCAGGACAAAGTAAAAGGAGTTGGTTTTGACTGGGAAGAACCACATCAGGTTTGGGATAAAGTACAGGAAGAACTTGAAGAACTACAAGTCGAAGTTAAATCTGGTGATCAGGATAAAATTGAAGCCGAATTTGGTGATGTTTTATTCTCGATGATTAATTATGCACGATTTCTAAATGTGAATCCCGAAGATGCTTTAGAACGCACAAATAAAAAGTTTATTAAGCGTTTTCAATATCTCGAAAGTAAAGCCAGTGAATTAGGAAAACCTTTAATGGATATGACTTTGGCAGAAATGGACGTGTTTTGGAACGAAGCAAAAAAACTATAACTATTCAGCTAGTTTTTTTAATGCTCTTACATCTTTAAGGATAATTTTTTTTCCTAGTAATTCAATTAATTCCAGTTTATTAAAATCAGATAATAATCGAATGCAGCTTTCTGTTGCAGTTCCAATCATTCCGGCTAATTCTTCTCGGCTTAGTTGTACTTTTAGCGTTTTGTCTGTGTTTTCTCCAAAGGCATCATACAAATACAGCAAAGTTTCTGCTAATCGTTGTTTTACAGTTTTTTGAACTAAGGCAATTTTATCGTTTTCAGATTCTTTCAAATCTTCACAAACAGATTGCATCAGGTTCATCGAGAATTGATTGTTATTATTAAAGAAATGTATGATTTCGCTTTTCGGAATAAAACAAACTTCCATATCCGCAACCGCTTTTGCAGTCAAATTTGCTGGTTCATTACTAATCATAGAACGTTGTCCTAAGAGTTCGCCTGATTTTACCAGCTTGATAATCTGATCTTTTCCGTTCGCGCTTAATTTAGAAAGTTTTCCAACGCCGTCTTTTACACAAAAAACACCATTTGTTACTTCGCCTTCTTCAAAAATAGCTTCGCCTTTTTTTATAGTGTAAGTAGATTTGCTATTAGCCAACTTTATTACCTCATCTTTATTCAGCGCTTTAAGAGAAGATAACTGTCTTACGATACATTGGTCACATTTATTCATAGCAAAAATATTTACTGCAAAATTAACCATTATTCGCTTTCGAAGGTCTTATTATTAGGGAAAAAACATATAAAATGTCTTATGTTGTTATTTCTCAGTTTTATTTGAGTAAATTTAGAATTAGATTTTATTGCAATATGATAAATGTCATATTTAAAATCGCTTGTTATTTGGAATATTTGTTGCACTAAAAAAAACAAATTATGAGTGAGCAGGGTTGCTTTCATTGTGGACTTACCATTCCTAAAAATGAAGAAATCAATTTTGATGAAAAAAAGTTTTGTTGCAACGGCTGTAAAACCGTTTACGAAATTTTTAGTCTTCATGATTTAACCTGTTATTATGATTTTGAAAAATCACCAGGTGCAACTCCTCAAGATATAGAAGGCAAATATGATTTTCTGGACAACGAAGCTATTTTATCAAAAGTATTAGAATTTAAAGAAGGAAACACTTCAATAGTTTCCTTAAATATACCTCATATTCACTGTAGTTCTTGTATTTGGATTCTGGAGAATCTAAACAGAATTCAATCCGGAATAAGTACTTCTCAGGTTAATTTTCCTGAAAAAAGAGTTCGAATTACTTTCAATTCAGATCTAGTTTCTCTTAAGGAGATTGCTAATTTGCTAAGTTCAATTGGTTATGAACCTTATATTAGTTTAGAAAATTACGAAACAGGAAAAAACAGCGTAGACAGAAGTTTAACTTATAAACTTGGAGTCGCATTTTTTTGTTTTGGAAATATCATGTTGCTTTCTTTTCCGGAATACTTCGAAATCAAAGAGTTTTGGCTTGATAATTACAAACCTTTTTTTAGAATTTTAATTTTTGTTTTGGCATTGCCGAGTTTTTTATACTCAGCAAGCGGTTATTATGTTTCGGCTTATAAAAGTATAAAATCCGGAATGTTGAACATTGATATTCCAATTGCTTTAGGAATTATTGTGATGTTTGTGCGAAGTACATTTGACATTGTTATGAATTATGGATCCGGTTTTTTTGATAGTTTAACAGGATTGGTATTTTTTATGTTACTCGGAAAAATGTTTCAAATAAAAACGTATAGTTTCTTAAGTTTTGAAAGAGATTTTAAATCCTATTTTCCAATTGCGGTTACCCGAATCAATGCAGATGCTTCAGAAGAAAGTGTACCTATTTATGATATATTAAAAGGCAATCGATTATTGATTAGAAATCAGGAACTAATTCCGGTTGATGGTATTTTAATAAGCGAAAGTGCCGAAATTGATTATAGTTTTGTTACAGGAGAAGCAGTTCCAATCACGAAAAAATCCGGAGACAAAGTATTTGCAGGCGGAAAACAAATTGGAAAAGTTGTAGAAATGGAAGTTTTGCATTCCGTTTCACAAAGTTACCTGACACAATTATGGAGCAACGAAATATTCCAGAAAAAGGTATTTCAAAAGCACAAAACGATTACGGATGCAATTAGCCGCTATTTTACACCGATATTATTATTAATTGCTTTTGGAGGATTTGGTTATTGGATATTTATCGATGCCAATACAGCTTTCAATGTTTTTACAGCAGTTTTAATTGTGGCTTGTCCTTGTGCATTGGCACTTACAGCACCTTTTACTTTTGGTAATATTCTGAGGATAATGGGGAAACAAAAAATGTATCTTAAAAATGCTTTGGTAATCGAACAATTAGCAAAAGTTGATACAATTGTTTTCGATAAAACCGGAACAATTACAACCAATAAAAAGTCAAATATTTTATACGAAGGAAATGTATTGACAGAGGAAGATTTGATACTTATTAAAAATGTACTTCGTGGCTCAAATCATCCTTTAAGCCGAATGCTGTATGATTTTTTGCCGGAATCGAAAAAAATGGTAATCAGTAATTTTCAGGAAATAACCGGAAAAGGAATTGAGGCGACTGTAGAAAATAGAAAAATTAAAATAGGATCTGCGGCGTTTGTTGAAAGTCCAGTTTCAGAGATTTCAGAAATTGAAAAAACAGGTTTGCACATTAGAATTGATACTATTTATTATGGGAAATTCACATTCCAAAATCAATATAGGGAAGGTTTAGAAAAGTTATTCCTGAAATTAAGTAAAGAGTACCAAATAAAAGTACTTTCAGGAGATAATGACGGCGAGCGTGAAAATCTGGAAGCTATTTTACCTCAAAATACAGAATTGATTTTTAATCAAAAACCAGAACAGAAACTCGAGTTTATCAAAAAACTACAGGAAAGTGGTCAAAATGTAATGATGGTTGGAGACGGTTTAAATGATGCTGGAGCACTAGCGCAGAGCAATGTTGGTATTTCTATCTCTGAAAATGTCAATGTGTTTTCTCCTGCTTGTGATGCGATTTTAGCAGCAAGTGAATTTTCGCGACTGGATTATTTTCTAAAGTTATCACAAAAATCAATTACAATTATAAAAATGAGTTTTGTTTTATCATTACTCTATAATGTGGTAGGACTTTCGTTCGCAATTAGTGGGAATTTACTTCCTTTAGTAGCTGCTATTATCATGCCTTTAAGTACTATTACGATAGTAAGTTTTGTGACTTTTATGTCTAACTATTTCAGTAACAGTAATTTAAAATGATTATAAATAATTCAACGTTATTTTTGTCTAAATTTAACATATCTGCCCGTACTATGATAATTATCATGTTTTACTCGCCTCTTACGCATTAATTTTGTTAACATAAATTTAAGGTATGAGTGTTATTTATCTATTAATTTCAGTAAGTATTTTCGTCGCAATTGGGTTCTTTATTGCCTTTATTGTAGCTGTCAAATCCGGACAATACGATGACGATTATACTCCTTCAGTCAGAATGCTTTTTGACGATGAAACCAAAATTACCCCGGAAAAGAATAATTCACCAACCGAAGAAAAACAAGTATAATTATGGAAATGGAACAGTTTTACTACGACAACAAAATTGTTAAAAAATTCATTTATGCCACTATCCTTTTTGGAGTGGTAGGTATGTTAGTGGGGCTAACCTTAGCGGTTATGTACCTTTTTCCCAACATGACAGATGGGATTTCATGGCTTAGTTATGGTCGATTAAGACCATTACACACCAATGCGGTTATTTTTGCCTTTGTGGGAAATGCCTTTTTTGCAGGTATGTATTATTCGCTGCAACGATTATTAAAAGCGAGAATGTTTAGCGACTTTTTAAGTAACTTACATTTTTGGGGCTGGCAGCTTATTATTGTTGCCGCAGCTATAACATTACCCTTAGGCTATACATCTTCAAAAGAATATGCCGAGTTAGAATGGCCAATTGATATCGCTATTGCACTTATTTGGGTTGTAATGGGAATCAATATGATTGGTACAATGCTACGTCGTAGAGAGCGTCATTTATATGTTGCAATTTGGTTTTATCTGGCAACTTTTGTAACAGTTGCAGTTTTGCATATTTTCAATAATATTGAACTTCCGGTTTCGGCTTTAAAAAGTTATTCTGTTTATGCAGGAGTTCAGGATGCATTAGTACAATGGTGGTATGGTCATAATGCAGTTGCGTTTTTCTTAACAACACCATTTTTGGGATTAATGTATTACTTTATCCCAAAAGTAGCTAATCGTCCTATTTACTCTTATCGTTTATCGATTATTCACTTTTGGTCTTTGATATTTATTTATATCTGGGCAGGACCACACCACTTATTATACTCGGCTTTACCAAACTGGGCTCAGAATTTAGGAGTTGCATTTTCAGTAATGTTAATTGCTCCTTCTTGGGGAGGAATGATCAACGGTTTATTAACATTGAGAGGAGCCTGGGATAAAGTTCGTGAAGAACCTGTTTTGAAATTCTTCGTAGTTGCGATTACAGGTTACGGAATGGCAACTTTTGAAGGACCAATGCTTTCTTTAAAAAATGTAAATGCTATCGCGCATTATACAGATTGGATTATTGCACACGTTCACGTAGGAGCATTAGCATGGAATGGATTCATGTCATTTGGTATCATTTACTGGTTGATTCCAAGAATGACGAAAAGCACGTTGTTTTCTAAGAAATTGGCCAATTTCCATTTCTGGATTGGGACTTTGGGAATTATTTTATACGCTTTACCAATGTACGTTGCCGGTTTTCAACAAGCATCAATGTGGAAACAATTTAATCCTGATGGTACATTGACTTACGGTAATTTCCTTGAAACAGTTACCGCTATTATGCCATTGTATTGGATGAGAGCAATTGGAGGAAGTTTGTACTTGATTGGTATGCTAACGTTGGTTTATAATATTATAATGACTCTTAAAGCAGGAGAAACTATTGAAGATGAACTAGCTCAGGCTCCAGCTTTACAAAGAATTAGTAATAATAGACTTAGTGGAGAAAAATTCCATACCTGGTTAGAAAGAAAACCAATTCAGTTGACGATTTTGGCAACAATTGCAATTTTAATAGGTGGTATTATTCAGATTGTGCCAACAATTATGGTTAAATCTAATATTCCGACAATTTCAAGTGTTAAGCCATATTCGCCGTTAGAACTTGAAGGTCGTGATCTCTATATCAGAGAAGGTTGCGTGGGTTGTCACTCACAATCTGTTCGTCCTTTTAGAAGTGAAGTAGAGCGATATGGACCACAATCAAAAGCAGGAGAGTTTGTATATGATCATCCATTCCTTTGGGGATCAAAACGTACAGGTCCTGATTTGTTAAGAGTTGGAGGTAAATATAATGATAATTGGCATTTTAATCACTTTTGGAATCCACAAAGTATTTCGGCAGGTTCAATTATGCCGGGTTATAAATGGCTGTTTGATAATGAGCCAATGGATATTTCATTAACTCAAAAGAAAATGCAAGCCATGGTTACTTTGGGTGTTCCATATACGGAAGCAGAGATTGCAAATGCACAAAAAACATTAAGAACTCAGGCGCTTGCAATAGAAAAAAGTCTGGAAAACGATCCTGACTATGTAAAAAGTTACGAGGATAGTAAGAAAAAAGCAGCTGCAAAAGGCGAAAAATTCATTCCTATGAATGAGAGAGAAATCGTTGCAATGATTGCTTATATACAAAGACTTGGAACTGATATTAAAGTAAAAGAGACTTCTAAATAACAGCATTATGTTTGAACAAATTAAACACAATATGGAGACTATATCGGGTATCGAAATTTACCCGATACTTTCTCTCTTGATATTTTTTTTCTTTTTTGTTGGCTTAGGCTTTTGGGTTTTCTCCTATAAAAAAGAAAAAATACAGGAAATGAGTGAAATACCTTTAGATGAAGGTCATGGTATAATTTCAAAAGATATTTAATATGAAAAAATTTTTCCCAGTATATGTAAGAGTACCGCTGATTTTCTTCATCGTTTTCGGGTTGATGGAATACTTTATAGATTCAGGCGATAAACCGGCTTTTATAAAATACCCAATGGTTTCGGTCTTTTTGCTTGTCTTTTTATTTATTCTGATTGCAATCGAGATTACATTAAGTGCAGTTAATCGTGTGATGTATCAATTGATGTCACCGGAAGAAAAGGCAAAATTAGAATACGAAAATAGTTTGAGTCTAACAGAAAGTACTTGGTACAAGGACTTAATGCACAAGCTTACTAAAACAGAACCTATAGAAAAAGAAGGTGACTTATTGATGGATCATGATTATGATGGAATCAAAGAATTAGATAATAATTTACCGCCGTGGTGGGTGTATTTATTTTATATCTGTATTGTTTTTGGAGTAGTTTATTTTGCCCGTTATGAAATTTTTGGTGGAGACGATCAGGAAATGGAGCTTAAAAAAGAAATGGCTCAGGCAAAAATAGATGTAGACGAATATCTTAAAACAGCTCCGGATTTAATGGATGAAAAAACGGTTGTTTTACTTACCGATCCAGAAAATTTAGCCATTGGAAAAGAAATATTTACAACCAATTGTGCTGCTTGTCATCGTGCCGATGCCGGAGGGCAAATTGGACCAAACTTAACAGATGATCGTTGGATTTTAGGTGGAGGAATTAAAAATCTTTTTCATACGATAACTAACGGAGGTCGTGATGGTAAAGGAATGATTGCCTGGAAGGGAACCTTAAAACCTAAGGAAATTCAAAAAGTAGCAAGTTACATTCTTTCCTTGCAAGGAAGTAATCCAAAAGATCCGAAAGAACCGGAAGGAGAAGTTTGGGTTGATGAAAGTGCACCAGCAAAAGATACCGCAGCAAGTACAGCTAAGGATAGTACAGAAGTTAAAAAATAATTATAATAGATCATGTCAAATTTACCAGACGAAGCTTTTAGAGATACCATCGGAACTATTGATGAAGGGGGTAATCGAAAATTTATTTTCCCTAAAAAACCGTCTGGTAAATTCTATGAATACAGGAAAATAGTTAGCTATGTTTTGTTGGCTATTTTAGTTGCCAATCCTTTTATAAAAGTAAATGGAAACCAATTTATGATGTTCAATGTTATGGAACGTCGTTTTAATATTTTTGGATTTCCGTTTTGGCCACAGGATTTTTATCTCTTTGTAATTTCAATGCTTGTAGGTATTGTATTTATTATCTTGTTTACGGTTGTATTTGGTAGAATATTTTGTGGTTGGATTTGTCCACAGACTATTTTTCTTGAAATGGTTTTTCGCCGAATAGAATATTGGATAGATGGTGATCGTGGTGCTCAATTACGATTGTCACGACAAGAATGGAATGCAGAAAAAATAAGAAAGAGATCAATAAAGTGGTTTGTTTTTTTTCTGATTTCATTTGGTATTGCCAATGTTTTTCTGGCTTATCTTGTAGGAAGTGATCAACTATTTTTGATGGTTAAAGAGGGGCCAATTAAACAAGCAAGTAATTTTATTGCGCTGTTGATTTTTACAGGAGTCTTCTACTTTGTTTTTGTTTGGTTTCGCGAGCAGGTATGTATTATTGCTTGTCCCTACGGAAGATTACAAGGTGTACTTTTAGATGATAAATCAATTAATGTGGCTTATGATTTTGTACGAGGAGAAAAGGAGGTTGGTCGCGCAAAATTCAATAAAAAAGAAGATAGAGTTGCAACCGGAAAAGGTGATTGCATAGATTGTCATCAATGTGTACACGTTTGCCCAATGGGAATTGATATCAGAAATGGAACACAATTAGAATGTACTAATTGTACGGCTTGTATTGATGAATGTGATACAATTATGGAAAGCGTTGGTTTGCCTAAAGGACTTATTCGATATGCATCTGAAGATGAAATTGTAAAAAAAGCGCCTTTCAAATTTACAGCAAGAATGAAAGGCTATACAGCTGTTTTGTTTATTTTGTTAAGTGTTTTTGTTGGAATGTTATTTTTAAGAACAGACGTTCAGGCGATTGTTTTGCGCTTGCCAGGGCAGTTATTTCAGCACAAAGGAGATAAGATTAGCAATGTATACACCTATAAGATTGTAAATAAGACAATGAGTGATTATCATGATATTCATTTTGAGTTAATTAATCAAAGAGGAACTATTAAAAATGTGGGAAACCAACATTTTAAAGTTTTAAAAGAAGGAATTTCGCAAGGAACCTTATTTATAGAAATAGATGAGGCTCTTTTAGAAAGTGATAAAACCAAAGTTGAAATTGGAGTTTACAACGGGAAAGAATTGATCGAAACTACCACAACTAATTTTTTAGGGCCACGAAGTTTTAATTAAAAATATACGAAGATGAAAATAAATTGGGGAACCGGTATTGTCATTGCATTTGCATTGTTTATGACTTTTATTTTATATTTTGTTTTTGAAGTACAATCAAATAGTAAGTACGACAACGACTTAGTTGTTGAAGAATATTACAAACATGATTCTCATTTTCAGGATGAAATGGCGCGAATTCAAAATGCTCACGATTTACAGCAGAAACCATCTATTACTTATACTGAAAATGGTATCAAAATAGCTTTTCCTGCAACTTTTGAAAATGATAAAGTAAAAGGAAATGTTTTATTGTACAGACCATCAAACAAGAAGTTTGATTTTGATACCCAAATTGCTTTGACCAATTCAGCTTTGCTTATTCCGCAAAAGAAGTTGATTAAAGGTCGTTGGGATGTTAATATGGAATGGGAATATAATGGAACAAAATATCTTTCGAAAGAAGTGATTTATGTGAATTAATGAAGGATAATTATATTTTTTTTGCCACAGATTAAATGATTTGCACAGATTTTTATAGAGAAGCGTTTAATGTTGCATTGGATTGTATTGTCCCTACGGGACAAAAGCCCATTTTATGATTCTTTTTTACCGACCTGTAATCTCTACGAGATATACTATGTTAACGTTTATAAATGGAGCAATTCTTTAAAATGTTTTAATCTCTGGAGAATATACTCCGTTAGGAGTTGTATATCGGTAGAAAAAAAATTGCATAAAAAAAATGTCCCGTAGGGATTACACCGTATAATTTGATATTTAATTGGAATAAAAAAACAATCATTTTTAATCCAATTAATCTGTGGCAAAAAGAAAAAAAATATAGAAAATGTTATACTCAGCTTTTATATTAGGTTTAATTAGTAGTTTGCACTGTATTGGAATGTGTGGACCAATTGCTATGATGTTACCGGTAGATAGACAAAATGAAGCTAAGAGAGTAACTCAAATTATAACCTATCATTTAGGTCGTTTGACTGCTTATGCAACAATAGGTTTGATTTTTGGTTTATTAGGAAGAGGCTTTTTTCTGGCTGGAGTACAGCAGAAAATGTCAATTTTTATTGGTGTCGCAATGATAATTGTGGTTTTAATTCCAGAGAAAGTTTTTGCGAAGTATAATTTTTCAAAACCAGTTTATAAAATCATTTCAAAAATTAAATCAAGCTTAGGAAGTCAATTTAAAAAGAAAACTTATAAATCTTTTTTCACAATTGGATTATTAAATGGTTTTTTACCTTGCGGAATGGTATATGTTGCTTTGTTTGGCGCTATTGCGATGCAAAGTGCCAGTTTTGGAGTTTTGTATATGATATTATTTGGTTTGGGAACAATGCCATTGATGACAATTGTAGTGTATGTTAATTCGTTGATAAAACTTCCGTTTAGAAACAAAATACAAAAAGCAATCCCTTACGTTGCTGTTATTATTGGAGTGTTATTTATCCTTAGAGGACTAGGTTTAGGAATTCCTTATATTTCCCCATCAAATATGAGTTTGTTTGTACAAGGAACTCCTAATTGTCATTAAACCGTCATTGAGAACAAATTAGTTTCCGGTGATTTCCTTTTTAGATGTAAATCAAAAGCCATACAAATATTTCGAACGAATGGTTTCCCTGCTTCTGTTATTTTAATTTTTCCTTCTTCGATTATTATTAATTGATCGTTTTCTATTTCTCTTAAATCCATTAAAACACTTGGAAGTTCTTCAAAATAAAGTGTTTCATCTGACCAGGAAGTTTCGAACTCACAAGTTAAGTTTAGGATATGTTTTCGAATAATCAAATCTTCATTATCTAAAATATGACCTTTAACAATTGAAAGTTTATCCCATTCTAATAACTGATAATAATCTTCAAGATTTTTTGTGTTTTGAGCAAAACTATACCAACTGTCACTTATAGAAGAAACACCTAAACCAATCATTAGTTGTGTTTTTGAAGCACTATAGCCCATAAAGTTTCTATGCAGTTTTTTGTTTTGTGTCGCTTTATGTAGACTATCTGATTCTAAGGCAAAATGATCCATTCCGATTTCGTCATAGCCGTTTTTAGAAAGCAATTGTTTTCCAACTTCATAAAGCTGTCTCTTTTCGGCATCTTTTGGAAGGTTTTCGTCATTGAAACCACGTTGTCCATTTCCTTTTATCCATGGCACATGAGCGTAGCTGTAAAATGCCAAACGATCTGGTTTAAGAGAGTTTGTTTTTTCGATTGTATCGATAACATCTTCAATGGTTTGAAAAGGTAAACCAAAAATTATATCATGTCCAATAGAAGTATAACCTATTTCTTTTGCCCAAAAAGTTACTTTAGCAACATTATGAAAAGGTTGAATTCTATGTATTGCTTTCTGAACTTTTTCGGAATAATCCTGAACACCAAAACTTACTCGGCGAAAGCCTAAATCGTATAATTTTCTGAGTTGTTCGTAAGTAGTATTATTTGGATGACCTTCAAAACTGAATTCGTAGTTTTCTGCCTTATTTGCCAGGCTAAAAATACCGTTTATAAGATGTTCTAAGTTCTTTGTAGAAAAGAAAGTTGGAGTTCCACCGCCTAAATGTATTTCTTTTATAATTGGTTTTTCGGGTAAAAGATTGCAATATAAACGCCATTCTTTAAGCAGAGCTTTTATATATTCTTCTTCTACAGAATGATTTTTTGTAATTCGTTTATTGCAACCGCAAAAAGTACACATGCTTTCGCAGAATGGTAAATGAATGTACAAACTTATTCCGCTTTGTGAATTACTTTCTGTGAATGCTTTTTGAAAAGATTCTATCCATTTTTCTGTTGTAAAACTAGTTTCATTCCAATAAGGAACAGTTGGATAGCTTGTATATCTGGGACCTGGAACATTGTATTTTTGGGTCAGTGAGATTTTCATAAAAGACGGATTTTGTGTCTTTCAAAATTAGAGCTTAGGAGCAAGACATAAAATGACAAATGTCATATAATTAACAAAAAAAAGAGACTCATAATGAGCCTCTTTTCTGAATTAAATAACTAACGTGAAATAGAATCTTGGATGATTTTAAGCCATTTTTTAGCAAACATATGATCCTGATAAGCGCTTATTTGTTTGATGCGATCATCATCAAAATCATAGAATGGAATTGTAATTTTTTTAGAGGTTTCTTTTTCCTGAAATTCAAAATCAATTTTTAGAATTGTATCTGAATTTCCATCATGAGTTAAAATTAGTTTACAGGAAGAGACACTTTTTAAATCTAAATAAGTTGATTCCTGCTGATTAGGATTGAAGTTCATTAAAATAAATCTTCTGTTTTTTTGATCTATTGTAAGCGTTTTGTTGCTTTGAGATTCTGTTAAATCAAAATCTTCAGGATGAGTTGAATTAAACTTCTTTTTTATATTTAAAATCTTTGATTTGTTTGCAGCGCTCGATCGAGCAGAAAAATAAACGGGTACGGCTACTATGATAGCAATCACGAGACCAATTATGGTTACACTTGTTTCCATTTTTGTTTTAAAATTTGATAAATAATATGAAATAATAAATTGTTTTCAGAAAGAAAATAATTTACTTAGTTTAGAAGAAATAGATTCTTCTGGTCAGAATTTCATGTATTTGTCTACCAAAAAAAATGGAAAGGATAGAGCATAAGTAAGACTTTCTTGCTCTGAGTCAGAAATTGATTTGCAAAGTTTGATGTCGATTTCACCGCTTTATGCTGTGGAATCACCATTAATACAGTATCAAACCATTTATTTAAAATAGATGGATTTGTTTTTAAGTTTGCTGCAAATTGATAACTGGTTTGCGGCTGAATAAAAGCCAAAGAATCTGAGTAATCAATAGAGAAATTGGAGTCCGTTTTTTGATTTTCGGTTTCTTGATAGTCACTTTTTTGCACAGGCAACTCGTTTGCTTGACAAGCAAAGAAGGCAATGATCAAAAGTGATACAAAAATAACGGTTTTACGAATCCAATTCATGCTGGCGAATTTAACTCATAAATGACAATTAAAGAAATTTTAAAGAATTAATTAACTTTAAAAGTAAGGTTATTATTTTATCCTCAAGATTTTACTAATACCATTGAGGATAAAATAAGGTTATTGTTGCATTTTGAAATAATAATCAGCTGAACGTTTTCCACTTCCATAGAACAAGAAAAACACACAAACTAACAAAACAACAATTGCCAGCATTAGGTTTTCGGAGTGCATATGTCCCATGAAATTTATTAGGATTGCCCCAAAAAGTATTGGTAGTTGAGCTGCAATTGCCCATCGGGTGAGTAGCCCAAAAACAATCATAATACCTCCAATCATGTGGGCCGGCGCGATATAATGTAATAAAAACATTCCGCCTCCGAATTTATCAATTGGAGAAATTAAATCATGCAGATATTGAACGTTTGTTACAAATGAAACTCCTTTCATAAATAAAAAAACACCCAATACAATACGTACTAAATCTACAGGTAAATAAGTGTGCGCATTTGCCCATTTATTCAAACTTTTTACATTTTCCATGATACTACGTGATTAAAAATTATAAATAAAGTTACTAATTTTTAATGATATATTTATTTTTAAGTACCTGAAAATAAGTTTTTTGCTTTTTATTTAACGTATTTTGATATATTTCGGAATTCTAAACTTGAATAACACCTAAATTAAACGGTTTTTGAATAGGAGCGTGGTTTGCAGCCTCAATTCCCATAGAAATCCATGTTCTGGTATCTAAAGGATCAATAATTGCATCTGTCCATAATCTTGAAGCCGCATAATACGGTGAAGTTTGCTCATCATAGCGTGCTTTAATTTTGTTGAAAAGCTCAGTTTCTTTGGCTTCGTCAACGATTTCTCCTTTTGCTTTAAGCGATGAAGCTTCGATTTGTGCCAAAACTTTAGCAGCCTGAGTTCCGCCCATAACGGCAAGTTCTGCACTTGGCCACGCAAAAATTAATCTTGGATCGTAGGCTTTACCACACATCGCGTAGTTTCCTGCTCCGTATGAATTTCCCACGATTACAGTAAATTTTGGTACAACCGAATTACTTACGGCATTTACCATTTTGGCGCCGTCTTTAATGATTCCGCCTTGTTCAGATTTAGATCCAACCATGAAACCTGTAACGTCTTGTAGAAATACTAATGGAATTTTCTTTTGGTTACAATTCGCAATAAAACGAGTCGCTTTGTCGGCGCTATCAGAGTAGATTACACCACCAAATTGCATTTCGCCTTTTTTGGTTTTTACTACTTTTCGTTGATTAGCAACAATTCCAACTGCCCAACCATCGATTCTGGCATAACCGGTAATTATAGTTTGTCCATAACCATCTTTATAAGCCTCAAATTCTGAATTATCAACCAAACGATTGATGATTTCCATCATATCATATTGCTCGTTTCTGGCTTTTGGCAGGATTCCGTAAATATCTTTTGGTTCCAAAGCAGGTTTTTCGGCCTTGATTCGGCTATAGCCAGCTTTATCAAAATCACCAATTTTATCAACAATATTTTTTATTTTATCTAAAGCATCTTTATCGTCTTTTGCTTTATAATCAGTTACACCTGAAATCTCACAATGCGTTGTTGCTCCGCCTAATGTTTCATTGTCAATTGTTTCTCCAATTGCAGCTTTTACCAAATAACTTCCGGCAAGGAAAATACTTCCGGTTTTATCTACAATTAGAGCCTCATCGCTCATAATTGGTAAATAGGCACCACCTGCAACACAACTTCCCATAACGGCTGCAATTTGAGTAATTCCCATACTGCTCATTTGGGCATTATTTCTGAAAATGCGTCCGAAGTGTTCTTTATCAGGGAAAATTTCATCTTGTAATGGTAAATAAACCCCGGCACTATCGACTAAATAGATAATTGGCAATCTGTTTTCCATTGCAATTTCCTGTGCACGCAGGTTTTTCTTTCCTGTAATAGGAAACCATGCTCCGGCTTTTACGGTTGCATCATTAGCAACAACAATACATTGCTTTCCTTTTATGTAACCTATTTTGATAACAACTCCGCCTGACGGACAACCGCCATGTTCAGCATACATTCCTTCGCCAACGAAACCTCCAATTTCTATGCTTTTTGAATTTTCATCCAATAAATAATCAATACGCTCACGCGCCGTCATTTTACCTTCGGCATGTAGTTTTTGAATACGTTTTTCGCCACCGCCTAATTTTACTTTAGCGAATTTTTGCTTTAAATCTGAAAGTAATAGTTTATTGTGATCTTCGTTTTTATTGAAGTTTAAATCCATAAGAAATTGATGTTTTTACAAAATAGTGTTGGCTAATTTACAAAATCAATTGAAACCCACATAATTTTATAAATTGAAAAAGTGCGATTACTATGTTAATTGGCTAAAGTGAATTATGTCATTTTTTTTATCTTAAATTTGCTTTTTCATACTAATTAGTGTTTTTTATGTCAAAAGCGGCGAATACAAGACTTACAATTTTGCAGAAAGCATTTGAATTAATTTATTCAAGAGGATATCAAACAACGAGTATTGATGATATAATTGCGACTACACAAGTTACAAAAGGTGCGTTTTATTACCATTTTAAAACGAAAGACGAAATGGGAGTTGCAATTATCGAAGAGATTTTGAAACCTACAATGCTTCAGAATTTTATAGGACCAATTGAAAATTCAGGAAATCCAGTGGAAGATTTTTATAATATGATTTCGTATTTACTTCTTGAAGATCCTTTTTTGCAGGTAAAATATGGTTGTCCTGTTGGAAATTTAACACAAGAAATGACACCTTGGAATAATCAATTTAGTCAGGCTTTGTCTTCTCTTGTTAATCAATGGATGGAAACGATAGAAAAAGCAGTTTCTGAAGCACAAAAATCCGGATTAATCAGGAAAGATGTGAATGGAAAACAAGTCTCATATTTTATTATGTCAGGCTATTGGGGAATTCGAAATTTTGGAAAACTTCAAGATGATAATTCGTGCTATTTTGGTTATTTAAAGGAGTTTAAGAATTACCTCAACAGTTTAAAATAAAATTACATTTCAAAAACATACTACTTAGTATGTTTTTAGATATATTTGCATTGTCATAATCAAAAAACAATGTATTATATGCTATTATTTTGCCATTCTATCCTCAGATGGTTTGTATTAGGAAGCTTGTTATACTCGATTTTTAGAGCTTACAAAGGCTATTCTTTACATTTACCTTTCTCCAAAACCGACAATTCCGTCAGACATTGGACTGCAACCATCGCTCATATTCAATTAATTTTTTGGATTTTAATTTATGTTCAAAATCCGATTGTGAAATATTTTTGGAAAAACTTCAAAGAAGGAATTCAGAATAAAGAATTTGCCTTTTTTGGATTACTTCATATTTTCCTGATGCTGATTTCTATAGTTTTAATCACAATTGGTTCAGCTTTAGCCAAAAGAAAAGCCGCTGATGAGGATAAGTTTAAAACTATGTTACTTTGGTTTTCGATCGCCTTACTGATTATTTTTATTGCCATTCCGTGGCCTTTTTCACCTTTAGCAAACAGACCTTATTATAGATAAAAATCATGAAAAATTTACTGCAAACAAATACCGGAAGATTACGAATTATTGGCTTTTTAGAAGGAACCTCCTTATTGATTTTACTTTTTATAGCAATGCCTTTAAAATATATTTTTGAACAGCCTTTTTTAACCAGACCAGTTGGTACGATTCATGGTGCGCTGTTTTTACTTTTTGTTTTTAATACTTTAAGTGTAGGCGTAGAGCAAAACTGGAAATTTAAAGACACAACATGGAAAGTGCTTTTGGCGTGTATAATTCCGTTTGGGACTTTTTATATCGATCGCCGAATTTTAAGTAAAATTGAGGTCAGATAAAGATTAATTAAAATCTGTAGCAGCGATTTTTTAACCGCAAAGTGCGCTAAGTTTTTCTTAACCTACTGGGTTTTATAAAAAACACAAAGTTCGCAAAGCTTTGTGTCGATGAAGCTTTGCGAACTTTGTGTTTTCTGTTATGTATATTATGTAAAATCTTAGCGCGCTTTGCGGTTAAATAATTTAGGATTGTTAAATGAATATAAAGAATTAAATAATGGTTTTAGTATTTAAAACAAACGTTGATAGTGAATCGAAAATAAAGAAAATTACACCTAAACTAGATCAGTTGTTTCCGAATTCGAAATGGAATTTTGATCTTGAAGATTGTGATAATATTTTACGATTTGAGTGTAAAGATAATATCATCGAGAAGGTTATCTTCTTTATGAAAGTGATTGGCTTTGAATGTGAAGCGTTATAAAACAAAAAAAACAGAAGCTTAGCTTCTGTTTTTTTTATATATCTAAAGGTCTTTTGTTATTTTTTAGAATCGCAAACCATTCTTTTTAGAATTGCCCATTGTTTTAGAGCATCACGAGCTTCAACAGCAGGATATCCTAACATTGTTTTTCCAGCAGCAACATCACCAACTACACCAGAACCTGCACCTACAATAGCTCCGTCGCCAATAGTGGTGTGGTCTTTTATAGAAGCGCTTCCGCCAATGATAACTCCGTTTCCTAAAGTTACAGAACCTGCTAAACCGCTGTTTCCGGCCATAATACAAAATTTACCTAATTTACTATTATGTCCAATTTGAACTAAATTATCAATTTTGCAACCATCTCCCAGAACTGTTGAGCTAAATTTACCTCGGTCAACACAAGTGTTTGCACCAATTTCAACTCCGTTTCCGATAATTACATTTCCGATTTGTGGAATTTTCACCAAACCTTTTTCGCTGCAAGGACGAAATCCAAAACCGTCAGCTCCAATTGTTGCATTAGGGTGAATAATACAATCGTTACCAATATGACAACGTTCGCGAACTACTGTTCCTGACCAAATAATCGTGTTTTTACCAATAGTACATTCGTCCAGAATTGTTACGTTTGGATAAATAGTAGTGTAAGCACCAATTTCAACTTTTGGTCCAATGTAGCAACCAGCACCAATTCTTGCGCCTTCGCCAATAATTGCGGTTTCATCTACAACAGCTGTTCTGTGAATGTCATTGTGAAATAAAGGAGTAGGAGGGGCAAAAAGAGCCAAAATCTGAGACATTGCTAAATCGGCATTTTTTACTTTTATAAAAGCGCGATTTTCTCCTGGTTCTATCGAAATATCTTCGTTAACTACTGCAACAGCTGCATTTGAAGCAGACCAAAATTTTTCGTATTTTTTGTTTCCTATAAATGAAATTTCTGAAGTTGTAGCTTTTTCTAATTGCTCTGTTGCAGTAATGCTTTGTGAAGTATTGCCGTAAATTACGCCATTTATAACTTCATTGATTTCTTGAATTGAATAGGATTTCATTGAGTAAATTTAATTGACTTAGGGTTAATTTTTGCCAAATAAAATCAATTAGATTCTAATTACCTAATATTTTTTTTGTGTTTGTTAAAAAGTGTTTAAAATAATGCTCCTAATATTACAAAATTAACATTAATTCTATCAATTTATTAATTGTTTTCCAGTTTCTGGTCGTTGCTTTTACTTTTAGTTTGCTCTCGATTATGCTATTTGTAAGTTTTGAATTTCCTGTTGGATTGGGATAGATGATATACATTACTTTGTTGATTGTTATGTGTTTATCTTCTCTGAAATCGATTGATTTAAAAAGCTCAAGATCTGTAATTGCTGGTTCTTTTGATAAAAAAGTAACATATGGCTGTGCAGGATCATTTATATTATGATCAGAATATGGATTTTGTTCAGCGCATTTTTGTAATTCTTTAAGAGTTAAAATTAACACAGGAACCTGATAGCCAAAATGTTTTTCGATACTATTTGCGATCTGATTTTCTAAATCGGAAATATTAGTAAGATTACTAGTAAAAATAATATTTCCGCTCTGAATATAAGTGCTTATTTTTTCAATGGGAAGCTCTGTTAATATGGATCTTAAAGTTTCCATTTTAATAAGTTTTTGTCCACTGACATTTATGCCACGCAGAAAAGCAATATAGGTTTGCATTATTTTTTGAGCTTAGGTTAAAATGTAAAAAGCGATTCACTTTTGAAAAAAGGAATCGCTTTTAAAATATTTATTCTGTTATTTTGGATAACGAAATAGCATTAATACAATATCGCAAACCACTTGGCTCGGGTCCATCAGGAAAAACGTGTCCCAGATGCGCATCACAAGTATTGCAAACAACTTCAACGCGAATCATTCCGTATGATTTATCGGCATGATATGCGATTGCATTTTCTTTTAGAGGTTGTGTAAAAGAGGGCCAGCCTGTTCCTGATTCAAACTTTTCTGAAGCATCAAAAAGCAAAGTTCCACAACATTTACATTCATAGATTCCCGGATCAAACAAACTGCAAAGTTCAGAACTAAAAGATCTTTCGGTACCTTTTAAGCGTGTTACCTGAAATTCTTCAGGCGTTAAGATCTGTTTCCATTCTTCCGGTGTTTTCTCGACTCTTTTCTCCGGAACCGGATTTCCTTTATTTGTATAACGAATTATGTCTGCCCACTTGATCATAGCTTTTTTATTTAGTTTACGGTTTACAGTCTCAGTATTGAGTCTCAGTTTACTGAAAACTGCGACCGAATACTGAATACTAATAACTATTCTTCCTCTTTTTGTCCCATCATCATCAGGAATGCTTTCAGAAATGGGTCAATATTTCCGTTCATAACGCCATCAACATCGCTGGTTTCATAACCTGTGCGAACGTCTTTTACTAATTTATAAGGTTGCATTACATAATTACGTATTTGCGAACCCCATTCGATTTTCATTTTTCCGGCTTCAATATCGGCACGTTGTGCTTGTTGTTTTTTCAATTCGATTTCATACAATTGTGAACGTAACATTTGCATGGCACGCTGTCTGTTGTCTTGCTGGGATCTGGTTTCAGAACACTGAATCTGAATTCCGGTAGGTTTGTGTACTAATTGTACTTTGGTCTCTACCTTATTTACGTTTTGTCCTCCGGCTCCACTAGAACGAGAAGTTGTAATTTCGATATCGGCAGGATTAATGTCGATTTCGATACTATCATCAACAAGCGGATAAACATAAACAGAAGCAAATGAAGTGTGACGTTTGGCATTACTATCAAAAGGAGAAATTCTGACTAAACGATGTACACCATTTTCTCCTTTTAAATATCCAAAAGAATAATCACCTTCAAACTCGAGTGTAACGGTTTTGATTCCGGCAACCTCGCCAGCCTGAAAGTTCAGTTCTTTTATTTTGTAACCATAACTTTCGCCCCACATCATATACATACGCATCAGCATTCCTGCCCAATCACAACTTTCAGTTCCTCCGGCGCCGGCGGTAATTTGCACTACGGCACTTAAACTGTCACCTTCGTCAGAAAGCATGTTTTTGAACTCAATGTTTTCGATATGAGTTTGTGTAATGTTGTAATGTTCGTCTAATTCTTCTGCAGAAAGTTCTCCTTCTTTATAGAAATCATACGCCAGTTGCAATTCATCTGTAAGTTCGATGGCTTTGTTGTAATCTTCGATCCATTTTTTCTTGTTTCGAAGGTTTTTTACAATGACTTCGGCTTCTTTTGCATTGTTCCAAAAGTCGGGTGCGAAGGTTTTTTCTTCTTCGTTGGCAATTTCGATTAGCTTGGCATCAACGTCAAAGATACCTCCTCAACGCACCAAGGCGCTCCACAATACCTTTTATTTGCTCGGTAGTTGTCATAAATTAATAATGGTTTTATAGGTTTTTTGTAAATATTACGTAATTGTTTAAAAACTGGATTTTGATCAAACTTCATCAAAATGAACGATTTGTAAATACGTAATTTTGTTGTACAAAAATAAGATATAGTTTTCAGAATATTGAAAATATTTTAACAGAATAAGAAAGTATATTCAAAAGTTTAAGTGATGAATAATAGGATAGATTTCATAGGCAAATTCAACTTGTGTAGAGGTTATTTAGTTTAAGAATATCAGAAGTTATTATGTTGCTTATAAAATTATCACGGACAATGATTGTTTATAGTATTGTGTATGTGTGAAATAGATTTATTATTTTAATAAGTAAAATAGTTTCTAAAATTATAAGTCAGATTTAGAATATTATATTAGTTTTATATGTTTTTTGCAAATATTACGTTAATTTGGTTTTATAGTATGTAACAAGTTAAATTTTAGTAAAACTTACCAAGAATAACTGTTTGTAATACGTAATTTTGCTGCACAAAAAAGATACACTTTTTAGAATATGGAAATAAATTTAATTAGCGATACCATTACCAAACCAACATACGAAATGTTGCAGTATATGTTTAACGCTCATGTTGGCGATGACGTATACAGGCAAGATCCTACAGTTATTGAATTGGAGACTAAAGTTGCTGAATTTTTTGGAATGGAAGCCGGACTTTTTTTTCCGTCAGGAACTATGGCAAACCAAACCGCTATTAAATTACATACACAGCCAGGAGAGCAATTAATTGCCGATAAATATGCACACGTTTATCATTATGAAGGAGGAGGAGTTTCTTTTAATAGTGGCGTTTCATGCTGTTTGTTAGACGGACATCGCGGAATGATAAATGCAGCTCAGGTTGCAGCAGCGATTAATGATCCCGAGTTTTACCACAGTCCTTTAACGAGTTTAGTATGTGTAGAAAATACAACAAATAAAGGTGGTGGAGCTTGTTATGAATTAGATGATTTAAAAGAGATAAAGAAGGTTTGTGATGCAAATAATCTGAAGTTTCATCTTGATGGAGCCAGAATTTGGAATGCATTGGTTGCCAAGAGACAAAACCCGAAGGAATTTGGAGCGATTTTCGATACAATTTCGGTTTGTTTGTCAAAAGGATTAGGTGCTCCAATTGGTTCTATTTTACTTGGAACTAAAGCTGATATCCGTAGAGCGTTGAGAATCAGAAAGATATTAGGTGGGGGAATGCGTCAGGTTGGATATTTGGCAGCAGCCGGATTGTTTGCTTTGGCTAATAATATCGAAAGACTTGCAGAAGATCACAGAAGAGCCAAAGAAATTGCAGCAATTTTAAGCACAAAACCTTGGGTGTCTCATATTGAGCCAGTTGAAACCAATATTTTGATTTTCTCATTGGCCGAAGGTTATAGCGATCAGCTTTTGATTGAAAAATTAAAACTAAAGAACATTTTAATAAGTTCAATGGGACATAATAAATTGAGAATCGTAACGCATTTAGATTATAAAGAAGTAATGCATACGTATGTAATTGAAACGCTTCAGAAGTTTTAGGAAGAAGGTTTTAAGAAGGTTCAAAGGTTCAGAGGGACAAAGGTTTTTGAAAAAAAAGTCCAAGGCTATAAAGTTTAAAAAAGAAAGACGCATTTTTTTAATGCGTCTTTCTTTTTTTTTGTTTTGATTGAGAAGAATTCAAAGTTTATGCGTTAAGCGAAAAAACCTTTGTCCCTCTAAACCTTTTTTAAGCCTTTGAACCTTATTTAAACAAATTATCCATCCCTGGAATCATTGGCATATCCATTTTTGCAACAGCATCAAGTTCTTGCTCATTAACGCTTGTAGCTCTTTCTATTGCTTTGTTTAGCGTTACTACAAGGTAATCTTCCAGTTGTTCTTTATCTTCCAGTAAAGAGTCGTCGATAGAGATTGATTTTACTTTTCTATTTGCGGTAAGCGTTACTTTTAATAATCCATCAGCGCTTTGTTCGTCAATTAAAACTGTATCCAGACGCTTTTTTGTATCTTCAATTTTTTGTTGGGTTTCTTTAAGTTTACCCATCATTCCCATTAAATCCATTTTTTGTTGATTTTTAAATTATTTCATACAAAATTAGTATATTGCTGTATTATATCAATAGAATATTTTATGAAAAAATTAATTCCGTTCTATTGTGATTGTAGTATTTTTGCAACTCCGAATTTACAAACCAATGCTTAATCAATGCAAAACGATATAATGGCTCCAAAGGCCAAAGAAATTCCCAAAACATTAAAAAAACATAAAGAAGCCCGAATTGATAATTATTTTTGGCTAAACGATCGCGAAAATCCTGAGGTTATCGATTATTTAAATCAGGAAAATGCATTCTACCAAAGCATGACAGCGCATACAAAAGGTCTTCAGGATAGTTTGTATGAAGAAATGAAAGGCAGAATTAAAGAAGACGATTCGTCTGTTCCTTATTTTTATAATGGATATTTTTATATTACCCGTTTCGAAACCGGAAAGGATTACCCAATTTTCGCCAGAAAAAAAGGAAGCCTTTCGGCGGAAGAAGAAATTTTGTTCAACTGTAATGAATTATCAGTAGGACATGCTTATTTTAAATTAGGCGGTTTAAGTATAAGTCCAGATAACAAATTTGCCAGTTTTGGAGTTGATATTGTTGGAAGAAGAATTTATACGATTCAGTTTAAAAACTTAGAAACAGGAGAAATTCTGTCTGATAAAATCGAAAATGCTACAGGCGGATCTGTTTGGGCAAATGATAATAAAACAGTTTTTTATACCAAACAAGACGAAGTTACTTTAAGAGCTGATAAAATTTTCAAACATAAATTAAATACAGATTCAGTAGATGATGTTTTGGTTTTTAATGAAACTGATGATACTTTTAATGTTTCTGTAGGTAAAGAAAAATCTAGAAAATATATCGTTATTAGTTCAGGAAGTACTTTAACGACTGAATATAGAATTTTGAACTCAGATAATCCTGATGGAGAATTTGAAGTATTTCAAAAGCGTGTTCGTGGTTTAGAATATAGTATTTCGCATTTTGAAGACTCGTTTTATGTTCTGACTAATAAAGATGAGGCGACCAATTTTAAATTGATGAAAACGCCTGAGAATAAAACAGGAAAGAAAAATTGGGTAGATCTGATTCCGCATCGCGAAGATGTTTTATTAGAAGACATAGAAATCTTTAAAAACTATTTAGTTGTAGAAGAGCGCTCAAACGGTTTAAATCATATTCGTATAATGCCTTGGAATGGTGAGCCTGATTATTATCTTCCATTTGGCAGCGAAACTTATAACGCCTTTACAACTTCAAATATTGATTTTGATACAGATGTTTTGAGATATAGTTATCAATCTCTTGCAACGCCATCGTCTGTAATTGATTTTAATATGAAGACTAAAACCAAAGAAATCTTAAAAGAGCAACAGGTTTTAGGTGGTAAATTTGATAAAGAAAATTACGTCGAAGAACGTGTTTGGGCAACTGCCAGAGATGGAGTAAAAGTGCCAATTTCGATGATTTATCGCAAAGGATTAAATAAAGACGGTAAAAATCCGTTATTACTTTACGCATATGGATCATACGGAATCACAATGGATACTTATTTTTCATCAACAAGACTTTCTTTGTTAGACCGCGGATTTGTTTATGCAATTGCTCATATCAGAGGAGGAGAAGATTTGGGAAGACAATGGTATGAAGACGGAAAACTGTTAAAAAAGAAAAATACCTTTACAGATTTCATCGATTGCTCTAAATTTGTAATTAACGAAAAATATACATCCTCTAAACATTTGTATGCAGAAGGAGGATCAGCAGGAGGACTTTTAATGGGAGTTATCATAAATGAAGCCCCGGAATTATACAACGGAGTTATTGCTCAGGTGCCTTTTGTCGATGTTATTACAACAATGTTAGATGATAGCATTCCATTGACAACCGGAGAGTATGACGAATGGGGAAACCCAAACAAGAAAGAATATTATGATTATATGTTGTCGTATTCACCTTACGATAACGTAAAAGCGCAAGATTATCCAAATATGTATGTATCAACCGGATTGCACGATTCGCAGGTACAATATTGGGAGCCAGCCAAGTGGGTAGCCAAATTGAGAAATGTGAAAACAAATAATAATCTTTTGTTTTTAGATACCAATATGGATGCGGGACACGGCGGAGCTTCAGGACGTTTTGAGGCTTTAAAAGACTTAGCAAAAGAATTTAGTTTTTTATTAGATTTAGAAAAAATTAAAAGCTAATTAGAAATTTTTTGTTAAATTTGCAACCTATCAAGGTTATTTTAAAATGCCTTTGATTAACTATTTTTTTATGAAAGAAGAAATAAACGCTTATAATAATGTTTTAGAATTAATAGGTAACACCCCACTTATTAAGCTAAATAAAATTACCGACGACTTAGAAGGAAATTTCTACGCAAAGGTGGAAGCTTTTAATCCAGGACATTCCTCAAAAGATAGAATAGCGTTATATATTATTGAAGAAGCCGAGAAAAAGGGAATTCTGTCACCGGGAGACACCATTATAGAAACAACATCTGGTAATACAGGTTTTAGTCTAGCAATGGTAAGCATTATTAAAGGTTACAATTGTATTTTGGCAGTAAGTTCAAAATCATCGAAAGACAAGATTGACATGTTGAGAAGTTTGGGAGCAAAAGTATATGTTTGCCCTGCACACGTTTCAGCAGATGATGAAAGGTCATATTATAATGTCGCCAAACGCCTACACGAAGAAACAAAAGGTTCTGTTTACATCAATCAATATTTTAATCAACTAAATATTGATGCTCATTACAACACTACAGGTCCTGAAATTTGGGAACAGACTAAAGGGCAAATTACACACCTTGTTGCTTGTAGCGGAACAGGAGGAACTATCTCAGGAACTGCAAAATTCTTAAAAGAGCAAAATCCAAATATTAGAATTTTAGGAGTAGATGCTTTTGGGTCAGTATTGAAGAAATACCACGAAACAAAAGAATTCGATAACAAAGAAATTTATCCTTACCGTATAGAAGGTTTAGGTAAAAACCTGATACCATCGGCTACGGATTTTGATATTATAGATAAATTCATAAAAGTAACCGATGAAGAAAGTGCTCACTCAGCCAGAGAGATCACTAGAAAAGAAGGTTTATTTGTTGGATATACTTCTGGAGCAGTAATGCAGGCAATCAGACAATATGCAGAAGAAGGAGAGTTTACAAAAGACAGTAATATTATTGCAATCTTCCCGGATCACGGATCACGCTATATGAGTAAAGTATTTAGTGATGACTGGATGAATGAACAAGGATTCTTTGATAGTATCAATGAAGAAGAAGTTCAAAAAATTGAATTCGTAAAGTAGAAAAAAACTTTAAAAATATAGAACTCCATTTGTTTTCACAAATGGAGTTTTTTTTGTAAAAACATTTTTACAAAAAAGTGGTGTAAATTGTATTTTATTGCCACAAAATTTTATTTTTATGAGAATACTGTATTTAAACTTGAATATCGTTTGGTAAGTTGAATAAAATTTATAGTTTTAACAAAATTTACAACTGTATAAGTAAATTTAATCGAAAATTTTAGCGCATCAATTTTGATTATTTGAGTTCGTTGCGGAATAAATTCGACTAGATATATTATAATACTAGTATTATTAGATAAACGCCTTTTTAAATACCTCTAAAATCTGTCAATATGAATAAATTATTACTGACATTAATGTTTGTAAGTTTCTTTAATGTAAATGCTCAAAATCCCGTTCAGCAATTTAATTTCGACGGAAATACAAGTAATAGCGATAAGACAATTTCCTTTTTAGGATCTTCGACTTTTGCTAATGACAGAAATGGAGTTGCTAATGGCGCTATCCGACTTACAAATAAATTTTTGCAGACCGTTGTTGGAGATCTTCCACAGGATAATAAACCAAGAACAATTTCAGTTTGGGTGAAATTTAATGCAATTACTTCGGTAAATTATATTTTTGGTTATGGAAGCCCGATAAATACACAATATTTTGGTTTGGTGCAACAAGCTGCAACTGGATCAACGTCTGATTTAAGTTTAGCAGGTTGGGGAACTACTAATAATGTAATAGTTGCAACGCCGCTTGCCAAAGGTGTTTGGTATCAATATAGTGTTACTTACGATGGGACTACATCTAAAATTTATCGTAATGGTGAATTGTTAAAATCATCAGATGCAATTGTACGGGCAACAAAAGGTTATATTCTTAAATTAGGACAAATGAATACAGCACTTGGGATTAATGCTGATGTAGACGATCTTAAAATTTATAATGTTGCTATGACAGACGAGCAGGTTATGGAATCTTATAACAGTTCAAAACCTGCAACAACCGAGGGGGAAAACTCATTAACAGTAAAAAAAGGAACGGCAAACGTAAAAACTGACGGTAAAAACGCATCAGAAGGTAACGTGATTGCAAAAAAAGTTGAGGTTTTTTCGCAAGGAAAAAAAATAATCAGAAACAATACTACTAATATTAGTGACTTACCTGAAGGTACTTATTTGTTGAAAATAACAAATGGTCAAAACTAAGAATTGCCAAGGATGAGGTACTGATAATAAGTATTGCTTTCTAAAATATATAACTCCATTCGTTTCTGCGAATGGAGTTTTTTTTTGAAGTATTCCAGAACTTCTACAGAATTGATATGTATTTAATATTCAGATATTTTTGATTTTGAGCGAATGTTAATTTTTCTGATTTAATTATAAATAACGTATTTATACGTAAGATTATTTGGTTTTGATTGAAGTAAAATTATTATTTTAATATTATTATTAAAAAAAGTATAAGTAAATGTAATTAAGCGTGTGAAATCATCGATTTTGGTTATTTTAACGATTATTTAGGTTAGTTATCGAAAAAATTTTCGCTCAAATGCATAATAATATAGTTTAGCAGTGTTAAAATGACACAGAGTTTTTTAATACCCTAAATCTACTATTATGAAAAAATTGCTACTCACATTAATGTTTGTAAGTTATTTGAATGTTAATGCACAAAATCCGATTCAGGAATTTAATTTCAATGGTACTTTAAATAATACCGCGAACACAACTTCATTTATGGGAACGAATAATTTCGTAAACGATAGAGCAGGAGTTGCAAAAGGAGCACAGCGACTAAGCAATAAAGCTCTAGAAGCTGTAATTGATAATCTTCCTCAGGAAAATAGTGCAAGAACGGTAAGTATCTGGGTTAAGCTAAATGATATTTCTTCAGCGAACTATATTTGGGGATACGGAACGGCTTATAGTGCTCAATATTGCGGATTATTGCAGCAAGGAACAGCTTCGTCAAACTCAGACTTAAGTTTGGCTGGTTGGGGAGCTACAAATGATGTTATTGTTTCGACGCCGCTGGTAAAAGATACTTGGTACAATTATACCATAACGTATGATGGCAGGGTTTCGAAGATTTATAGAAATGGACAATTGCTTAAATCTGCTAATGGAATCAGTCGTTCTACTAAAGGAAACATTTTTAGATTAGGAGAAATAAATACAACTGTTGGAATTAATGCTGATGTAGATGATTTAAAAATTTATGATGTTGCGCTAACAGATAGTCAGGTTACAGAACTTTATGATAATTCTAAACCTGTGATAAATATTGTGGAGCCTGTAGTTGCTGCAAAAGCGACTACGACAAATACAAAAGGAAAAACTACTGTAAAAGCAGCATCACCAAATACAACTATTATTGCTTCAAGCGATGTGAACGGAGTTTCAAAAAATGTTGAGGTTTTCTCGCAAGGACAAAAAATAATAGGTAATAATTCGATGAGCATAAACGATTTGCCGGAAGGAACTTATTTGCTAAAAATAACAAATGCTCCATCTAAAAAAATCACTTCAAAATAAGGTTAAGGATAATTTTTAAATAGTTAGTTAGTTTTTTATGTTGTTTATTAGTAAAGTTAAATTTTTTGGAATAGTGAAAAAGACCTTCTAAAGATCCTCCTTTCAGAAGGTTTTTTGTACTTACTGCTTTTTTCAATGAAATACAAAATTTGTATTTTATGCACCTTCATTTCTATGATTACTAATGTAGAATTCAAAATAGTAGTTAAGATGAAAATAAATATAGCTACTTGGGATGATCCTGAAGATTTGCAAAATCTGATAGATTCATACAATAAAAGCAATAATCTTGATATTAAGATTGTAGCTTTTGAGAATCACGATGGCACTTTTTTCGCAACTATAGAATCGGATAAATTAAGTAAAGAAGATGCCTTTTACCTCGGGAAAACTTATGGAATTATGATAGAAGATTTCAAACCAAAAGGTATTCTTTAATTTTTGTAAACTCCATAAATGAAAATGCCTTCAGGGCCATATTGTCCTGTAAGAGCGTAAATAACAGTTAGTTTGTCATTTTGAGAAATTTCTAATCTTCTTGAAAGATGATTCTCGGCGTAAGCATAAAAAACATTATCCTCTTCTTTTATTTTTAGATTGTATTTTTCAGTTAGTAACTCAAGTTGCTGCTTGTTAAAATATCTAAAAGTAGATAATGGTTTTAAATTTTCTTTAAAGAAGTAAATTCTTTCGTTCTGTATTTCTATATATGAATTGCTATAAACAGAATAATCTTCAGAACTTAGCCAATTATCATAGGAGTTAGTTGCCTCAAATAAGGTTATTCCATCAAATAAGTCATAAGTAATCTGATTATCTAAATCATTAATATCTTTTTCTATTTTAGAATTATTAATCAAATAATCTTTCCAATCTTTTAGTAACTCATATACTTCCTGAGTGGGGATTTCGGCAATACATTTCCAATAATTATAAGTATCAATAACCTGAGATATTTCTTTTTTACATTCAATAGAATAAACTTCATAACCAAAATCATAATACTGTAATTCACCAGATAAAACTTTTTCTAGTGATTGGACAATTTCCTTTAAATAATCTAATTTTAAATTTAATATTTCAGTAGAAAAATATTCACCATAATTCTCTTGATTCTTAATTATTAATATTGATGATGACTTATTAAGGTTGTCATTTTCATCAAAATAATTATGCTGTTCAAATTTATATTTCATCTTTTTGTAAATTAAGAAACAAGTAAAGTTCAGGCAAGGTTTAACTTTCTTAGAAAAAAATCTTTACATAAAACTAGATCTGGGATTTGATATATTTTTGTCAACTGCTTCTACTGAACCGCCATGTATTCTGCCTAAATCAAAAACCTGATTAAAATTAGCATTTTTAAATTCTACAATAGCAAAGTTGACTTCATCACCAATGTATTCTACAAAAACAAAGTCTGTATTGTAAGTTGCATTGTACCATTTTATAGAATCTCTTAATATGGTTTCGTGATTTGTGAATATTCTTAGGCGATTTTTTTCTTGTTCCATTTATTTTATATAGAAAATATTAGGGAAAGATATCTAAATTCAGAATAAGATTTCAGCTAATGCGGAAAATAGTTTGTTTTATATTTAGAAAAAATAAAAAAGTCTTCTAAAGATTATTCAGAAGACTTTTTAGTGTCTATTATTTTTTCTTTTGTTGTCCCGGTGCGTAAGCTTTTGCGCTTTTACTTCCTGACATTTTTTTTGCTTGTCCAGGCGGAATTTTGCCTGAATTCCCGGCAGTAGGTGTGTGGGTATGTGTACTACAGCTCATTGTGCTAATAGTAACAAATAAAATTGCCATAATAATAACGGTAATTTTATTGCATTTAAGTGTTTTCATAAATTGGTTTTAATAATTTGGAGTACTTCAAATATACTAGTTTATATGATTTTTTATAATTTGTGCAGCTAGTTTAAAACCGTTACAAACAATAAAAGCTCTGAAAATTTTCAGAGCTTTTATTGTTTGACTTTAAAGTGTTTCTAGCTTATAACGCTAATCACTATAAATAAAATCACCAAGGCAATTACAGCAAATTTGGTGTATTTAGATGTTTGCATAAATGTTTGTTTAAAAATTAATCTAGATTTGAGATCGGCAAATATAATAGTTAATTTGATTTATAGCTCTTAAGAAGGTATTAAAATAAGAATAATCGTAAAAAAAATAATAATTTTAAGATCATCCCAACCTTTCTGTTCAAAATATGCTCTATATAAGTAATAATCGTCTCGAAATGATTTTAACGTAATAAAACAGCATATGAAAAAGAAATTCACCTTAGAAATAGCAAGTCCTTGTTCTGAAAATTTTGATAAAATGATTCCAAATTCAAAAGGTTCATTTTGTGATTTATGTGCCAAAAATGTGATTGATTTAAGTAGAAAAACAAATGCTGAAATCGCCAGATTTATGGTAGAGAATAAAGATAAAAATATCTGCGCAAGAGTTAAAGCAACGCAATTAGAAAGCGAATTTGTTTATAGTGAAACTTCCAGGATGAATAATCTTAAATATGCGGCAATTGCTGCTTCGGTTTTACTAACATCGAGTGTTGTAGCGCAAGAAAAAGAACCTGTTGTAACCGAGATATCTGTAGAACCAACTCATCATCTCGTTGGTAAAATTGCCGTTAACCAATCTGTAAAAATGAAAATTTCTATAATAGTTAAAGGGAAATTATTAGATGACAAAACCCATAAACCTTTAGACGAAGTGACATATCCAGAATTGACGCTTAATATTAATAATGAACCAACTCCGGTGAAAGTAAATCCAAAAACAGGTGAATTTTCTATTCCGGTTACTCTTTCAAAAGATGATAAAGTATTAATTATTGATATTGCCGGCAGTGGTTATTATTTGTCTAAAGTGATACCATTTGATGCCAAATCAGTAAAAAAGAATTTTTTTTACCAAGACATAATTATCGAAAGTGAAACTATCAATAAAGTATATCAACTAGGAGGTATACGCGCCAATTTTGTTGAAGAAAAATAGGAATAAGAAAAGTTACTCAAAGACTTAAAAATAAAAAAGCCCTGAAAATTTTTCAGGGCTTTTGAGCTTTATAAAAAAGAGAATATTATTCTTCTTTCATTGTTCTAGAGATCGTCAGCAGTTTCTTCTTGTAAACCGTTTATAAATTCGTCAAAGCTATTGGCTACTAATTCAAAAGCATCATTTTTTGTTTTCCACTCCATTTCCATTTGATATAACACAATTTTATCCATAGACTCTTCATCAAATGATATACAAAATACCCAACCTCCATTATCTATAGCAAAGGGCAGTTTTTTCCCTAAGCCTTCTTCCTTGAATTCTTTGGTAAAATCGTACATCATCCTATAAGTTATAAATTGTGAAATCTCAAATAATTTCCCATCATTATTTATAAACTTATTTTCCTTTACTGACAAATCAGCATATTCTGAAATAAAATCTTTAATGGTCTGAGGTATTTTGATACCAACTTCATTTTCAATTCTAGTATATTGATGTGGCAAAAACCTATCGCTTAATGTTAACTTTCTCATATTTTAATCACTAAATTTTGAATAATATTTTTCTAATTGAGCTACTGCACCAGAGTGTCTCATTCCGGCAGCTGCATGAGCCGTTGTCTCAACCAACTGCATGGTACACCAAGCATCACCATTTGCATCAACTATTAGATCATCCATATGATGCCAAGTGTACTTCTCAGGTTTGGTAAAACCTGGAATATATTTTTGTACAATTTTATTTGCAGCAGAGTAATCTGCATTTCTATTACCTCTAGTCATCTTGATTTTAATTCCACTTCCACTTCCTTTTTCTTTTTTAATTAAATTAATTACATCTTGACAATCAATATCTAGATATTTAGTTCCATCAAAATCAGGAACTAGTCTATTTGTACTTGCATTAACTGGATAATTTAAATTAGCATCAGGATTGTAAGCCCTATTATATTTGTGCATACAGTATTTTCCATCTACATTTTTCTCAATTGTAATTAAATCATGAGTAACACCATCAGTTTCTAGCAATACAGACATTCGACCTTCCGTATCTTCAAAAGTTTCGAGTACTTTTTTATTACCAATTGCATCATCAATTTTGCTAAAAATCTTCGCTTCTGCATTCGTATTAGTTAGAACATTTCCAGCTTCATCTACAAAATTTAAACTTTTACTACTTGTCCAAGCCTTTAATTTATTTGCTCCACTTTGTGTAAGCTTTGCAATTAAGCTATTTGGTACAAGATTCCCAGCTGTATTAGCTCCTAAAACGACTTTCTCACCACTTTCAACCCCAGCAGTTCCTTTAGGAATCTCTGACTCAGAAAGGGTTTTACTTATATTACCTGGAGAAAACTCTTTACAAACGCCTTCTCCTCTGATAGCACCATTTTCAAAAACTGTTACGGCACCTTCCCATGCGGTAACCTTGCTGGTACCGCCTAGCTTGTTGACTAGATTCTGAGCGGAATTTAAATCACTACACGAAAGTAAAACAATATTCTTGTTTTTCAAATTGTTTTTTATGAGCCAATAAGCTAGCGCCTTGTGGTTCATAACGACATCAGACATGCCATTTCTTACTACACTAAATGTTTCTCCACTACCGTGTACAATTAAGTAGACTTTGTCTCCTGCATTCCCTATTTTTGAAAGGTATTTTTGGGCTTTGGTTATGTCTTCTGCACCTAATGATACTACATTTTTAGGGAGTTGTTCTACATCGTCGACTACGCTTGCTATTATTGTTTCATTTGTAGCAACATCATCAGTTAATGCTACAATTTCATCTACATTACTAGTTACTACATTACTTGTTCTTTCAATTGTAGAAAGTCCTTTTACAAATGGTTTAATTATTTTTCCTGCTCCAAACACAGCTATTTCAAAACCTAAATTTGTAGCCCTATTTAAGGTTTGACATATTCTTGCAAATTTTGCTGCATCTATCCCCAAACGTGCTGCTACAACAGCCGAATATTCTCCTAATGTTAGCACAACTGGCACGACCATCATAGTCAATCTGCCATAGCGCCAAGGGTTACCTTTGGTTATAAATATACCGTAGAAGTTATGTGCTGCTTCTTTTACTTGTTTATACTTTTCATAAGCAGCTGGGTTTATTATAACAGATATCATATCTTGTTGCGTAATAACCTCATGGGCTGCTAATTTTTTAGAAACCTCAAAAATATTCTTCATTTGTTGCAGATAACCTTTTGGGGTTTCTATCAACGAATATTTTAGAATTCCTACGCCTAACTGCTTTAGACCTCCTACTAATTGAGGTACATCTAATGTTTGACAAAACTCATATAAAAATCCAGCTAAAAAACTGTCTTTATTATTTTCTTCTCCTAAACTACATTCGACAAATGATTGAAGGGAATAATAAACTTTAAAAATGACACTTTCTATCCCTTCAGTATCAAAATCAGGGTTGTCTTTTTTCTTCTGAGCTATTTTGGCTTCAACAAGGTTAGCTATACAAACATTACCAACTCCTATTATTGATTCTATATTAAATACTGCTTTAGTAACTCCGCCATTAGAATCAACCTCAAGTTCAACAGCTGCTCTACCCGCACTTATTTCCGCTTTATAGGCTGCATCTGCATCTGCTTTTTTAGAAGAACCCTTTGGATATGTAATAACCTTGACGCCCTTACCATAAACTTCAGATAATGCGCTAAAAAAGTTATCTAATTTTGATTTATTATCACTTGAAATATTTATTGTTTCTCCATCCAATTTATATTCTGCATAAACATAACCACCAGAATTATTTCCCGAAGTGTTACTACTTTCAACGCAGCCTAAAGTGTTAGAGTATATTGTTAATTTATCTGCTTTGGCTATTTTATCAATTTTATCAATATAAGTTTTTAAGCCTGCTTGATTTTCTTTAGGAAGATAATTTTTAATTGCACCATAATTTGTTCTAATATATTTTCTATTATTACAAACTTCATTATTCTTATATATTAACCAAATAATAGCTTTATCATCTGATACTTTTACATAGTTTGAAGCGGGATAATCGGCTCCGGTACCGTTTACCTTATAGGTCTTACTTGTAGTATTCCAAATATAATTTACACTAACATTATTTTCGGTACTTTCAAAACCTCCAAGCATTCCTTCACCTACTATTGGAACTCCCTCACCGGTTATTACAGTATTTTCATTAGTTTTTACAAATCCCCAATTTGGTGTTAATCCAAATCCACCAGCCAAAGCTCCGGATGAACTCTTTTGGAAACCATAGAATTTCCATCCGCCACTGTGAATAATATCCCAATCGTTATGAGATAATACAGTACCGGTTCCATAATCCATTAAAAGATCGGTTTTTCCAGATTCTGCGTTAGATGAGAATGGATGTTTTAAACCAAATATACCGTGGCCTAATTCGTGGGCAGCCGTTTTTAGAGTGTTGTCAAATACAAAAGCATATTGACCTCCAAGTGGCATAAAACCATCATATCCGTTTTGACCAATTTTTCCGGTGTATAAAACATAATATGTTTTCTCATTGTATTTAAAATCGGGGCTAGATTCTATCTGGCTAATGATATCGTTTTGGCCTCCGGTATATACGTTTAAAAGGTCACTATCACCACATTCGATTTGGTTTGGTAATGTTTCGATATTTACACTTTGAGAAGTAACATCAAACGTAACTCCAACTTTGTTATAAACATCATTAAGGAATTTTTTTGCTTCACCGGCACTTGGAGCGATCGCTTTGTTAATGCTTAATAAAGTTATGCTTATGGCTGATTTTTTAGTCAGGTCCCAAACATTTATTTTACCTGCAATTTGAGATTTACCTTCAACAGTTTTAGTTGAATCTGCTGGATTCTTCTCTTTCGCACCTTTTACAGTAGCAATAATACTTTGTTTGGCAAAATCTAGTTTTTTGGTAAGCTTGATTTCAGCTTCGGTATTAGATTTCCATTCAGCATTTACAGCTGCTCCGGTATTGGTTTTAAATACAATATCTTTTTGCGTTTTTCCGTTTTTAAATTCAGCCTTAGCAATTATTTTATCAGGACCATTTAAGTCTGAAACGGCTTTGTAATTTACCTTATACTTATCGCCAGATTGTGTGGCAATTGTTTCGTAAGTAGCCAAAAGTTTTTGAGAACCTTTTTCAGGTTGTGAGTCAAAAGCGTATAAGCTATTTGGACTGTCATAGAAAGTGATTTTAACATCAGGAGAAGATATTTGTGTAACTTCACCACTGTTAGACACACCGTTAGTGTTTGCGGCAAGAGCTTTTCCTCCTTCAGCACCTGATGAAATAGTAGGTTCTCCTTTTCCGTTTGCAGGTATCGTAACAGTATTTCCTTTACTATCTGTATAAACCTGATTATAAGAAGATTTTGGAATTGTTGTCGTCTGCCCGTTTGGACCTGTAATTGTGGTACTTCCGTCTGGATTTAATGTAGCCGATTTTACTTCATAATCAACTTTCCCTTCAATAGGTTTACCGTCGCTGCCCAAAATATCGGTAAGGACTTTATCACCATCGAGAATACCACCCCAATTTGGGTCATAAGAAGCAATAATTTCCCCGGAAATCAATTTGAAATCGGTATTTACACCAATGTTGTTAAACGTAATTCTAATACGGGAGAATTGACCAATATTGATTTTATCTCCTCCTAAGGCATCAGCAGCATCGATTAGCTTTCTGAATTTTTCAAGGAAAGGAAGTGTTACATATCCATCTCCTGAAAAATTTCCGTTACTTCCGGTTGAGTGTATAACCACAATTGGGAAATCACCGGCAGCAATGACATCATTTGGAAAAAGTTCTGGTAATGGATTTTTATTGGCTAAATCAGCTGGATCTGGTTTTATACCACAACCCTGAAAAGCTATTTCGTCTCTCTCAAGAGTTGTAAATTCTTTTACATTGCTAGGAGTGTATTTGCCAACATCGCAAGATGCACCAACGGTATATTCGTAAGTAGTTTTTGGTTTTAAATTACTGATTGTAACATTTTCTCTAGGTGTTACAAGATCATACCATTCTGAGTTGGCATTTTTCTCTCTGTATTTTACCTGATAATCGAAATTATCAATACTGCCGCTCCAGGTAATTTTTGCCTGATTTTCGCTGATTCCCTCTGTATTAATGGCTAATGGCGCTGTACAGAATACTTCGTAGGTAAAAGAGTAAATTTCGCTGTAACCATTATTTTTAAAAACTCCAATTTCTTCGGCGCCAAGTAGTGCTTTGGCTTTTATACGCCACGCATATTTTTTACCCGGAATAAGCTGTGGTTCGTTTATGCCATATTGAAGAGAAGTTGTTCTGGTAGTGGTTGTGTATAAAGGCGGTGAATAAGCAAATGCATTTTGAACAGGAGTATATTTATCCCATATTTCAACTAATGAAAATTCGTACTCAACATTGCTGACATTTATGCTTCTTGGTGTCCATCCAAAAACAATGTTTTGGATGTTTTGCTGCATAATGGAAGCATTGTTTAAAGGCAGATTTAAAAATGGTGGCTCATTTTGAAAAATAATTGTTGATGACCCCGTTTTATTAGATAGTTTTTTGCCGGTTGCAAAGTCATAAACCTCAACATAAATATTATAAAGACCTTCTGGTAAAGGCTGTGCATATTGGTTTGGCGTAAGACCTAATAAATTTTGATACTCAAAATAAGGCGCTAAATCGGCATTTGTTAGCTGTAGCGGAAAACCTCCTTCAAGGTATAAAGGTTTTGCACCTGCAACAAAATCGTTCGTATTAAATGCGATTCCGTTGCCCTGAAAATATATTTTCAGTCTTACCTGACGATTCGAAATAGTCAAATCGTTCAGCACCAATTGTATTTTTATTGGGCTGTTTACAGTATTAGCATCTGCATAATTGCTTAAATAAATAGGCGAGGGTTGCGTTAGCTGTGTTGTTATCCTTATCGGAAAGGTTTGTGCATAACCTCCTAATCCTACAAGGGAACAGAATAATAACAGGTAAAAGTGTAGTTTTTTTATCATTTTGGGTAATTGGGATTTATCCATTATTTGAGCAGATATCTTATTTTACGTCTTTATTTTTGAATGTACTTTAATTCGATTTCATCATTTACAGCATTTTTTAAAGCAAGTTCATGATAGAATGGAATCATTTTGAGTTCTATAGCATCGGTAATTTCTGTTGATGCTTTTTTACTATTGATTAGTTGAAAAGCTTCGCCAATTTCTTGTTTAATAAAATCCGAAGCGTATTGGTTTTGCTGTATTTGGGAAGCTGGTACTTTTGCTAAAGCTCCAATCTCCTTGAGCATCCATCTGTGATTTATCAACTGTTTGCGACTTTTTTCGGCTCTTTCAACCAATCTCAGGTACGATTTATAACTTGTTGAATTGATATCGGGATTATTGACATTATGCAGCGCGTGACTGTTTACTCTTCCAATTGCAGTTGAATAATCGTTTTCAAGACTTTCGTCTTTACGGACCATGTCTTTTTCAAGTTTCTGTACTGATTCTACAAAATAATCATTGTATTTTTCTAAAGTTTCAGCTTCAGCATAATAAGCTTCCAGATAATCTAAAGCTTTTTCTTTAAATTCTTTCTCGTCTTTTGCAAGAGTTGTTGCCTCTAATAATTCCTCTAATTTGGTTGTTTCTTCTGCTGGTAATGGCTGTAAAGCAAGTTGCATTTCTTTTAATTGTGCACTGATTTCATCACGTGTTCCTTCAAAAGTTTTTCCGTTGAGGTTTATTTTTAGAATTGGTTCTAATTTTTGAACTTTTTCATCTTCAGTTTTTGGCTCTCTTTTCGGACGCAGTTTTATTTTGTCAAAAGAGTAGGTGTAGGTAATTGTTGCTGTTAGATCGTTATTTTTGTGTGTTTGAGAATTACTAAATAATGCTATAATTCCGGCACTAAAATTATGTTTCTGTTGGTAGATGTAAGATCCGTTTACTCTGAAATTAAAAATATCATTTTGCTTTATACCATCGTTATAACTTGTATTATAACTCGTAGCGGCAGAAGTCGTGAATTTTTTATCAAAAAACAATTTTGTTGCGCCAATTGTTGGTCCAATAATAAGGTTTTTACCAGAATCTGTTTTTCCGTAAGTATTGTTTAGCGATGCGATCAGGTTTAAATCTTTCATAGGATAACCAATGCTGTATGAAAGCCCTGAATTATAATAAGTACTTGCACCGCCTTCGATTGTCCTTCCTTGTTGTTGATTTATGGCATCCTGCATTGAAAAATTAACATTGATCGATTTTTTTAATGTTTTCTCGTTCTTCAATAAATAATTTACTGCAAGAGTCGCATTTTGATTGACCTGTCTAAAGTTTAAAGTATCAAGATAATCATAATTAGAAACCTGATTGATATAATCAAATTGATTACGGCTATTCGTGTAAGATTGGAAATTAGAATAATTGATGTTGAAATTTAACTTGTCATTAGCACGATAATCAATTGTTAAAGCAGATACCAAACGTTTCATCTGGCTTTCTTTCTGTTTGTCTAAATTGTCTTTTTGAAGACCAAGATTTACTGCAACAGAAACTTTGTCTTTATATAAAGACTGTGTTGCATTTACCGTAATATTTTCTAAGTCATTATTGAAATAATAGCCTCCTAATGTTCTGTAATTTGGGTCGATTCTTTCATATCCTAAGCCAAGACTACCTTTTCCGGCTGGGTAAACCAACTGACCTTTAAAAGCATTGTAACTTGCCGTTGTATTGTTTGGACTTAAGAACAATGCAGCAACTCCTTTTGCTTTAGTTCCGTCTGTTGTTCTGGTATCTTCGGTAATACTGCTGTTTGCAATTTCGGTCGAAACCATTAATTTATCAAACAGTTTAAAGTTTGTTTCTAAACTGATTGCAGCGTTTTCTTTTGGAGAAATTCCCAATTCAAAAGGGACAGGATTGGATATAGAACTGATGACGTCTTTTGCTTTAAAGAAAGTTAATCCAAGATTAATTTTTTCTAATGCATAGTTTGTTTTAAATCCGTAACCAAATCTTTTATAAACCGGAAGAATATCCGGATAAGCATTGTTGTATTCGTTGCTTTTTAATAATCGTCCGTACATGGCACTTATTTTGAATTTTCCCTGCGGCGTTAAATCCACACCAAAACCGGTGAATTGATGTCCAGCCAAAGTATAAGGTGAAAAAGTCATGCTCACGTCTCCAATATGTGCAGTCGCCCATTTATAAGATGGATGAATACTTAAACGATTCATTAAAACAGGTTTTCCATACCCGAATTTTTGATTGGTATATGAAAATGAAAATGGAATATTGTAAAGTCCGGCTACATTGAAATTAACGTTTCCATTTAAAAAATAGCTGAAAGGATCTCTGGTTGCATTTCCAGAGTAGAATATGCTATTGGCAGAAACTCCTCCGGATACATTTATCAATTTTGCTTTTCCCAATTCCTGTACATTAAAGTTTTGTGAAAAACCTAATGTGCTAAAGAGAAGCGCTATTATACTAAATTTGAGTTTATTTAAAATCATTATTTATCTTCTATGAAAATCAGTTTTGTTTGCGGATTTTCATTATTATTTGAATTGATATTTTATAATTAAGTATTATTGAATAATGATTTTTCTCAATTTACTTCCTTGTTGTGACTCAAAAAGAACAAAATATATTCCTGATGGAAGCCCGTTTAAACTAAAGTTGAATAGATAATTAGTCTTACCAGTATCAGTTTTAGAATCTATAAGAACATTATTGTTCAAACTATATACTTTTACGTTTGCAGGCATAATTTTATCCAGTGTTATATCTACCGTGAAATTTCCTGAAGACGGATTTGGATAAATCTTTAAATCGAAATTTTTCGCTGTTTCTTCCGGATTGTTTTCCTCGTATTCACCTTCAGTAACCAAAACAGTTTTTGTTTGATAAGCGGTACAATTTCCTTTAGTAGTGTTTAATGTAATATCGTATTCTCCTGCTTCGCTAAAACTAATTTCAGCATAATCCTTGTCTTTAGAAACGATCGTTGCATTTGCAGGAATTACCCATTCTACAGTATCAGGCGCAGGATTACTAATGTCTACAATTATGATTTTTTCGTTTTTAAATACCTGACTTGAAACCGCAAATTCAGCACTAATTGCAGTTTCCTGCCTTGAAATTTTGATAGTATCTGTTGCCGTACAGCCTAATTTATTTGTAACTACAACAGTATAATTTGCAGGTTCAGAAACCGTAATCGTAGCTTTATTGCTTGTAAATCCTTTATCAGATGTCCAGAAATAAGTGGCTTTATCATCGTTGATAGTTGCATTGATAGTCAAAGTCTGATCAAAACACAAGGTCACGTCTTCACCTAAATTAATAACATCTTTGGGAGGATCTATAATCGTATAATTTCTTAAAATGATACAACCTCTCGAATCAGTAATTTCTACTGAATATTCTCCTGCTGATGCATTACTTAAGATGTTTGTTGTCTCGCCAGTGTTCCATAAATATTTATAAGGTGCAGTTCCAGCAATAGGAGTTACAACAATAGTGGCATCAGAACCTTCGTAACAAGTTGGTATTTTTATTTTTTCTGCTGCATCTAAATGAGCCGGAGCTGTTAACGTAATTGCTTTTCTAACACTACAGCCGTGACCATCTGTAACGACAACAGTATAATTTCCAGGAGTTGCATTTTGGATGCTTGCAGTTTTTGCACCTGTATTCCAAGAATAACTGTAAGGCTGCGTTCCTCCTGAAGGCGTTGCGTTGATTGTCCAGTCATTAAAATCACCACAACGTGTATAGTCTGCTGTTAATACATTATCAAGAACGTTTGGCTCGGTTACAATTAGAGTTTGGCTTGTTGCCTGATTTCCGTTTGAATCTTTTGCTATTACGTAATAAGATCCTTTTCCGATACCGCTCAAAATAGTTGTTGTTGCTAATACTTTCGGATTTCCATTTTCATACCATTGATAAGTATAATTCTCTCCCGGTTTTAAGAATCCTCCAATTGTCGTTGGATTTAAACTTCCGTTTTTGTCACCATTACATAAAACAATATTTTGAATGCTTATAGAAGTTTGCAGCAAAGGCGGCTCGGTTACTTCTATTAGGGGAGATGTTAGATTACAGCCTTTTGCGTCTGTAACAATAACATAATATTTTCCGGCAGCTAAATTTGTTGCTTTATCCGTTGTTTGGTTAATAGCTGTACCAGCAGCCTTGAACCAATTGTATGTATATGTTCCATTTGCACCTTGAGCCGTTATAGCGATAGATCCGTTGCTTAAATTTTTTCCGGTCGCAGGAATAGCTATAATATTATTGATTGTTAAAGCAGTTGGAGATGTGATTTTTAGCACAGCATCTGTACTAGTACATTGTTGGGTGTCTTGTACCTGAAGGGTATATTCGCCAGCAGCTAAACCAGAAACAATTGTTGATGCTGTATTGGTGAAATTGCCCCAATCTTTAATCAATGTTCCGTTGCTAAAGTAGCGATATCTAAAAGTTCCATTTCCTCCAGCAGCATTAATTGTAATTGTTCCATTATTGTCGCCTAAACATTTTACAGGTTCCTGAGTAGTAGTAAAAGTTACAAGATTTGGTTGTATAATTGTAAGTGGAGCAGTGGTAACTTCGATTGCTTTAGAATCTTTTACAACGGCATAATAGTTTCCAATTTTTACATTTAATAATTCGGGATTGTGTTCGTTTGGCAATAAAACATTATTTCTATACCACGAAATTGTTTTAATACCAAAACCTCCTCCTACAGTTGCTTTTAAGATCCCGTTATTGGCATCAAAACAGCTGATAACTTGAGATTGACTGATGCTTACGATTAGCGGATTATCAGTAAAATCAAAATCAGTATATTTGATACAACCTGTGTCATCCTGAACAGAAACGTAATAATGGTCTTTGATAAGGTCTGTAAAATCTACCATTTTTGAAGAAGTATTTGAAATTGTTTTTAGAACAGTTTCTACTCCAAGAGCATTTTTAGTATAAATTTTGTATTCGTAATTTGTTTTTCCTCCTTTAATTTCAAAATGCAGAGCACCATCATTTCCGCTTGCGGCAGTAGGGTTTTTATAAGTGATTTTATCAATCTCAAATCCAAAATCTGCTGGTTGTGTTATTACAATATCATTTAGAGTTCCTACACAATGGCTGGCATCATTTGTATTGTAATTTGCATCGCGAACTTCAACTGCATATGTTCCTTCTGTTAACTCGGTTAATGACGATGGAGTAAAATTCTCGTAAAGATTAGTTACTGTGTTTTTCTTTTTCCATATATAAGTATAAACTGGAGCACCGTTTGTTATGAAAGGTGTTCCTCCCACAACATTAATGGCAATTACACCATCCTGACCTCCATAGCAGCTTACATTTAATTTTGAATCCAGACTAACCACAACTGGTGTTGGCTGTTGAAATGTTACATCGATACTATTTGAATCAATTCCTCCAATATCTGTTGCAGTCAGTGTATAATCTCCATCGGCTATGTTTGAAAAATCTCCGATATTTTTGGTAATTGTTATCGTATTCCCTGTAGCCTTATTTCGCAATTTATAAGTATAAGTTCTGTCTGATTGAATTTGATTGTAAGAAGCACCTCCAGTTGCAGTGGCTTGTAACGAACCAAATAATCCATTACATTTTGCCTGCAAATGGGTTTCTGTTAATGCTGGTTCTGTTGGTTGTTCTAACTTATAAGTATTTCCTGTTGTACATCCTTTCGCATCAGTTATTAATAGTGTATAAGTATCGGCAGGAACATTATCTAAAGTTGGATTATTTGTTCCAACAGTAATTCCTAAACTATTTTTCCACAAATAAGTATATCCTGTAGTTCCTCCTGCAGCAGTGATAACGACTTTTCCTGTTGAGAGACCAAAACCTGTAGTAGGAGTGATGGTTTCACTTGCAATATGTAGCGAAATTAGAGGTTCCTTAATTTCAATAGACTGCTCAGGAGCCTGACAGCCATTAGCATCAATTACTCTCACTTTATATGTACCTTTTGTTAGACCTGAAATTGTTCCGTCCTGGTTGTTAATTACACCACTTGAAATAATACTATAAGGTTTTGTAAGGTCTGCATTTTTAGTTCCGCCCGTGATATTTAAAGTTATTTTACCATTATTTCCGCCATAACAAGAAACATCTTCTACTGTGTAGGTAAATGCTAATATATCAGGTTGTGAAATGGTAAAAGTATTAGTGCCATAGAGAATATTACTATTTACATCTTTTACGGAAACAACGTAACTTCCTGCTCCCAAATTTGATGCTTTTGAAGTCGTTGAGGTCGTTGTAATATTTTCAACAGAAGTATATTTGATTCCCGTTGTAGTATTTAGCCATTCAAATGTATATTCTTTTACACCTCCTGTAACTACCATACTATATTCTCCGGATAAATCACCGTTACAAGCAATATTTGTATTTGGAGTTTGAGTTAAACTCAGCACTTCTAATTTAGCAGGTTGTGTTACTTCATAATCAATTTGCGGAAGCGTACAACCATTATCGTCTTTTACAATTAAATGATAAATGGCAGCGCTTAAATTGTCTATTGATGGAGTTGATGCAATCACCGTGGCAATATTATCTTTACGCCATTCATAAGTATAATTAGGTTTTCCTCCAGAGACTGTTACAGCTATGCTTCCGTTATTAGTCTCAAAACCAGTTAAGTTAATTGGGCCAGGACTTGTAATTTGTAATGGTGCAGCAGGTTGTGTAATTTCTACCGGCTGAGCAAGAGTTGCAGTACATTCATGCCCTAAAGCATCTGTAACGACAACATTATATGTACCTATTGTAAGGTCTACAAGATCTTTTGTGGTAGCATAATCAATATTGTCTTTTTTCCATTGGTAAGTGTATGGAGTAGATCCTCCTGTAATGTCTATGTTAATCGCGCCTGTTGCATTACCATAACATAATACATTGGTTTTATCTTTTACCGAAACTATTAGTTGGTTTGGCTGGCCTAAATCAACTTTAGCAGATTCTTTAATTGCTCCAACGGCATCTTTTACTTTTACAGAATACTCACCAACTCCTATGTTTTCGATAAAATTTAAAACAGCACCATTAATTATGATATCATTTTTATACCATTCATATGTGTAATTAGAAACACCGCCTAATACAGTGGCAGTTATTTCGCCATTGTTGTCGCCGTTACATTTTATGAATTTGGTTTTTGCCAATGTTACTAATAATTCTGGATTCTCTGTAACATCGTATACTTTGGTTGCAGTACATGATTTATTGTCAGTTACTACTAATGTATATTTACCAGCTTTAAGTCCGGAAATGTCCTTTGTATTTTTAAGGAATAAATTGTCTTTATCGTATGTCCAATTATATGAATAAGTTCCGTTATCAGGAGTTCCTCCGGTGATTGGGTTCAGAGTAATAGATCCTGTATTTTGTCCAAAAACAGCGACATTTATTATGTCAGGTTGTGGAATAATTATAGCTCCAGGCTGACCAATTATAATGTCGTTGATAGTTTTTGAGCATAGATTATCATCTTTTATAGTTACAGTATAAGTTCCGGCAATCAGATTATTTTGGTCTTTTGTTGTACTTCCATTACTCCATGAATAGGTGTAGTCACTTCCTACAGTTCCTCCGGAAACGGTAAGGGTTGCTGTACCATTATTGCCGCCAAAACAACTTGGGTCTTTTGTGGTATAACTCACGTCTATTGGCGCATTTGGTTGTATAAGCTCCTGATCAATAAATACAGTAGGATTGACACCATCCCAGACTTTTACTCTATAAGTCCCTAGTACAAGGGTATTAATTTCAGGAGTTGCTATTCCTAATGGCGTTTCATTAGAACCATCCATTTTAAACCAGGCATAATTATATCCAGAACCTTTACCACCCGAAGCTTTAGCTGTTATTGTTCCAGTTGCTTCATTGTAACATTTTATGTCTGTGTAGTTTTCTATTTTTACTGTCAAGGCATCAAGTACCATGTCATCACTTGTTGCGAAGCAGCCTTTACTATCTGTAACAACCACATGATAAGTTCCATTATCAAGACCTACAGCTTCGCCATCGTTATCAGGATCAGGATTTATTAATGTAATACCTTTATACCAAGTATAAGTATAGTTGGGAGTTCCTCCAATTCCTTTTATTTTAATTTTTCCATCAGCTGCAGTAGAATTTGTTGGTTGAGTTTGAACTATAACAGGATCAACGGATACTTTTGTTGTTGGACTATCTACATAAAAATAGGTAGGATTAGTTGCAAACTGGCACCCAAGAGCATCTGCAACTGCATAATAATAGGCACCCTTTTTTAATTTTGTAGGATCAGCTATTACATTTCTTGGGTTACTATCATCAGTTACAATAATAGAATAGGGATCACCACTTGATTGAGGTGTTCCTCCTGAAATTGCAAATGTAATTTTACCATCATCACCATTTAAACAGTTTACATCTGTTACGGTAGCGGTAACGTTTATTTTCGAGTTATGAACTACAGGAATAGTAGCATATTCGTAGTTTGTTGGAGATGCATTATCAGATACCGTTAATTGATATTGACCTGCTTTACCGGTTACAACATTTCCATATTTAGTTTCTGTAGTACCATCATCATAAGTTATTGTCCAGGTGTATGAATATACTCCATTAGTTGCTAAAGTTCCGCCAGCGGCGGTAGCTGTTAACGTACTAGTTCCCCCAAAACATATATTATTTACGACTTTGGTATTGCTTACGGTTAATTTTTCTAAGGGTTCTCCAACAGGGAACTGTTGGGTTTGAGTACATTTGCCATCTTCAGTGACAGTAATAACATAATTTCCGGCTGTTAATCCGGTTATATCACGTGTTGAAGCAGAGAAATTACCATCCTCAACTTTTGTCCAAGCATAAGTATAGGGCCCAGCACCACTGGTAATTCCACCCGTTATTGATGATATTGTAATTGAACCATTTGACAGACCTTTTCCTGAAGCATCTACAGGTGTACCATTAATGACAATTGCATTCGGATTTTTAATAGTTACTTTCTTAATCCCAGTTTGAGAATAACTAATTAAGGACGTAAGTAGTAAACAAAAAAGTATAATTTTCTTCATATTTTTAATCGTTTGCATTTGTATCAATACAGTTGTTTTTATCTCTAACTTTAATTAAATGGTCTCCATTTATTGCATCCAAACTTATTGCGGAAGTGAATAAGGCTTCTGAATTTGAATCTTTAATAAACGTTTGATAACTGAATAAAGAGTTGATTGTATAGAGTAAGGATGTTAATTTCATATCTGTATATCTATTCCGCTGGTATCTATGCAGCTTTTTTTATCTGTAACTTTTATATAATAATCTCCTGCCGGAGCAGAAATTTCATTTGTAATAGATGTAAATTCTACCTCGGTGCCTGAGTTTATAGAATAATAATATGGACTGGTTCCGCCTGAAGCTTTTATTTGTATTGTACCTGGTTTATTATTACAGCTAGGCTGTACTTCAATAATTTCAAAACTTAAAGCTGTTTCAGAAGAAATATTGAATGTAGGATTAGGCAATGCGTTTATACTTGTTTGCTGAGCTCCAATAAATGTTTGATATTTTATATAATAATCCCCCTGAGATAAATCTAAAAATGTATATATCTTATTTGTTGAATCAATAGTATAAGCAGGAGTTGGCAGAAGCACGTTGTCTTTGGTATAAAAACTAAATAAAAAGCTTTCGTTATCTACTAACTTTCTATCAAATGATAAAGTAACTTTTCCATCATTTTTATAAATACAAGTAGTTTTGGATTCAACTGGAGTCGTTGTTAAAAATGGAGGACAAGGAATTATATTATAATAAATAATATTCGAATAAACTTCTTCTCCTGTTACTGTTGCATCTGAATCTATAAGAACTCTAAAATCTATATTTCCAATGTATGTTTCTGGTAAATAAGTTAATTTATTAAATTGAAATGTCTCATTAAAAGCCGTACTTACATTGGTTGGCTGAAAAGTACCGCCTTCGATTCTATACTCCCAATAAAAACGTTGTGTACCTGTGCAGCCTGTGGTTTGTAAATTTACTTTATCGCAGAAACCAGTTTCTCCATTTGGAAATGCTAATACTTGATTGCTAATGATGCTAAATTCCGGAACAATTTCAACAGGACCATAACCAGTGGCTCCTCCTGATGCATTGTAACAATTAACATTAAAATTATTTACTTCTAATCCAGAACTCCATTCTTCACCACAGGGACCACTGCAGGAATATGATTCTGGTCTATAAGCAGAAAAATGATAGGTAGTAGGTTTTTGATCAAAAATTAAATATTCTCCTGCTGCTTTTATAGGATTAAGTAAATTTCCGTTGGCTTTGATCCAGTATTGGTAAAAATAATTTCCATTTGGAAAATATGAAAGCCTATAGCCACCAGAGTCGCCAGTATTTGTGCGCATTATATAAGTTTGCGAGCAAACTTTGCTGGTCACAAACAAAATAATAAAAAAAGTAAAGTAAAGTTTCTTCATAAGCTATTGTATTCCAGTTATATCAATACAAGATTTCGCATCTCTTACTTTTATGGAGTGCTGACCGGCAGAAACATCTATTTCGTCGGTTGGTGATGTAAATTGAACTTCGGGACCTGAATCGATAGTGTAATAATATGGTGTTGATCCTCCGGATGCGATTAATTTTATTTTCCCTTGTCCATTATTACATTGCGGTTGTACATCAATAATTTCAAAGCTTAAAGCTGTTTCAGAAGAAATATTGAATGTAGGATTAGGCAATGCATTTGTACTTGTTTGCTGAGCTCCTATAAATGTTTGATATTTTATATAATAATCTCCCTGAGCGAAATCTAAAAATGTATATATCTTATTTGTTGAATCAATAGTATAAGCAGGAGTTGGCAGAAGCGCGTTGTCCTTGTTATAAAAATTAAATACAAAGCGTTCGTTATTTACTAAAGTTCTATTAAATGATAAAGTAACTTTTCCATCATTTTTATAAATACAGCTGGTTTTGGAGTCAACTGGATTCGTTGTTAAAAATGGAGGACAAGGAATTACATTATAAGAAGTAATATTCGAATAAACTTCTTCTCCTGTTACTGCTGCATCTGAATCTATAAGAACTCTAAAATCTATATTTCCAATGTATGTTTCCGGTAAATAAGCTGATTTATTAAATTGAAATGTCTCATTAAAAGTCGTACTTACATTGGTTGGCTGAAAAGTACCGCCTTCGATTCTATACTCCCAATAAAACTTTTCAGGAGTTGTACATCCTGTAGCTTTTAAGTTTATTTTGTCACAGAAGCTATTATCGGCACCCGGATCAGTTAAGACATAATTACTGATTAAACCTATTGCATCGTATAAAGTAGCGGTACAGTCAGCATTTATATTACCTCCATAATGTTCATTAATTCCGTCATGACAATAACCACTGCACAATTCTGAATCTGGCCTAAATAGTACAATATCATAAAAAGTTGGTCTTTTATCGTAAATTAAAAAACCCTGCACCACACTAATAGGACTTATCGGCACGCCATTAGATTCTACCCTGAAAGAAAAATAGGTGCAATTACAGTCAGAGGCCGAAAATGGGCCGCCATAACTCATTATATATAATTTTGATTGTGCTTGAGCAGTATTAATTGCACACAAAAACAACGTTATAAAAACTAAGATTTTTGGTATAAAATATTTTATTGAATTTTGATTCATTATTTACGATACGCTAAGTAATTTTATCTTCCTCTTTTATTTGTTTGTGTTTTTTATCGATACGGTTACTAACATCAGTAACTTTAAAAATTACTTATTTTCATATAGTGTCATTAGCTTGTAAATCAATACAATTATTGGTGTCTCTAACTTTAATATTATGGGTTCCTCCAGAAATGTCTATAAAATTTGTTGTAGATTCGAATTCAACTTCAGATCCTGAATCGATAGTATAATAATATGGAGATTTTCCGCCAGTTGCTTTTATTTGTATTTTCCCTATTTCACCCGGGCAATTTGGTTGTGTTTCCAAAATACTAAAGCTCAAAGCATCAGGATTTTCGATTAGAAAAAGGTCACTAAGTTTATCAGCAGTTGGTGTTGAACCATTATTCAGGAATGTTTGATAGTGCAGAAAATAACTTCCTGCAGGTAAAGAGTCAAAAGTAATTTTGCGATCTGTAAAATCAGCCTGAACTATTTTTTTATCTGGAAGATTGATATTGTTTCCGTTCTCAACTTTAATAAGATTTACTAAAAAGTATTCATTTGAAGCTATATCACGATCGAATGTAAAAGTAGCTTTTCCGTCATTTCCACTAAAACAAGAAGGCTTGTCTTTTGCTGGTTCGCCAAGAATAGCAGGAGGGCAGGGAATGAATTTATAAGTTAAAATATCTGAATAATCCGCTGCTTTAGCTCCTGTTCTGGAATATCGAACTCGCAATTGAAAATTCTGATCTAATTGTAAATTTGGAATTTGCGAAAATTGAATTGATATTGCATCACCATATCTTCTTTGATATGGTAATAATTCTTTCCAGCCTCCGCTGTTACTATGAAAATATTCAATAGCACAGGTTATATTTCCTCCCTCACCAACCATCGATGCCGAAAAAATAAAAGGCTTACAAGACTCTAAATCTGTTTTTAATGCATTGTAATTATTTAATTGTGCTAACGTGTATAAATAATAAAATTCGAAAGGAGAATTGTTCGTTACCATATTACCGCCAAGAGGAGAACCAAAAGTATTTTGCCAATATCCGGATTCCGGAGCAGTAACATAAACGCCGCTTCTTTGTGTAAAACTTCCTGAAGGCTCTTTAAGAGCTTGGGTTAAACGCAGAGGCGAATTAGAAACGACTACTCCATCTAATGGTGATGCATCAGAGTTATTGAGAATGTATACAAAATTTCCAGATGAATTAGTAGCTGCATTTGCATAAGTTCCATTATATGGATAGGAATCTCCTGTGTTTAGATAGAAAAACAGTTCACTTGAACCCATTGATCGCTTTAAATCCCACTTTACTTTATACTTATAAGTCTGACTATAACTTTTTGTAAAAAAAATTATAAGCAGAAGTAATAGTAGTGTTTTATATCTTTTTAAAGCAGTCATCGTAGGTATTTGATCTTGTTTTTATTGGGGTTTTTATTTCTTTGTTTTAGTTAAAATTTAACCGTGTAAAAATCCATTTTAGAGATTCTTCCGTCTTTAAATAAAGCTCGTATTCCGTATTTATATGTTGTATTAATAGTAAGGGTCGGGTCGGATAGTTTTCTGGTTTCAGCTTTTACCATTTGAATCAATTGAATTGGTTCCGTATTGGTTGCTTTATAAATTTCAAAGCTATCTACACCGGTTTCGTCGTAACTCCAGGACAAATCAATACTTTTTGTAGTAGTATTGGCTTGTGCATAAAAGCCTTTTACAGCTGGTTTTACTGTATATTTTGGAACAAACAATGCAATTTCTGGTGTAGGAATAGAAACTAATCCGCTTTCGTCTTTAGCAAAAATGGCGTACCTGTAAGTTGATCCTTCTATCGTTTTTTTATCTTGGTAAGTCTCAGATTTATCTAAAACGTCCCATATTAATTCCCATTTCTCCTGGCCATCTTCTTTTCGGTAAAGCTGATGTGATTTTACATCTTCGCTTTGACTGTTGGCCCATTCTAAAAATACGGCGCCGTCTTTAATTTCATATTTTGTAAAAACAGGAGAAGCAGGAGGTACAACATCAGGTTTTTTGACAATTAATGTTTCAGAGAAAGGAGACATATTATAACGGTAATCGACCGCAATGATTCTATAATAAACCTTGCTATTTAAATTTTTAAGAATAACCTTATCTTCATAAGTGTTTTTTTCATGCGGACTAACCGTTAATTGACTAAATTCTTCTTCAGCTGTATTTCCTTTATAAATACGATATCCTAAAAGATCTTTTTCTTTATTTGGTGTCCAGGATAATTTTACAACTCCTAAAGTATCAATAGTTGCTTTTAAACCAATAGGTTTTGCAGGAGGAATAGAATCAACAGGTTGCACCAGCATAGGGAAGGAGGTTCTGCTATTTCCATTTTTGCCGACTGCTGTTATTGTAAAATAATTCGTTGCAGTTAATTTGGTGTAAGTAACTGAACGATCCTTTGCAGGAATATTTTTGACTACTTTGGTATATTTGTCATCGTCATAATCAGAACGATTCAATTCAAAGCCAGAAATTTCACTATTGCCTTCTTCTGGAAATTCCCAGGTTAATGTAACAGTCGAATCATCTTTGAAATCCTTTACCGTTAAATGAGGAACAAATTTTAAAAGAGATTTTCCTTTTCCTGAAACAACTTCAGAATATGGACCTAATTCGCCAAACGGAGACAGACCTTGAATACGATAACTGTAAGAAGTATTGTTTGCAATAGAATCAACATAAAAAATTCTATTATTATTCGTGTTTTCCTGACTTAAACTGGTATACGGTTTGTCTGTAATTCTTTTATAATTGACCTTATCTGTAGAACGTTCAACGTAATAGCTTCCGTAAATATGAGCTAGTATTTTAAAATTCCAGCTTAACATGGTGCTGTTATCAGTAAAATGAGCGCTAAGATCCATTGGTTTAGGTAAAGGCTCATATTCTTTTAAACTTACAAAAACACCTCCATAAACGATGCTTAATTCCTGTTCAGGAACATTTGAAGAGATTCGGTAAGCATATTTTTCGTTATCTTTTACATTTTTATCTTCAAAACCTAAACCTGCTTTTTTGGCAATTTCAAAATCTTTATCTGCTGTAAATAATGCAAAAGTAAATCGCTGTTCAGCCTCTTCAGAAAGGTTAACAATCGATTCTAAATTATCAGCTCCTGTTACGCTGAAACTTTCTCCAAAAATTGCCTGAGCAATAATTGCAGCATTATCATTTTCATCAATTAATTTTTCCCATGTTTCAACTGGTTGTGGTTTGTACGCTGCTTCTAAAACTACACGCTCCGGTTTTGTTAATGTTTTATTGTCTCTTGTAACAGTGAATCTTTCAATTAAATAACCGTATTTATTTAGTTTCTTCCAGGCTATAGGAGTGTTTACTGCCCAACGCAGTAATATGCGGTCTTTTTGAACTCTTGCTATTACCTGAATTTCGTTCTTTTTTTCTACGTTGTTATTCTCCTTAGACTTGTTTTGAGCAATTCCGGAAAATGTAAAAATTAAAAAAAGGATAAAGAAAAATTTGAACTTCATTATTAAATTGATTTATTGAATGTGAATATAGAACTGCTTCCTAATTGTCCTCCTGGAAGAGTGTAATTCAGTTTTATGTTATATTGACCTTGTTTAATGTATGGGAACCTACCATTTATGATATAATCATATTTATTAACCATTTGCTGATTTAGAGTATTTAAATACTTGTTTACAACTTTGTATCGCAGATTAACAAAATCTGTTTTATAGTAATATGGAAGATTATATCGATATGGCAGATACTCTTTAAGCATATAGCTTGTTGGATTATTAATTATATAATCCTGATACCAAGCCAGTGTTTCTACTCCTTTTGTTGGAGGAACACCAAGAATTGCTGTATTTCTGTCAAATTGTAAATCGGCTTCTAATGGATATCCATTATAAACTAATGGAAAAATCTCATTCTTATAATAACTATCATCTAATATTGCCTCAGCATTTATTAAAGGAATATTTAATGTTTTTGCGCTACCAATAATTTCGATTTCATCAAAAGGCTCAGTTGAACTATTCAATGATTGTAAAGCATGAACATCAGAGTAAATAATTTCTACCAAAGTTTGTTTTGGTTTTTTTGCTGCCATTTTTTCTGAGAAACTATTGTACTGGCTAGTGTTGAAATTATACTGTAATAATTCCACTCCCTGTCCGCCAGTAATAACTTCTCCCAGTTTATTGTCTTTTACGTCAACACTTGTTTCTTGATCTAATGTTTGTTTTGTATAACCTTCTTTTAAATTAGTGTTGGCATCATTTTTCGTTTCAAGTGTCATCAATGAAATATTATACGGTTTAGATGTTTGTAAAACAGGTAAATCGATGCTTACTTTTTTAAGTGAAGTGTTATAAGTAATAGCTGTGCTATTTGAGTTTGTACTCGTTTTATAAAATGCCTTTTGCGATTGTCCTTCTTTTAATTCAAACAAATAAGTCTGCCCTTGCTTCAATACCACATAAGCTTGTTTTGATTCATTTTGATAAACATATTTTTGATCTATTACAGGATAGCAGTAAGCAATATTGGTTACCGGAATATAATTTGGTGCAAGTCCTGACGTGAAATTTCTCACTTCAGTTTCGGTTGCTATTTGTCCATTATCATAAATGGTTTTCCAAGTTCCATTTACATATTCCTGAAAGCTTATTTTTACAGTCGATGTAAGATTCGAATTTTGCGGCAATACTTCAAAAGGAGTAAAGCTTAATAAATCTTTTGTTTGATTCCATGTAATATCTCCGGGAATAACCACACCGTCTTTTTTAATAGTGTATTCTTCTAGTTTTAGCTTGTATGTTTTGACACCGGAATCTTCTTCCAATGTAAAACTTTTTTCAATTGGCAAATTAAATCCAACCTGCGGAACAGCAAATACACTAACATCTTTTGCACCTTCGGCAGGAGTAATGTCTGCTATTGTTTTTAATCCGCCTAATGGAGCGTCATTAACGAATTCGCATTGTTTTCCAAATTCTAATTTAAATCTAAAACTTCCTTTAACAGCACCACCTAATAAACTAAAATACCCTCCTAAGTATCCCCGAATCCAGACAGGATTAGGTAATTTGGCCTGTAAAAGAACAGCTCCACCACCTTTTATAATCGATATTTTCTTTTTAATCATGAATAATTTAATCTTGATACCAAGTTCTCCTTGCAGATAAGCATAAGACTGTCCATTGGCATACCAGCCATTTAGACCAATTTGTCCAGAACCTTTGCATTGAGCCTCACCATAATCTTTTACCATGATGTCAAATCCAAATCCGCATTGGAAATTTGCGTAAAAGATTAAGAAAGTTAAGTCTCCTGTTTTTAAGCTAAAATCAGATCCAAAAGCAAAACCTTTACCTGAAGCAACTTTGTTTTCATCTCTCATGTAATTAAGAGACTCAGCGCTAACTCCTAATATTTGAGCAACAATATCCGGAGGAGGAGGACTGCCAGGAATATCATCTCCAATCATAAAGTAACCTCCAGCTTCGACTTCAAAAGAGCCAATTGCTAGTTTTATTCCTAAACGATCTGTTGGTGTACCCATTCTTATATACCATTTATCAGGCGCAAAATGCAGTACAGCCCAACCCGCTCTATTACCAGACGCACGACCTTTGATAAAACCTCCTGGAGTATCTATGTACAAATCAAATGTTCCATGTAGCGTTTTAGATCTAAAGTCATACTCAATTGCAGCAAAAGCATTAATTCCCATTCGCTGTTTAACATCGGTTGGATATAAATCTTCTGCAGCTTTTGATAGATTTGAAGTTTTTAAAGCTTCCAATGCAACTTTCGACATTAACGACTCATTTTCAGTCACAGCCTTTAAAGCATCGGTTAATTCTGAAGCACCAGGGATTTCAAAAGTCTGCATTACGTGACCTTCTCCATAGATACTAATTCTGTTTATACCACCGTGTGTATTGAACGCAATTTCAAATCCTGCACCACCCCAAAAAGCGTCGGCAGTTGCAGTTCCAGCAAATTTAAGCATGGCTTTAACACCAAGACCAGAATCTACATCAGGTACATAGTTAGATCCGGACGCGACAAAGCTATTGCTAAATCCGTCCTTTTTCATTTTGTAATAAGCACCGCCCCCAAAACCTTTAAAGGTAATAGCTCCAGCTGGAATATTTAAGTTGTCGACCATTGCATCGACATACCAGTATCTAAAGCTTGTAGAACCAAAAATGGCATTTGCTTCAACAGAAATACCTCCGGTAAAATCAGCACCAAGCATTCCTTTGAAACCATTTCCATAAATTGGATCATTGTCTAATATGGTAATACTTCCTTTAAATTTGACACCACCCAGATCGGCAGCAAGTTTTATTTCTTCAAATTTAAGACGCTCGAATTTCCATTTTTGAATTCCTTCTTCCGGTGCAAATTTTCCAATTACATAGAATTTTGTCTGACCGTTAAATTGATTTTCCATTAAATTAATGGCTAGATCAACTTTTAAACTGGCAGACTCTGTATCTGCGGTTAAAGCAATTTCATTAATTGTTACAGGGAAATTACTAACCGTTGCGTCTTTTTCAGGATTATTTTTATACCCAAAATAGTCCGCTGTTATGTAAGGAACTACAGTTTGTAAGGTTAAATTTTGAAAAATAATACCTTTAAATGCTATCGTTTCTTTCTTTGTTGGAACTATGACATTCCCTTTATCATCATAGACCGTTACATATTTCTCCCCGGCTACTGCATCAGCAGCTGTTACAGGTTTGTTACTGGCACTAAGTGATAAAGTTCCGTATAAAACTGCTTTTGGTAAAAACTTACCTTCTTTTACTTTTAACTCAACATAAGAGTTTTTTTCTAAAGTAGCATTTCCTTTGAAAGCCTGAAAGCAGATATCATTCTTAATTTCAGCTTTTAATAGATATTCATTATCAATAGTATTAAAAATGGCTTTGTACCCAAGTTCTCCTCTGCCTCCTTCGGCACATTGACCACTCGAAACCGGCAATACAATTCCTCCGTTAAATCCGGCAGAAACAAGCGAGTTAGCTCTAAAACCCAGTTCGATATGATCAACAGAAAATTGCCATCCGGAAGCACTTCCTTGTCCAATATTTAAGATATTATCTCCGGTGAAAGTTCCGGAAACCCCCATTCTGTCAATTAACAAATTAGTTGCCTGAAATGTAATTCGATCATTAGTGCCCTTCTTTTTAAATTGCGAAGGTAAAACCAACTTTAAGGATTGAACATAAAATCCTCTCCATAGTTTTTCGTTTCCGGGAACTAAATAATCTTTTTCATAATCTTTTGGCCATACAACATTGGATGAGTTTCGTGTGTCACTCATGTCAATGACTGCATTGTTTAGTTCAAAACAATAACCAGGATGCTTTGTTAATTGAAAAGTAGGTAAATTAATGTCTACTAAAAGATCATTCCAATTGCCAATAACAGCTTTAAAACTAGCTGTGACTCGACTATTACCGCCAATGACATTGTATGATGCATCAACAGGTTCAAGCATTGTTCTGGAGAACAATACATCTGCCTCAATACCTAATTCTTTAAAACCATTACAATCAATGGTTACATAAGTTTTGTTTTTAACTTCTCCGGTGGCCATATCCATGCCACCTTTTAAAACTAATAATGTTTTTTGTCCTAAAATATTAAGAGGAACATCACCTAACAGAACCAAATTGGTAGGACCAACTAAACCTCCCTTATGAGATAGTTTAATGTTGTTAGCTCCAAAAAAAAGTTGTTTTCTATTTCCTAATGAATCAATTTGCGGTAGTACAATTTTTACAAACGCAGTTAATTCAGTATATGTTGGTGTAAATTTGGCATTGCTGATTCCCAGTATGTATTGAATGCCTCCAACAGTTTTCGAAATACCAAGAGGCAGCATCGATAGTTTCTTTGGCTCGAGAACGTCAGTAAGGTTACCATTTTTTGCAATAGTCTCAAATGTAGACAATGCCAATTCTAAATTCTTATTGATATCCTGTGATACAGGGTAATTCTTTTTTATGTAAGCATCTGTAAACTCGCTTTCAGAATCTTGCTTATAAATAAATGAATTTACCGAAGGAATAATAGTATTTGGAGCAATACTATTTTTTAAGGATAATGGTTTTTTAGGATTATTTATAGTATCTGCTGCAGAAGCGAAACTATTAAAACTTAAAAGAAATAAAACTAAACTTAATATGAAAGAAGGAAACTTAAAAGTAATTTTTTTCAATTTTATAGTAGGTTTTTGGGTTTGAGGTACTTGTAATAAATGCGTATTATTTTTAATAAGAAAAGAACTTTTTATAACAAGTCAATTTGTAAATAGCTTGAAAATCAATCTCTTCTATGAATAGAATTTAGTCGTACTATTGACTTCTAAAACTTAAAAAATGTAAATGTTAATTTTTTGCCAAATCTAAAAAATTAAAAAGTGTATTCCTTACGGGTTTCCACATTTTTGTAAAAAAAAACTCCAGATTGCTCTGGAGTTTTTTTTAGTTTATAAAAAAGAGAATATTATTCTTCTTTCATTGTGTGATAAACGTTCATAACGTCATCATCTTCTTCAATTTTTTCGATTAGTTTTTCAACGTCAGCGATCTGAGCTTCAGTAAGTTCTTTTGTGATTTGAGGAATACGTTCAAAACCAGAAGATAAAATTTCAAGACCTCTGTTTTCTAATTCTTTTTGCAAAGCACCAAAACTTCCAAAAGGAGCATAGATTAAGATTCCGTCTTCGTCTTCAAAAACTTCTTCGGCACCAAAATCAATTAGTTCAAGTTCTAATTCTTCAGGATCAAGATTCCCTTTTGCAATTCTGAAATTACAAGTATGATCAAACATAAACTCAACAGAACCTTGCGTTCCCATTGTACCGTTACATTTGTTGAAGTAACTGCGAATGTTTGCTACAGTTCTATTATTGTTGTCAGATGCAGTTTCAATTAAAATTGCAATTCCGTGAGGAGCATATCCTTCAAACAAAATTTCTTTATAATTGGCAGTATCTTTATTACTTGCATTTTTTATAGCGCGCTCCACATTGTCCTTAGGCATGTTAGCGGCTTTTGCATTTTGTATTACAGCTCTTAATCTAGAATTGGCATCTGGGTTAGGACCGCCTTCCTTAACAGCCATAACGATATCTTTACCAATTCTGGTAAATGTTTTAGCCATTGCTGACCAACGTTTCATTTTTCTTCCTTTTCTAAATTCGAACGCTCTTCCCATTACTAATTTTTTATTTTGTGATGCAAAAATACGGTTATTCCTTATTTTTCCAAAATCAATTCTATTCTTTTTTAAATTATGTTGTTAGGAATAGTTTAACCGCAAAGTTCGCAAAGTTTTACCCAAAGCTCGCGAGGCTTTTTGCGTAGTTTTTCTCTCTTGATAATGATTAATTTGATTAAGAAGCTCGCAAAGCGATTTGTCAGAAATATTTTTTCAAAGACGAAGACTTTGAAAAAATCTAAAATCTAAAATCTACTTCATCGCATTAAATTCATTAATAACATTTACAGCTTCATTCAAATACGGATTTGTTTTCAGATTATCAATTTGATATTGATTTATAGTTTTTTCGGTAGGATAAGCGCCTAATAAAAATTGATTTACAGTTGAGTTGTAAACATCCAACGGATTATTTTCGTCATTAAAAGTGTTGATTTCTGTCCAAAGAGAATTTACGCTTTTCTTCTGCTGAAAAACCGCATCTAATGTCATCGGAATTTCTGCTTTAGGAGTATTTACCAATTGATCAATTTTTAGATTGATTTTTTTTATGTTATTAAAAAAGTAATTATCCGCCAATCTTGCTGTACTATTTTTAGCCAGTTTATCGATAAGGCTTCTTTTTACATAAGGTCTAAATTTTAAAAATGGCTGAATACTATCATTTTTAATTGCGGTTGGAAAATCACTTTCTTTTTGATAGACTCCTTCGTAGAATTCCGGAAGAACAACATCAGGTTTGACTCCAATATATTGATGACTTTTGCCTGTAACTCTATAGAATTTGTTGATTGTAATTTTTAAAAAGTCAGTATTTTTACTTTCGTCAAGCGAAAGAATAGTCTGCATTGTAGCTTTTCCCAAAGTGTTACTTCCTAACAATAATGCCCGATTATAATCTTGCAATATCGATGAGAAAAACTCACTTGCAGATGCAGTATTGCTATTCACTAAAACCACAATTGGACCTTTATAAATTAATCCTTTATACGGATCGTTGATTACAGATTTCTCATGCTTATTATCAATAACAATCGATAGCGGACCATAATCGACAAACATTCCCGCCATTTTTATAGCTTCTTCCATAGATCCGCCGCCGTTATCGATCAAATCAATTACAAGACCTTTTATATTATCTCTTTCAAGTTTTATTACTTCGCGCGCAACATCATCGGCACAACCTTTTCGGCTGGTTCCGTCTAAGTCGGCATAAAAACTCGGAATCTTAATGTATCCAATTTTGCTTTCCTTTCCAACAATAAAACTAAAAACCGAATTTTCTTCGTCTTTCATCACTTGCTTTTCAATGTAAACATCAAAGCTTTTACCTGAATTTCGCTTTAGCGTAAGCGTGATACTTTTATTCGATTCAGACAAAATCATCGTCGAAATAGATTCTAATGAAGCACAGGAAACCTGTAACATCTCTTTTTGATTCGAAATCGAAACAATCTGATCACCTTTTTTTATTTGTCCCGTTTTATAAGCGGGACCATTTGGATCGATTTCTTCAACAATAATTTCATTTTTCTCGTTTAGATTCACCGTCATTCCCAGTGACAAATGCTCTTTAGACAATGATGCTACAAAACTCGTTTTAGAATCATCACTAAAATAAGCCGTATGCGGATCAAAATAAGTACAGAAAAAATTGTAGAAATTCTCTTCTTGTTTCAGTTTAGTTTCCAGAAGCGTATTAATTCTGCAGATTTCATTTGTCAGAATCATTTTTCTGGCAGTAAGTTCAATTGATTTAAAATTGGCTTTAATCGAATCCAGATTTTCACTCGTTTCCGAGATTTCATCCAAAATTTGATAACGAAGTTTTTTAAGCCAAACCTTCTCTAAATCTTCTTTTTTGAGATAAAACGGAAATGATTTTTTATAAAATCGAATTGTATCTTTCTTAGAATAATCAATTGGGCCAGCTTGAATTTTTTCTAAAACAGCTTTCGTTCTCAAAAGACCGGTTTTATATTTATCTGTAATATCAGCCAGAAAACTACAATCGTCACTTAAGATTAAATCGTCCAAATTCAGTCGGTATTTATCCGCCATTTCGTCGTATTCAGTCTTGTAAAAAATGTTTCTTGAAGGATCTAAACCATTGATTAGATTATCAAAAACATAAATAGACAAACTATCGTCCACAGGTTTTGGTCTAATATGTTCTGCCTGAATAAGCGCATTTATTTTGTTTACCAATTCGCACGTTTCAGCGCTATTTTGACTAAATAGAACAGTAGTAGTCAATAAAAATACCAGCCAAATTTTTTTCATAAATAGAAAATCTATCGTTTAGACTAAAGTTACATTTAATTTTTCAGAAAAGGTTATATTATTTTCTAAAATTTCTTACAGCAAAGCAATTTATTTTAACACATTCAAATTAAGTTTTTAAAATATAAAACCAGATAAAAAGCCAAGAATTCACGAATTATTGTAAGTTGATGAAAAACAATAATTCATGAATTGCTTCGCCTGTTCGCTATCGCTCGGGTCGTGGCAAAAAAAAATGCGTTACTTTTTGAGTAACGCATTCTTAAACTATATAGAGTTAAAAACTATTTTTTGTAAAAAGGCAATTTAACCACTTTTGCAGCAACATCATTTTTTCTAATTCTGATAAAGATATCACTGTCAACAGCACTATTATTTACCGTAACATATCCTAAACCAATCCCTTTATTCATAGAAGGTGACATAGTTCCAGAAGTTACAATACCAATTACTTCACCAGAAGCATCAACAATTTCATAATCGTGTCTTGGTACCGCACGTTCCTGCATTTCAAAAGCAACTAATTTTTTAGTAACACCAGCTTCTTTTTGTTTTTTCAAACTCTCAGAATTGGTAAAGTCTTTGGTGAATTTAGTAATCCATCCCAATCCTGCTTCAAGCGGAGAAGTAGTATCATTAATATCATTTCCGTACAAACAGAAACCCATTTCAAGACGCAAAGTATCACGCGCAGCCAAACCAATAGGTTTAATTCCGAAAGCAGCACCAGCTTCAAAAACCTTATTCCAAACTTGTTCAGCCTCACTGTTTTTGCAATAAATCTCAAAACCTCCAGAACCAGTATATCCTGTAGCCGAGATGATTACATGTTCGATTCCTGCAAAATCACCAACTTCAAAATGATAATAAGGTATTGCAGCCAAATCGATAGACGATAAAGCCTGCATTGCCTCAACAGCTTTTGGTCCTTGAATTGCCAATAACGAATAATCATCCGAAAGGTTTTTCATGTCAACACCCAAATCATTGTGCGAAGAAATCCAGTTCCAGTCTTTATCGATATTCGAAGCATTTACAACCAGTAAATACTGTTCCTCTTTCATTTTATACACAATCAAATCATCCACGATTCCGCCTTCATTGTTAGGCAAGCAAGAATATTGCGCTCTTCCAATCGTTAAAGTCGATGCATCATTTGAAGTCACCTTCTGAATCAAAGCCAAAGCATTTGGTCCAGTCAACAAAAATTCTCCCATATGCGAAACGTCAAAGACCCCCACACTGTTTCGAACCGTTTCATGTTCAGCATTTACCCCTTCGTATGTAATAGGCATATTGTAACCGGCAAAAGGTAGCATTTTCGCTCCCAAACCCTCGTGTATGTGCGTAAGCGCAGTGTTTTTCATTGTGTTGTTTTAAAAAATTGTGTCGCAAATTTATTCAAAAAATATCAAAATGATGCACTCTAAATTATAAATTTCGTAAAGATTAGGAGCTATTTCCTGCTATTCGCTATATCTTTTTGTTTTTAAAGAAAAAACAAAAAGGATGCCGCTACTATCAGGGCTAAAACTCTAGGATAACGAGAACCATTTTGATCTTTATTTTTTACGTAACTTTAAGAACCTAAATTGAGTATTAAAATCAACACAAAACAAAGAAAATCATTAATTAAAAATCAGTTTTTATCCGCGTCTTTACGAAGTAAATCCGTTTCATCCGCGTCACAAAAACAGCAATCTGAACACAAAACATAAAAGATTCCAATAATTAAAAAATACGTTTTCATCCGCGTCTTTACGAAGTAAATCCGTTTCATCCGCGTCACAAAAACAGCAATCTGAACACAAAACATAAAAGATTCCAATAATTAAAAAATACGTTTTCATCCGTGTCTTTACAAAGTAAATCCGTTTCATCCGCGTCATAAAAACAGCAATCAGAACACAAAATATAAAAGAATCCGTTATTTAAAAATCAGTTTTTATCCGCGTCTTTACGAAGTAAATCCGTTTCATCCGCGTCATAAATAACATCAATCCCAAAAATCATCAATACAATAGATATAAAATCCAATGAAAGATCCGTTTCTAATCACAAAAGAAGATATTCTAAAATACTATAAACCCGTAAATCCTCTAACACACAAAGGAATTCAGGGACACGCTGTGATTATTGCCGGAAGCTACGGCAAAATTGGAGCAGCCGTTTTAGCCTCAAAATCCTGCTTAAAATCAGGCTGCGGACTCGTAACGACTTTTACACCAAAATGTGGTTATCAAATCCTTCAAATTTCAATCCCCGAAGTCATGGTTGTAACCGATGAAAACGCCAATTTTATCACTAATATTCATCTTCCGTTAACGCCACAAGCAATCGGAATCGGTCCCGGAATAGGGCAGGAGTTAGGCACACAAAAAGCACTATTCGAATTTTTAAGAATCAACAATACACCATTAGTTCTCGATGCTGATGCCTTGAATATATTATCCCAAAACCTATCCTGGCTCGAATTAGTTCCCGAAAACACAATTCTGACACCACATCCAAAAGAACTCGAACGCCTAATAGGAAAGTGGAATTCAGATTCAGAAAAGTTTCAAAAAACAATTGCCTTTTCAGAAAAATACAAAGTCATAATCGTGATGAAAGGCGCGCCAACATACATTATAATTAGAAATGAAATCTACGAAAACACGACGGGAAACGCTGCACTCGCAACCGCAGGAAGCGGCGACACCCTAACCGGAATCATCACAAGTTTTCTGGCTCAAGGCTATGAACCCAAATATGCCGCAAAACTAGGCGTCTTTCTCCACGGACTAACCGCAGATATTGCTTTACCACAAACAGGGTATCAATCGTTTATAGCCTCAGATATTATTGAGAATCTTGGAAAAGCTTTTTTAGAATTAGAAAAAGTTTCTTGAGTTTCAAGTTTTGTTGGGGCGTAATTTAACCGCAAAGTTCGCAAAGGGATACGCAAAGGGTCGCAAAGTTTTTGTCATTTTGGCGAAATAAAAAACACACAAATAATAAAAAAATCCGCGTCAATCTGCGTCTTCGCTTTAGCGAATCCGTTTTATCCGCGTACTTTGTTACAATCCTCCCACAACATAAACTTTGCTCCCAGCTATCTGCATGACAGCTAAACAAACAAAAATCTAAGAAGTCTAAGCTAGTCTAAAAATCTAACAATCTAAATTAGTAAGTTTGTATTCCAGTAAATACTGCTTATGAAAAACAATTTCGATCTAAGAACGGTAAATGTCACCCGTTACATCACGCCATTACGCGAAGGCGGTTCTTTACCCGCTTTGGCAGAAGCCGATGACGATTTTAAATACGTCCTGAAATTCAAAGGAGCCGGTCACGGCGTAAAAGCCCTAATCGCCGAATTAGTTGGGGGACAAATTGCCAAAGCTTTAAAATTGCAATTGCCGGAATTGGTTTTTGCTCATCTTGACGAAGCCTTTGGAAGAAGCGAAGGCGACGAAGAAATTCAGGATTTACTACAAGGAAGTCAGGGATTAAATCTGGCACTTCATTTTTTGTCGGGCGCCATTACATTCGATCCCGTTGTAACGACAGTTGATGCCAAATTAGCATCGCAAATTGTTTGGCTTGACGCTTATATTACCAATGTAGACCGTACGTTTAGAAACACCAATATGTTGATTTGGCACAAAGAATTATGGCTGATTGATCATGGCGCGTGTTTGTATTTTCATCATTCCTGGAACAATTGGGAACAACACGCCAAGAGTCCGTTTGCATTGATAAAAGACCACGTTTTATTGCCACAAGCTTCACTTTTAAAAGAAGTTGACGCCGAATATAAAGCGCTATTAACACCAGAAATTCTGGTAGATATTGTAAATACAATTCCGGAAGAATGGCTGCAATGGGAAGACACTGATGAAACACCCGAAGCTTTGCGAAACGTATACTTACAGTTTCTACAAACGAGATTAAACAATTCAGAAATCTTTGTAAATCAAGCCCAAAATGCAAGATAGTCACTTATATGAGTATGCCGTAATTCGCGTAGTACCAAGAGTGGAGCGCGAAGAATTCCTAAATATCGGAATCATTTTATTTTGCAAAAAAGCTAAATTTATAAAAGTATTACACCACATAAACGATACAAAAATCGAAGCATTATCAAACGATTTTGATATCGAGCAATTGCATTGCAATATAACCGCATTAGAAAAAATCGCAAACGGAGCTAAAGATGGCGGTCCAATTGGAGCAATGGAAATTCCGGAACGTTTCCGTTGGTTAACAGCGATTAGAAGTTCAGCAATTCAGACTTCAAGACCACATTCAGGATTGTCTCAGGATTTAGAAAAAACGATTCAGAGATTGTTTGAAGAATTAGTGCTTTAGAGGAAGGTTCTGAGGTTCTAAGTTACAAAGGTTCTAAGGTTTTTCTGTAGAGGCGGACAGCTTTAAGGAAGGTGCAAAGGGACAAAGTTTTTCCGTAGAGGCGCACAGCAGTGCGTCTAACCTAACAATTTAAAAATTTCGCAAAGTCGCGGAGTCGCAAAGTTTTATTTTTCTTGGCGACTCCGCGACTTTGCGAGATTAAAAATAACCATATAAGTAATTCAAGAAATCATAAGTCACAAGACTTAAATTAACTTAAATAACTTATATGGTTTAAATAAAAAAAAAACTAACTCAATTTTTATTAAAACGATCCGCAGGTATTACCTGTAAATGTTGCACCGGCTCCACCAGTAACATCAGCTTTAACAGCAGAAGCAGCAAGCGTTACGATAGAATAGGGTGGAGTAAAAGCAGTGTTGCTTCCTGCGGTATTTCCTGTAGTATTTACAAATGAGTTTCCAACTGCGGTAACGGCAGTATAACCAGTCATTAAATCTATTGGAGTTTTCACACCCTCAAATACATTGTTTTCTACACGAAGACTAGCTTCAAAACCAGCTGCGATACATTTATTACTTACAGTACTATTAAAATAATTGTTGATTAAATGTACTTTTCCAAAACGAACTCTTGGCATTCTTTCTTTACAGCCTTGAGCCCACCAGCAACGAGCAAAAGTAATTCTCAATTTTCCACGATCGGCAGTTGCTCCGTCGCTTGAACCAATTAAGTTTGAATATCTGTGATCGTCTGAACCTCCTGGACCTCCAGCTTTTGGCGCTTTCAAATAACCGAATTTACAATAAGAAACCGTCACATAATCTGATTTGTTTTTGATGTCAAAGTTTCCGTCAACACCGTCTCTAAATTCGCAGTGATCAACCCATACGTTTTGGCAATCGTCAAGAATTGCATTGTCCCAACCATCAGTATCATAAGCACCAGGACCTTCAAAAATTAAATTTCTGATGATTAAATTCGTACATCTTTTGATGTTGATAATACCGGAACCATCTTTAGTCTGGTTTGTCGAAACAAGTTTTGCTCCACTTGCTCCATAAATGGTTTTTCCGCTTTGATCTTGTAATGATAATCTTGTTGTAACGGTAATTGTACCAGTTACTTTAATCACTTTTACGGCACTATTTTCTATAGCCGATTTAAGTAGTGCGTAAGTGTTTACGACGGTTTCTGGTGAAGTTCCACCACCGGTTGTACTCCCGTTTTGAGATGCCCAACCTGGAACCTGAGCGCAGTTCCCAACTTTTGCAGTTAAGCCGCTTTGAGGAGTTGTTGAAGTTTCGATAATTGCGTTCTGATTGTTTTCAGGAGTTGCAATTTCTTCAGTGTTACAAGCTGTAAAACCGAAAATTAGTGTCAATAAAAACACTGAAATTGTAGATTTGGATTTCATAATATTAAGTTTGGGTATAAATTATTAACAGTGCAAATCTGCTTATAAATAGTATTAAAAAAGTTGAACAAGTTCAATGTTTTGAAAATATTTTACTATTAATTGTATTTTTAACACCAATTACATTACAAAATATTATATTTTTGCGCAATCGATTACATTATTTTTGATTCATTCACCTACTTACGCCCCTGAGTAAGAATAAAATAAAAAACATGTACAAAGCCCTAAGATTAAATATTGAACGTAAAATACCACTAACTGACGAAGAATGGAAACTAGTAGTTGAGAAAACGGAGTTTATAAAGCTCAAAAAGAATGAGTTCCTGCAGATTCAGGATTCAAATAGTTCATATGAAGGATTTATTTTGAAAGGATCATTCAAAACCTACATTTTGAATGATAATGGAAACGAAAGTGTTATTTTTTTCTCTTTCGAAAATGAATGGATGTGCGATCTCGAAAGTTTCTATCATCAAAAGCCTACAACCTACAACATCAAGGCAATTGAAGACAGCGAGATTTTAGTGATAAGCAAAGCCAATAAAGTGCTCTTGTTTGAACAAGTGCCAAAGCTAATTCAGTTTCATATTCTTATGGTCGAAAGAGCTAACATTGCCATTCAGCAGCGGCTTTTGGATGTATTAAACAAAACTTCGAAACAGAGATATTTGGAGTTTATCGAGAGATATTCGCAAAAAGCCGATAAGATCAATAACAGGAATTTATCATCTTATTTAGGTGTTTCACATGAGTTTTTGTCAAAGATTAAGAAAAGGTGCTGAGTGGAAAAGGTGCTGAGTGGAAAAGGTGCTGAGTGGAAAAGGTGCTGAGGTACAAAGCGACAAAGGTTTTTCTGTAGAGGCGCACAGCAGTGCGTCTTGGCTATGATTAAAAAATCTCGCAAAGTCGCGAAGACGCAAAGTTTTATTTTTCTTTGCGACTCTACGACTTTGTGAGATTAAAAAAACTTGCGCGCTTTTTGCTTTCGTGGCAAAATGTTAATTCGATTAACGAGTGTATCTTTTTAAAATATGATCTTCTTCAGAATCTGTTTTTATAACTATTTCCTTTTGTGTTACAGTATCAATTTTTACACAATTTCGTAAGCCTCCAGCATTCGTGCATGACAAATTATTAAAATCTGTAATAAGTTTTTCAGTATTGTTTTTTAGATCTAATAATCTAAGTTCTTCATTTGCCTCATGAAGGTTTTCAATATAGAGCAGCACTTTTTGATCTTCTTTTAAATCAACTATAACTCCTTCTTTTAGCGATATACCATTTTCTTTTTTTATTAATTGCATTTCATCAGGATTTCCGGAACCATACGATTGTACAAAAAGAAAGGAATCTCCAAAATCAGCTGCAATATGTCCAAGGTTTTTATGAAGCATTGGATAGCTGGTTTCGCTAAGTGTTTTAATGTCACGATTTCCTTTGACCAAAGTTAAACTTTGCAAAGAATCACCTTCAACATTGTCTTTGTAAACACGATAAGATAAATGATAACCATTTTTTAAAATTGTATCAAAATCATAAGGTTCTATTTCTGATTTAACCAGTTTCGAAATGTTTTCAGGTTCAGTAGTTTTTTTATGTTCAGATTTAGTCACTTTATTTGGTGTGACATTTTTAATTTCGTTCTTGTGATTGGTACAGGAAAAAAGAATAAATAGTACAAAACCTAAAATTGTATTTCTTTTCATTTATTAAATATTTTAGATAGTCTCGTGTCTAATCTAATTAAAAATCTAATATTCCAGTGAGACATTCAGTAGAAAAATGGAGCATTACATTTTCTTTTTCTGGGTTTTCAATGACTAATAAATCATAAGGTTCCAGATCGTATTGTTTCTCATTAACTGTAATAGTTGTTGTATCTAAAGAAAATAGAACTATTATTTCAGCATTATAATTTTGATTTATATTCGTTATTTTCAATTTGTGATGGCGTATTTTTTCAGAAACCATCCAATTAAAATCAATGCCTTTTGTATAAGAAGTTACTTCATCATCCGAATTAAATTCCATGATTTCATATTTCTCATATATCTTTTTTTCTTTGTTAATTTCAATATGTAAGGAGTTATCAAGCATAACCAAATATCGGTAAAAGCCTTTAAATTTGGTAAACTTAGAAGGTACTTCCTCTATTGTAGCGCTGCTTATTCTGAATACAAAATCTCTATCGGCATAGTTTGCTGTTTTCGGATATATCATATATTCATATGTCAATCCGCCACTCCAAATAGAAGCTTTACAATCTTTTTTAGGGAAAAGGTTTATGTTCATTTTTTTATTTTTAATAAGAAATCAAAAGTAAAACGGATTGCTTTCTAAACGCTTAAATTTTCTTTTCAAAATAAATAAACTCCAAAGGTTTTTCAGAAATCGTAACATGAATTTCACTTTCAGGAAAAGCTTCCCTTTTACCAGTATCAACATAACCGTGACGTTTGTACCACGCAATAAGTTCCTCGCGAACCGAAATTACGGTCATAATAATACTTGACAATCCTAAAGATTTAGCATGATTTTCGGCTTCAGCCAACATTTTTTTGCCAATTCCGCTATTTTGTAATTCAGGAGAAACAGTTAGCATTCCCAAATACAATTGATGTTCTTTCTCTACCAATAAAACCGACCCAATAATCTGATTATTTTCGGTGTATTTTAGAATAGTATTTTTAGGATCCAGAATCGTTTCTGTCAATTCTTCTTCGTTTGTTCTTTTTCCTTCCAATAAATTGGCTTCTGTAGTCCAGCCTTTTTTAGAAGTTTCACCTCTGTAAGCGGAGTTGATTAATAGGTTTAATGCCGGAATGTCTTGTAATGTTGCTTTTGTAATCATGGTAATAATATTTCTTTCCAATTAATATTTTGGAGTAATGTTTTTTATTTTTTCAAATAATAGGTCTTCTTTTTTAATTACTTTTTCATAAGGAGCTTTATTTGGTAAATGTTGCTTTTGATATTGCTCAATAAGCGGAATCGTTAGAATAATTTTCAAAGCACTATGATAATTATTTATCTCGTTTCGTTTTTCATTGATAGTATTCATTAAATTTTTCAGATCAGCTTTTTGAGAGACATATTTATCGTTACTTTTCGTAATTAAATTTAAAATCTTCTGTTTCATTACGCTATCCGTTATATTATTTATTTGGTTTTTTGCGTCTCTGTAGTAATCATTAGATTTTTGATTATAATTATAAAAAATGTTTACTGTATCTCTCTTATTTAACTGACTTAACTCATTTTCTAAAGATGTCAATTCTGGAGATTTGTCTACAAGTTCCTGATATAAATCTTCGACTAAATCATTACCTTTTCTAAATCTTCCGATATCAATACTTTTTTCTTCGAATGCTTTTGGTTCCTCAGAATTTCTTTGAGTAGTTTCATTATCCCGACAAGATGTCAAGATGATTAGTGACAAGAAAATGATTTTTTTTAGCATAGTTCTATAGTTATAATTTTGAAGTTTGAATTGCCTCCTGCTTTAGCTGGAGGAGTTAAATATACTATTTGCGGAATGGCTTTAGCCAAAATGGTTTAATTATTTTCTTGCTTTTCGATTAAGTAAATAACAATAAGTAAAATGAGTCAACAAAACAACAGTTATTCCAATATTCCAATAAATTTCAAAGTAAGCAAATGCATTATAAAAGCAATATAAAGAATCTTTAGGTTCATCATCAACCCGAAAATAAATAGGAAAGACAATTAAAAAAAGTAATAGAAATATTGATAGAATTATGAGACGACCATATTTGATTTTAAAATGATCAACCAATCCATAACATAGCATTTGAATGATCAATATTATCAGAAAAAATTTCTCTATAGTTTTAAATTATTTTAATAATCATAAACGTGTTCGATCGTAACGCTTTCGTTTTTGGCTTTTTTTATAAAAGGCAATAATTTATCGACAGGCAAAAAATAAACATTTCTTTTTAGTTTGTCATCTGTAACAATTCCTGATTGATACAATAATTTTGTATTTGCGAGATTTATATTTTTCGAATTGTCCATTATTGTAGAAACTGCAATTTCATCATTTCCGGAAATTTCATAAATTTTCACATCCTGATTCGAAAGTTTAATCATTTCAGTTGTAAAAGCTCCCCATCGCGTCACGGCAATAATCATTTTATCGTTTCCTTTTTTAATGATTTTCAAGTCTTTATTTTCTTTAATGGCGTCAGTATTTGAAACTATTAAATAGATAAGATTCGAAGGCGTTTCGTATGTTGATTGCGCAGCCCATTGAATAAGTTGCGAATAAAAAGCTTTAAACGAAAACTCAAATGTAAAAAGTAATGTTCTTTCCCATTTTCTTAAAGTACTGCAATTCGAATTATCAGAGACATTCCACACTTTTTTAATCCAATCAAGAAAATTAAATTCATACCAAGCAGTTTGATATATAAAATCACTGTAAGCGCTTTGAGCTTCAATTATTGTTTGTTCTTGTTTTGATATTTGTTTTTCGGCAAATAACGAAAAGAAACGTCCCGTTGTATTTTCATAGATAATTTTTGCGCCATATTCCATTGTCATACTTGCGCCAATGACTTGCAACATTGTTTTGTATTCACTGTTTTCTGGATATGCTTTTGAAGTTAATTTCAGCGAACGATCATAAAGTTTCCAATATTCATCAATTGATTTATAGAATGGAAAATCAGACGGGTTTTTACCGCTTTTTAGATAATCAGCATATTCTTTCGGGTTATAAACTAAATACCATTCCGGAACCGTGAGAATTGTTTGTTCTTCGGCTCGGAAATAATCTTTTATTTTCTTTTTTTCGACCGACAAATTGTTTTTGGCATAAGGATTATATTTGTCCAGTAATTTATTTGTAAAGCGTTGATCCGGATCGAGTTTGTTTTTTATTTCGAAATATTTAGCACTATTTGGATATCCTTTTTGAAACTGTTCAATAGTTGCATGAGGCTGATAAGGAAGGTACCAGGTTCCGTTTTCGCTCAAAATTGCGTCAGTCATTTCAAGAGTCCATTTCTTTACTTCGTCTTTTGCTTCCTGATTTGTTCCTTGCTTATAATAAATTACAAAGGCAAAAACCTCTTTGTTTGCCCACGAAAGATAACTTTCATGATCCGGCAAAGCATGTCTTAGGGAAACATTGATGACATTTACCTTATTATTTTGAAAAATGGCACTCATTTTCGGGATAAATGATTTTATGTTTTCAACCGGAATAAAATATTCTTGCAAAACATATGTTTCCTTTTCGCGAGAAGCAGGTTCCAATTCCTTAACATCATAACTAGCTTCCTTATTTCTCCATCGTACTATTTCCGGAAAATAAAACAATGGATCAATCGTATATTCCCGAATCCATTTTCCTGAATTTCCCCAGGAAACCATTCCCGAAACTCTTGATTCCAGTAAATAATTTTCATCTTCGGGTATTAATCGTTCTGTATCTGTTAATGGTTTTGTAGTTTTTTCCCAGGAAATACTCATTATTTTATCGTATTTCGGCGGATATAAATTACCATTTTGAAAAACAACATTGGTATTATTCCGAATGTTTTTATCGAAATAGGCTTTATAATCTTCAATATCCATTACTTGATGAAAACGTTCTACTTTTTCATTATCAACCAATTGCAAAGTAGCTTCGGCAATAACACCAATTCCGCCATAACCGCCAATTGCAGCATTAAAAACCTCTTGATTTACTTCTCGATTGGCAATTATAATATCACCTTTTGCAGTAATTATTTTTAATTCTAAAACCGATGAAATAATTGGACCATGACCAATATATCTTCCGTGGCAATTCACTGATATAGCGCCGCCAACGGTAAAATTAGAGTAGGTTTGCATTATTTTTATCGATAAATTCAACGGATCGATTACTTTTTGAATGTCTCTCCAGCGAATTCCTGCTTGAACCGTAATTTGCTTTTTGGTTGTATCAATCTTTACAATTTTATTGAAAGATCTCATATCGATATGCAAACTGTTTTCAAAAGCAGTTTGTCCGCCCATACTGTATTTTCCTCCGCCTATAGAAATTGGTCCTGTTGTATTTTTTATAGCATCGATAATTTCATTTTCCGTTTTTGGTCTTATAATTTTATTAGCCTGAATTGGATTTATTTGGGTAATATCATTCAGCGTTTTATCCTCAATAACGGTATTGAATTTTGAATCTCCTGAAAATTGTATCAGTAAGAAAATGTATAAAACAAATAATAGAAAACCATAAAACGGAATTGCTCTGCGCTTTTTTCTATTAATAAACCGAATAGCGCTTTTAATTCCTGACCAAATCAGTTTTATTATTTTTAGCAAATAAGTAACTATAAATAGAATAAAGCGATAGATTTTCTTCATAAAAATGTGTAGAAAAATAATTAGATTTTTGTGAAAACCATCAAAGCATTTTTGGTAGGATCTCCTTTTTGATACAATGTTTTTTTAGTGAATTTGAATCCAATTTTTTCTACAAAATCACAAATAAAGTCTAACGAATAAAAGTTTCTGACCTCTTTGGCATTGTATTCCCAAGTTTCATTTACACCCAGATTAAAAACATCATGCGCAAGTGCGACTAAGACTTTTTGATCTTCGGTATCGCAATTATGATCTCTTAAAATAAGTTTTCCGCCAACTCGCATTGTATCTCTGATAGACGAAATGTATTGCGTGCGTAAATCTATTGGACAATGATGAAAACCTATATATACCGTGACAAGATCTAAACTATTTTTGGGTACATGATCTGCAAATTTAGTTTCGTAATTAGTAAACTGAATATATTCTGCTCCAACGGCAATTTGACCGCGCTCGACCATTTCGGTAAAAGAATATTTTGGTTTTCGACCATCAGCATAATATCTTTTTCCTTTAATGGAAATACTTTCTTCAAGATAATCCAGATATCTGCCCGAAGAACCAATTTCTAGATAACCATTATAAGAAGTTCCTTCGCCAAGTAAAGCAACGGTTTCTACAGACATTTCATTTTTTTGATGCATCAAAGCCGGAAGTTGATACCGAAGACCTGACAAAATAGGCGTAATGTCGTCTAGTTTTGATTGTGTTGCAATATAAATTTCTTTATCTGTAGTTTTTGAAATGGTATTGTCGTAAATTAATTTATGGAATTCAGTTTCCGGATATAAATTAAAGACGTTTTTCAAAAACAAAAAGAACTGATTTTTAAGCTTAGAATTGGTGTAAATGTATTTGAAATTACTATGAACTTCTGTTGCAAAGCTCAATATCGTATTAGGAAACATTTGTACAGAAGTAACAAAAAGCAATGTTGATTTAATAAAATTTCGTCTCTTCATAAGTAGTTTTTACGTTACCAAACATAATGATTATGCTTACAAAAAGCTAATTTGATTTTGTAATAAAAAGAAAATATTAATTTACATTTTAAAATTTATAATTGCGCTTAAAATCAGCAGACTTGCAAGTGATATCAGAAAAAGAATTAGCTCTTTTTTAATATTATAGAAGACTTTTTCTTTCTTTAATTTATAACAAAACGAAATAACTAATAAAGTTAAACCGGATAAAAACAAAATGAAAAGCGATAAAAAAACGATGAAATAATTTATAAAGAAACTTTCCATCGCGCCGGCAAATAGAGTAATAATTATGGCAAACGAGAGAATTAAAATTAAAAACTTTGATGCAATTCTCAGTAAACTTTTAACTAATTCAAATTTTTCAAAATTGTATTTTCTGTTCATTGTTTGATGTTCTTCAACAAATTAATTTTAATCCAACAATCCACTATTCAATACAATCTTTCTTATTTCGGATTCAAAATAATAAGAGATATCTAAATTGTCAAAAGCTTGGTTTTCCAGAATAATGATGCTTGTTTGAGTTTTTGGATAATATAAATTTACCGATGTAAATCCTTGGTCGGGCACAATTCCGGTATGACCAAATTCTTTGATTTTTGATTCATCGTTTATTCGGATTCCATATCCATAACCAATTTCTTTATCGCCAAAAACCGAATGTTGATTTGTGATCGTATAAGAAGTCATTCTGCCATAAGTTCCTACGTTCAAAAGTTTGGCATTATGCAATAAATTGTTCCAAATAGCTAAATCTTCAACCGTGCTGACAAGTCCTGCAGCAGGAATTCTTTCTCGGGGAACAATAACACCTTTTATTTCTTTGGTTGTATTGTCTTTTGAAAATTGGCGACCGTTTACAACTTCATCTTTGTTAGAGTCATTCGGAAAAAAACTATCTCTCATATTGTTCTTTTTGAACAATTCGGTTACAACATTTTCGTAAGTTTTGTTAGTTACCCTTTCTATAATTTGTGCCAATAAAATATAATTTAAATCAGAGTATTTAAATTGAGTTCCGGCAGGAAAAATCGTTGGTTTGTCAAGATCAGCAATCCCCGAAGTATGATTTAACAAATTTTCGACAGTTACAGTACTTGTCCAGGGTTGTTTTAAGTTTGGTAAATATTTCTTTATAGGAGTAATTAAAACTATTTTCCCTTTTTCGACTTCCTGAAGAATTAAAACAGCGGTAATTTGCTTGCTATTTGATAAAATGACAAAAGGATCATCTAGTTTCAAAGGTGTTTTCTTTGTGAAATCTGAATAACCGTAAGCTTTAGAATATTTGATTTTTTCTTTTTGAGATACCAGAATAGCTCCGTTAAAAGGTCGAACCGAACTTGTTTTAATCAAACTGTCTATTTTGGCGCTATAATTATCTTTTTGAGCAAAAATAGTTTGATTTGATACAAAAAATAGGAGTAAGGTAATAGGAAGAAAAGGGAACTTGTGTTTCATTTTTTGGTAAATATATGTTTTTAGTTCTGGTAATTATTTGCCATTATATTCTATTGTAAAATTAGTTTTTTGCAATTCTTCTAAAGTGATTTTATAACTTTTAGCCACAAGATGTTTCTCTCTGACTTCATTCCATTTTTTATTAGCAATTGCAACCGAATCACATAAAAAAATGCGCATTGTGTCTTTTTTGCTAAGAATATTTTCAACGCACATTGGTTTGCCGCTTCCTATAAAATGAATTGATCCTATTTCATTTCCATTATTACCTGCAAATGCTTTTACTGATTCTTCGATAGGATGTTCTCTAATATCCAAAATAGAAATAGAATTATCTGATGGCTTACCTATAAAAAGTATTTTATTGGTATTATTCTTTATTTTAATTTTATAGTGACAAGTTGGTGTATCTTTTGGCGCGCAAGAGATAATTATAAAAAGGAATAGAATTAGTATCGAGGTTGTTTTCATAATTTACTTAAAAATTAATTCTTATTCAAATATTCCCCAAATGTATTGATCATCTACACTTGCATTTGGATTTTCTTTTATTTTCTCTAAAAAAACACCAAAATTGCGATAACTTCTTATCTTATAAATAATTTGTTTCCCAGAATTATTGATGATTATTTTCCAAACTCTTCTATCATTGATCATAACATTAGTTCTTCTTACTTCCGTAATTATTGAAAGTGGATATTTAGTCACAGGATCATTTGATTTTGTAATATAGAGATTATCATTATCAAAATAAAAAACATTTCTTTTGAATAAGAATGTTTCTAAACCCCAATTAAATGGAGCAGGAGCTGATAATCTCGTTAATGTATATAAATCTAAATTGGTTCTTTTTTTAAATTCAATTGCTCTTTGTTTTTTTACATATTCAATTGAAGATTGGATTCTTTTATTGCAAAGAAGAAAAATAAGAATTAATGATAAAAGTGCAACAAAAATGTAAAAAATCATGCTTAGTTTTTTTCAAAAGGACTAGTCAAACATAATAAATTGAAATATACAAAAAGCTACAAGTTTTGAGTTTGTAGCTTTTTGCATGATTTGTTATTCGTATGTATATAAAGTTTTTAATACATATGGAGGAGCAAGCGGATTAGCGATATTAGTTGTTGTACGTTTTGATTCGGTTAGATAACCATCGGCGTCATAAACATATTCGTAATCGTATCTTTGCTCATATTCAGTTTCACCATTAGATACCGCTTTGATTTTCCAATCGATAATATGCATCCAATCATAAATATAACATCTAAAGATTGGTTCACTAGAATAAATTCCCGCTTTAGTATAATCTACTGTAAGCTCATAAGTTATGTTTGTGATCTTGTCTTTATACTCATATTCGCTAGTTGTAGTTCCCGGTTTTAGAGTTCCAAAATTCTTTTCAGTCTGAACGATATTAACGTATACTTTATTCCCTTCATAAGTATAGATGTAAGTTGCCGTTAACGGATTTTCAACTTCAGTATAAGTGATTTCACCGTTATCTTCCAATGTTTCAATTTCCTGAATATAAGTTCCGTTTGCAACTTCTTTGATATCACGTCCAATTTCATCATAGAAAATATCAGTTACAGTTCCGTCAGGAGAAGTCACTTTCGAAATAAAACCTCCGCTATTAATTTCTGCTACAATATCAGCATAATAAGTGCTTGTAACCTGATTTGCATCATTAAAATTAAATTTTGTGATGTTTTTATATAATTCGTTATTTTTATATCTATCAACTGAATTCAAGCGACCTTTTGAATCATATGTATAACGATTATCAGTAATGTTAGTTTGAGTTTCATTTCCTGCCTGATCTTTTGCCAATCTAAAACTATACATTTTAACAAGATGTTTAGTTGTCGGAGCTAATTTTCCAGTACTTTTTGCAGTTTGTTTTTTTGGAACTAATTGTATCGCTGGTTTAAAAACTTCCTGATTTGGCAATCTCGGATCAATCGCTTCTGTTTTAGTAGAATCGTCGTTACTTTGGCAATTAACAAATAATAGCGCAGTAAAAGCGAGAAGTGTTTTTAGAATAATTTTCTTCATTTGTAGTTTTTGGATTTTGGTTTATTTTGATTTCTGAGTAATTCTCAACCTTGATTTATTGTAGACAAATGTCGATTTTATTTCCATTATTTTTTTACGGGAAGCCGTAAAAGATGCAATAATATTTAAGGAATATTATCTGTCTTAATTTGTAGTAATTTGGTTAAAAAAATATAGAAAAATCCGTTTTTATCAGCGTTTTCGCTTTAGCGAATCGGTAAAATCAGCGGCTAATTTTGACGCGGATAAAACAGATTTACTCCGTAAAAACGCGGATAAAAACGGATTTAATTTGTAATAAATTTACTCTTTAAAGCTTAACTTAATGACATTGAGCTTTAGCTGAAGAAACAGAATTACATTAGGAAATAATTTTAGCCGAATCTTTGGTATTTTTTGGCTAAAGCCGAATTTGTCAATTTATATAAATTATGAAAAGCGTATCTTACAAAAACAGTTTGTTTTTTACTTAAACTTATTTTCGTCTAAGAATTTTAAATATCTTTGAATTATGAGTACAGCAATAAAACCAAAACATATCGGCAGAAATATAAGCCGTATCAGAGAGCTTAAAGATATGAAACAGGAAGCTCTGGCGCAGGCTTTAGGAATAAGTCAGCAGACGATTTCGGCTATTGAAAACAGTGAAACTGTAGACGAACAAAGATTAATTGAGATAGCAAAAGTTCTTGGAGTTTCTGCTGAAGCAATTAAGAGCTTTTCGGAAGAAGCGGTTTTTAATATTATTGGAAATACCATTCAAGATAATGGTACGCTTTCGACTACGACAGGTAATTTTAATTGCACTTTTAATCCTTTAGATAAAGTTGTAGAACTTTACGAACGTTTGGTGCAAGCTGAAAAAGATAAAGTTGAGTATTTGGAGAAGTTATTGAACGGGAAATAATGTTTTTTGAATATATATTAAAATGAGAAGAGACCTTTGATGAGGTCTCTTTTTTTTATTTATGTTCAACTTTGTGTTCATGAGCGGGACACTCACGCTAACAGGGGCTGTTATGTTATGGCTATTCACTTATTTATCTACGTTTTTCAAGTTTTCAAAATTTTTAAGCTTCTTTTTTTTTTTGATAGTTAAAAATTATTAATAATTTTCATTTAATAAATAATTACTATTTTTGTTATATGTATTAACAAAAAAATTACGTCATGATAGAATATGCTTTTCAATCTAGTTCAAATAGCGCAACAAAAAAAGTTGCTGAATTTATAAAAGGATTTAGCCCTAAAATTGATTTTGAAATAGAAGATGGATATTTTGGTTTAGCAATAAATTGTAAGTTTGAAAGTCAAAATGATAAAGATTCTTTTATCCATGTGTTAGCTGATTCGCTTAACATTGCTGAAGATGGAAGTTACATAGCATAATTCCTATGCTCGCGTTAGCGGGTGAAAGGGATTTTAATTAGTTCCTTAGCTCTGGATAGATGTCCCGCATAAAGAATTTTGTCATTAAGTTTTCTTTAATTTTGTCATTTTGGTCTACGATAATATTTCTTGCAACTGTATGTATTCTCTCTGATGTCCAATCAGGATATTCTCCTGCTTTTCTAAATTCTTCCTCTATTTGTTGAAGTCTCTCTTTAATGCGTTCAGGAGTTAAGTGCTTTAACTCGTAGTTTTCGTATACCTTTTTAAAAACAAATTCAATATTTTGGAATTTGAATTTTGAAGCATTTGGAGCATTTTGTCGATGTAAAGCTATTTCAGCTGCATTCAAGTCTAAAGAATTTAGTAATTCAAAGTAAAAATTTGTAAAGTCTGCTAAAACTTCATCTTCATCAACTTCTTCAAAAGGCCCAACAAAGCCCCAAAATGGAGATTGAAGCCTTGGGGATATTGCATTATAAATATATCCACCAAAACATGTTGCCATAGTCAAAAATAAATTGTTTTTACATAATATGTTTAAATCAATCAATATTGGTTGTAATTCTTCCCAAGTTATTCTTTCATGACTTGTAAGCTGTAGTCCATTTTTACTGCCGTGCATTTCTAAATGTATTATTGGAGAAATGTTTTCTGAGATAATTTTATGTTTTATGTTCAATAATGCATTAAAAAAATCTTGTTTAGAAATCACATTTATATGATCACAATTAGACTCCAAATTCTTATCTACCATTCCAGGATATATTGCACGATTAAATAATCTTGTGCCTGTAAGTTCGTCTTCTGGACGTAAGCTCTCTATTACAAAAATATGTGAGAATTCTAATTGTTTCATTTTAAATAAGATGTTTGTATTAATGTCAATGTTCTAGTACTAATTAATTAAGACTATTATTTGAATTTTTGAAAACAAAAGCTTTGCATTAAGCTAACAAATCCGAATGATTATTCAGGCATTTCTTCTTCAAAGCTTTTGGATAATACTTCCATTTCAATCCAATGAACAGTTAATTCAATTAGTTTTTTCAAATCTTCAAGATTTTTTCCTTCCCATTTTTTTATATAATGTGTTTCATCATTTCCTAACCAAACAGCTCTTTTTGCAACTGCTTTGATTCTTGTGTCGTCGACATGTTCTGCAATACAAGAACCAAGGAGTTTCTTTTCAATTGCATCTTTCTTTTCGGGGTTATTTTTAATTGCATATTCCTTAATTAGAAATTCTAAAGCTTTACGATAACCAACACCACATATTTCATCTAAACCTTGTTGTTCAGCAGTAAAAGCTTGATTATAAATGATATTAAAAGCAAGGGAAATATCAATAATGGTTTGTGAAAAGACTTTTCCTATCAAACTTCCCTGTGTGGTTTTTCCAGTATAAACAAAAGAAGCACCTCCAATATGTGAGTAATATGCAATAAAAGTCAGCGAGCATTGTTCATTTGGACATTTTTGCAATACATCCAATAAACGAGTTTTTGGATTGTGAAAACTGTAAATATTTACAGGGGTTATTTTGTTATGACAATAAGGACACTGATCAGGGTTGCCATTCGTCGTATTTGCACCATTTGGACTATTAACACTTGCCATATATTATAATTTAAAGTTGATTTTTCAATAACTGATTTGCAGAGGAAACAAAAAATTGTATCTAAATTAATTTAGAAAAAGAAAGGTTTATTTTGTTTTCTTGCTTTTCAAATATATGTATTTTTTCTTGCCAATTTTTACGGATTTCCGTACTTGATATTTTTTATTGCTAACTTAAAATAATTTTATTGGAATGCATTAAAAAAAAATGGCTGAAATTAATTTCAGCCGTTTTAATAATATTGTTTAATAAAAATAGTTTACCCCAAGAAATCTTTCAATTCCTCATAAGTCCCAATCTTCACACTCACTTTCTCCTCATTAATAACACTTTTAATTTGTTCTGGAATCGGAAGTGTAATTCCTAAAGCAGGTTCAACAACGTCAAGAAACTTGATAGGATGTGCCGTTTCTAAGAAAACACCAATTGCGTTTTCATGTTTTTGCAATTCTTTCTTTAAACCTAAATATCCAACTGCGCCGTGTGGTTCTGCAATATAACCGTCGACTTTGTAGATGTTTTTTAAGGCAACAAGCGTTTCTTCATCAGTATAACTATAAGAAGAAAAGTCTTTTTCGAAAGCTTTTAAATCATTATTATATAATTCCTGAATTCTAATAAAGTTACTTGGGTTTCCAACGTCCATTGCGTTAGAAATTGTAGCTTTAGAAGGTTTTGGATCGTATTTTCCGCTTTCTAAGAATCTTGGTACAGTATCATTTACGTTTGTAGAAGCTACAAAATGTTCGATTGGTAAACCTAATTTCTTTGCCATAATTCCGGCACATATATTCCCGAAATTCCCACTTGGACAAGAGAAAACCAACGGTTTGTTTTGGCTTTTCAAAGCTTTGTAAGCAAAGAAAAAATAGAACATTTGTGGCAGCCAACGTGCAATATTTATAGAGTTTGCTGAGGTTAGGTTTTTATGCGCCAAAGTTTCATCCAAAAACGCTTTTTTTACCATATCCTGACAATCATCAAAAACGCCATCAACTTCAAGAGCTTTAATATTTTGCCCTAAAGTCGTCAATTGTTTTTCCTGAATATCGCTTACTTTTCCTGACGGATATAAAATCACAACATCAACGCCGTCAACACCCAGAAATCCGCTTGCAACAGCGCCGCCGGTATCTCCCGAAGTTGCTACCAAAACGGTGTTTTTACTGTCTTTTTTGTCTTTATTGAAATAGCCAAGACAACGTGACATAAATCGCGCTCCAACATCTTTGAAAGCCATTGTTGGTCCGTGAAATAATTCTAAGGAATAAATGCCTTCTTCAACTTTCACAACCGGAAAATCAAAAACTAAAGTATCGGCAATAATTTCTTTTAGTTTTTCTGCAGGAATTTCATCGCCTACAAATTGTTTGATCACTTCAAAAGCGATTTCTTCGTGGCTTAAACTTTCGATTTTATCAAAAAATGACGGATCTAAAGCGGTGATGTTTTCGGGGAAATATAATCCTTTATCACTCGCTAATCCTTGTATTACAGCTTCCTGAAAAGAAACTTTTGGGGCATTATGGTTTAAACTATAGTATTTCATGGTTTATTTTAGATTTTAGACTTTAGATTTTAGATTTCTGAAACATAAATTCCAAAATTTTAAAATTCTAAATTCCAATGGTTGTTATTATTTAACCGCAAAGAGCGCAAGGAAATTGTTTCTTTTGAAAACGTAGAGTTCGCAAAGCTTTGTGGTGATTTAAATATTGTTTTATATTTTACTAGTTAATTAAGCGCATTTTTTGTCATTTCGACGGAGGAGAAATCTTCGCAAGTAACTCCGCAAACTAAATCGCCAATCTTTGTCGAGCTTCTCGTGAAGATTTCTCTCCCGAAGCTTCGGGATCGAAATGACAAACTGTATGGTTACATTTTGTGTCTATACTTTGTTGAGCTTCTCGTGAAGATTTCTCGTTCCTCGAAATGACAAACTTTATTGCTATACTTTGCGGGACTTCTCCCGAAGCCTCGGAATCGCTCAGTCTGACAAACGACAGAAACAATTTTTAATTCTAAATTTTTAATTTTTAATTCTCTCCAGCTTACAATATCCTAACACCATCCGGATTAATTTTCGAAACGTGAATTTCATACGGCAAATTCATGTTTTCGTAAACCTCGCTCATGGCTTTTGCGATTTGGTTTGCGGTATTTTTTCCTCTGCTTAAAGCAAAAATCGACGGACCAGAACCTGAGATTCCCGAACCTAAAGCGCCGTTTTCTAATGCCGTTTGTTTGATTTGATCAAAACCCGGAATCAAAACACTTCTTAAAGGTTCAACGATTTCATCATGAAGCGATCTTCCAATCAAATCGTAATCTTTGGTGTATAAACCTGCGATTAATCCGCCCACATTTCCCCATTGCATAATGGCACTTTTCAGGGAAACATTTTGTTTTAATACCGAACGCGCATCCGAAGTTTTCAATTCAATTTGCGGATGAACCACGGTTGCAAACAATTCTTCCGGACTATCAATTCGGATAATATCAAGCGGAGCATAACTTCTTACCAAAGTAAAACCTCCCAAAAGGGCAGGAGCAACGTTGTCAGCGTGAGCGTTTCCGCTGGCTAATTTCTCGCCTTGCATAGCAAATTGAACCAAATCTTTGCGAGAATATGGTTTTCCTAATAATTCATTAATTCCAAAAACGGCTCCGGCAGAACTTGCAGCGCTGCTTCCAATTCCGCTTCCGGCTTTGATATGTTTGTAGATTTCGATTTCGAATCCGAAAGTTATTGCTTCAAAATCTCTTTCGTAAGCTTCAAGCATTGCAAGAGCCGCAACTCCCGAAACATTTTTCTCGGTTTCTAAAGGTAAATCGGCACCCACAATTTTTGTGATTCGAATTCCTTTTTGATCTACTTTTCGAACAATCATTTCATCGCCCGCATTGTCTAAGCAAAGTCCAAGTACGTCAAATCCGCAGGAGAGATTTGCAATTGTAGCGGGACAAAATAGTTTTATTTGTGTCATTTTGTTAAGGTTCTGAGGTTCTAAGTTGCTAAGGTTCTAAGGTTTTTGCTTAGCAAATTTTTACCACATGATTTTTTATTTTCTAAGGTTCGGAGATTCTAAGAGGCTAAGATTAGGTTTTGAAAAAAAACTCAGAACCTTAGCAACTTAGAACCTTAGCACCTTTATACATTACCTATTCGAATTACGTCAGCAAAAATCCCGGACGCTGTAACTGCTGCTCCGGCTCCGGCACCTTTTATCAATAAAGGCTGATCAACGTAACGATCTGTGTAGAAAAGTACGATATTGTCTTTTCCTTCCAGATTGTAAAAAGGATGATCTTTTGGAATGAATTGAAGACCAACGCTTGCTTTTCCGTTTTCGAATTGTGCTACATATTTCAAACGTGAATCTTTGGCTAAAGCTTCTTCGTAGATTTTTCCGAAATGATCAGCATGTTTAATTAACGATGCAAAAAAGTCTTCGTTGTTTGCTGTTGCCAAACAATCTGCAGGCAGGAATGATTCGTTTGCGATGGCGTCAATATCCATTTCATAACCGCTTTCGCGAATAAGAATCAGAATTTTACGCGCAACGTCGATTCCGCTTAAGTCAATTTTTGGATCTGGTTCTGTGAATCCCTGAACTCCGGCTTCTTTTACAACATCGTGAAAAGAATTATTCTTATCGAAATTGTTGAAAATGAAGTTTAAACTTCCAGATAAAACCGCCTGAATTTTATGCACTTTATCGCCAGAAGCAATTAAGTTTTTTACGGTATCAATAATTGGTAATCCCGCACCAACATTCGTTTCAAACAAGAATGGTGCATTATATTGACGAGATAAACTTTTTAATTTTTTATAATTGTCATAAGCAGACGAACAAGCAATTTTATTACAAGTTACAACGGCAATACTTTCTTTTAAGAACTTCTCATACATTTCAGAAACGCTTGCATTTGCTGTAATATCAACGAAAATACTGTTACGTAAATTCAATTCTCTGGCACGTGCGATGAATTCTGTTGGAATAGCTTCTTCTCCTTTGTCTAAAGTTGCCTGCCAGTCTTTTAAAGAAATTCCGTCTTCGTCAAAAAGCATTTTTCTTGAGTTTGATAATGCAATTACGCGAACATTAATCTTTAGATTTTCTTTTAAGAACTTTCTTTGATTGTGAATTTGTTCGATGAATTTTTCACCCACATTTCCAACTCCCATTACAAATAGATTCAGCTGTTTTGTGTTTTCTTCAAAGAAGTTTTCGTGCAAAGTATTCAGTGCTTTCTTAACGTCTCTTTCGTTGATTACAGTAGAGATATTACGCTCAGAAGCACCTTGTGCAATGGCACGGATATTTACGTTGTTTTTTCCTAAAGTGCTGAACATTCTTCCGCTTAAACCTTGGTGATTTTTCATGTTTTCACCAACCAAAGCAATAATGCAAAGATCTTTTTCTACAATTGCAGGATCGATTTTGTTTTGTAAAATCTCAACGTCAAACGCTTTGTTAATTGCAGCTTCGGCATTTTCAGCATCCGAATTTAAAATTCCGATACAAATCGAATGCTCAGAAGAAGCTTGAGTAATAAATATTACGTTGATTTTTTCCTGAGATAATACTTCGAATAAACGTTTTGACGAACCCGAAACTCCAATCATTCCCGGACCTTCAAGTGTTACAAGCGAAATATGATCGATATGACTGATTCCTTTTACAACTGTATCTTTTGATGAAATCTGATTCGAAATTAAAGTTCCAACAGCTTCCGGCTCAAAAGTATTTTTGATTAAAATTGGAATATTTTTTCTTAAAACTGGCTGAATTGTTGGCGGATATAAAACTTTTGCACCAAAATGAGACAATTCCATCGCTTCCTGATAAGAGATTGTTGCAATTGGTTGCGCTTGTTTTACGATTTTTGGGTTTGCAGTAAACATTCCGTTTACATCAGTCCAAATTTCAAGTTGCGATGCATTCAGTGCTCCGGCAATAATTGCGGCAGTATAATCAGAACCTCCACGACCTAAAGTTGTAGTAATTCCGTCAAGAGTTTGCGAGATAAAACCAGGCAAAATATTTATTTGTGAATGATTTCCACCAAAATATTCCTGAATTAATTTGTTTGAAATTTCAAAATTCACAGCTGCTTTACTAAAGTTGCTGTCAGTTTTGATTAATTCGCGGCTGTCTTTGTAAACTACATTTTTCTCAATTTGCTGATATGCCTGAGCGATTATGTAAGACGATAACAATTCTCCAAAACTCAGAATAGTGTCGGCAGTTCTTGGAGATAATTCGCCTAATAAGAAACAACCATCCAATAAAGTTTCTAAATGATTGATGATTCTTTTTACGTGGCTTAACAAACTGCTTTGCTCGCTTACCGGAATTAATTCTTTTAAGGTATCAAGATGTTTTTTCTCAATTTCAAGAACGATATCTCTAAAAGTTTCGTCGTTTGCAGCCGCTTTTGATGCCGCTAATTGTAGTAAATCTGTGACTTTGCTTAAAGCAGAAACAACAATTGCGACTTTATCGTGTTGAGAATTTTGTTTTATTATTTCGAGAACTAGCTTTATATTTTGTGCATTGGCAACCGAAGTTCCGCCAAATTTTAATACTTTCATTTTGATGTTTTTTAATAAGGTGCAAAGATTTTGAGTAACAAAGGTTGAATGGTTATCAACTGTGAACTGAAACTAAAAACTGCGACTATTTTTTTTCGTTGTAAATGTTTTTTATGTACCCATTGCCTTTCTTCTTTCAAGAGAAAAGTATAGATAACCTGGATTATATGTAAAATGTATACCCCTAAGGGGTAGTAGTTGTTGTAGTAGAAATAATTGTAGCAGCAATTGCAACTCTAGTTTGAGTTGTCATTGTAGATTGATATTTTGCGCTGTTACTTTTCATTTTGATTTTTCAAAAGTACAGTTTTTTATAAAAGCGAAAAACTCTAATTGTCTTTTTACGAATATTTTAATAATTCAAATCTCATCAAATTAATATTGAGCTTTTGTTAAGATAAAATATGATAAATTGATGGATTCGTATAATTAGGCTTGTTTTTGCTGAGATTGACAAGAGTTAATAGCTTGATTTTTAATAAAAACATTGCAAAATAAATGTAATTTAATCTATATGGTAACTAGGAATTAAATTTTTTATCCTTTTGATGCAAAATTCTGATAGTTTAAATTCCTAAGCCTAAATAAGGAGTTGATTTTGTGTGATTAGTATTGTCAAATAGATAAAAGCGAAGAAATTGTATTCGTCTAATTTTAATTATTATGAACAAATGTTGCTTTTTAATATTGATTTGTTGAATTTTGGGGTCTAAAATTATAAACATCATGAATGAAATCCATTATATAAGTACTGAAACTTTAGGTTTAGAAGCTTTACAAGAAATTATTGTTAATCAAAAAACACTTGAATTATCAGAAGAAGCTAAAGTAAATGTGCAAAAATGCCGCGATTATTTAGATAAAAAAATGGCATCACATTCTGAACCTATTTATGGTATAAATACTGGTTTTGGGTCACTTTATAGTGTGAAAATTTCGAATGAAAACTTGTCACAACTTCAGGAAAACCTGGTAAAATCTCACGCATGTGGAACTGGAGAAGAAGTTCCGGCTGAGATTGTAAAAATGATGTTGTTGCTTAAAATTCAATCTTTGAGCTACGGTCATTCAGGGATTCAATTGCAAACATTACAACGTTTGGTTGATTTCTATAATAATGATATTCTGCCTATAATTTATACTCAGGGTTCACTTGGAGCTTCGGGAGATTTAGCGCCATTGGCACATTTATCTTTGCCATTATTAGGAGAAGGAGAAGTGCTTTTTGAAGGTAAAAAAGTAGCTTCTGCTGAAGTTCTAAAGCGTTTTAAATGGGAACCAATCGTTTTACAATCCAAAGAAGGTTTGGCTTTATTAAACGGAACTCAGTTTATGAGTGCTTACGGAGCTCACATTTTATTGAAGGCTTATAAATATTCTTATTTAGCAGATTTAATCGGAACAATCTCTTTAGAAGGTTTTGATGGAAGAATCGAACCTTTTAACGAATTGATTCATTTTATTCGTCCTCACAAAGGGCAAATCGTTACTGCACAACGCGTCAATGAGTTTCTTGAAGGAAGCGAAATCATTGCTCAGGAGAAAAAACACGTTCAGGATCCATATTCTTTCCGTTGTATTCCTCAGGTTCACGGAGCTTCAAAAGATGCGATTGATTATGTTCGAAAAGTATTCAAGACCGAAATTAATTCGGTTACAGATAATCCAAATATATTTATTGAATCAGATCAAATTATCTCTGGTGGAAATTTCCACGGTCAGCCTTTGGCTTTAGCTTTAGATTTTATGGCAATTGCTTTGGCAGAATTAGGAAGTATTTCTGAAAGAAGAACCTATCAATTAATTTCAGGTTTGCGTAATCTTCCGGCATTTTTGGTTGACAATCCGGGCTTGAATTCAGGATTTATGATTCCGCAATATACTGCGGCAAGTATTGCGAGTCAAAACAAACAATTGGCAACTCCGTCAAGTATTGATAGTATTGTTTCAAGCAACGGACAAGAAGATCACGTAAGTATGGGAGCGAATGGAGCTACAAAAGCTTTGCGTGTTATGGATAATTTAGAGCGTATTTTGGCAATCGAATTAATGAATGCTTCGCAGGCAATTGCTTACAGAGAACCTTTGAAATCAAGTGATTTTATCGAAATGTTTTTGAGTAGTTACAGAGAGGTTGTGCCTTTGGTAAAGGAGGATAGAATCTTACATTATGATATTGAAAAAACCGTTGCATTCCTGAATAGTTTCCAAATTGAAAACGATTTGTTAACAATGGCTTAACATGACAAAATAATATTGAAGTAATTTTGCACTATCAAAAATAAAAAAATGTCAATAAACAGTATTTTCCAATTTTTAGTTCCGAAAGACAAGAAATTCTTTCCACTTTTTGAAGAGGCTTCAAGCAATTTAATTGAATTAGCTTCTAACTTACACGAAGCTGTAAACCTTCCATTGAAAGAAAGAGAAGTTCTTTTTCAAAAGATTGATGAGTTAGAGCAAAAAGGAGAAGACATTACACGTCAGACCAATCTTGAATTGAGCAGAAACTTCATTACTCCATTTGATAGAGAAGATATTCATACATTAATTACTTCAATTGATAACGTTGCAGATTACCTTCACGGTGCAGCAAGCAGAATGAGATTGTATCAGGTTGATAAGATTACAAAATCTATCAGAAAGATGACAGAAATCAACCTTGAAGCTTGTCAAAACATTGACAGTGCAGTAAAAGAGTTGAGCAATTTAAAAAACATGAATGTTATTAAAGAAGCTTGTGCAAGAATTAATAAACTTGAAAACAAGTCTGATAACGTTTATAACAAAGCAGTTTTTGAAATTTTTGAAAACGAAACAGACGCTAAAAATATTATTAAATATAAAGAAGTGTTATCTGTTTTAGAATCAGCAACAGACAAATGTAAGAGTGTTGCGAACATACTGGAATCTATTTCTGTAAAACATTCTTAATTCAATTTATTTCATTCTGAAGTTATAATTTTATGACGCTACTTATAATTATTATAGTATTAGCTTTAATTTTTGATTACATCAATGGTTTTCATGATGCGGCAAATGCTATAGCTACCGTTGTTGCTACAAAGGTATTAACGCCTTTTCAGGCCGTTCTTTGGGCAGCATTTTTTAACTTTTTGGCCTATTGGGTTTTCGGATTTGGTGTTGCGGATACTGTTGCAAAAACAGCGCACACTATGGAGATTAACCTTGTTGTTATTCTGGCTGGGGTTATCGCAGCAATTTGTTGGAATTTATTGACTTGGTGGTTGGGAATACCTTCAAGTTCATCGCATACATTAATTGGAGGTTTTGCAGGAGCTGCAGTTGCTCACGCAATCGCTGTACATGGTTTTTCTGGTTACGTTGGCGAAGATGGAGTTACTCATTATTGGTACGAAATCGTAAGCTGGTATAAAGCCGGAAAAGATGGAGGAATGCCTTCAGGAGTTATTATCATTATTGCTTTCATTGTTTTAGCACCATTATTGGGAGCACTTGCTTCTTATTTAATTTCGATTTGGTTGTTAAATGCTTCTCGTAAAATTATTGGACCTAAAATATTTACAGTAGCTTTAATGATTGCTACCGTTTGGGTTGTTAGTAGTTTAATGGTTCCTTACGCTGATATTGAAAAGCCTAGATTTGAATCTCATTTTTGGAGTGTTGCTTTTGATCCGCACAATATTAAATGGTTTTTAGTTGCTTTTATTATCTTAACGGTAAGTGCTTTTTGCTTAATATTCAGTAGTTTAAATCTTCATCAGGCAGATGCTGCTTTAAAGAAAATGCAATTATTATCTTCTGCAGCCTTTAGTTTAGGACACGGAGGAAATGATTCTCAAAAAGTAATGGGTATTATTGCTGCTGCTGTAGCGGTATATATTCATACTAATCCAGGTGTTCATATGGATTCTTGGTTAGATGTTGTTTTGCCAAATGATGATTTAGGTGTAAAAGGAATAATGCCAGGTTGGATTCCATTAGCATGTTATTCTGCTATTGCTGCAGGAACTTTAAGTGGTGGTTGGAAAATTGTGAAAACAATGGGTTCAAAAATCACAAAAGTAACTTCGTTTGAAGGTGTAGCTGCTGAAACTGCCGGAGCTTTGACACTTTACTTTACTGAGCACTTAAAAATTCCGGTAAGTACAACACATACAATTACTGGTTCTATCATCGGAGTTGGATTAACAAAACGTGTATCTGCAGTTCGTTGGGGAGTAACCGTAAGTTTAATTTGGGCTTGGATCTTGACTATTCCTATTTCGGCTTTATTGGCAGGATTGGTTTATTTTATCTTAAGTGTATTTATTTAATAAAATGATTATTGTGAAATGTGAGATTTAAAATCGCATTTTGTCAACATAAAAAAAAGCTGGTTTCAATTTGAAATCAGCTTTTTTGTTTGAAATTCCAATCTTTTTGAAGTTCCAAATTCCAAGGGATTAAAGGGAAAAAACTTGTGAAGAAACATGAAATATTTTATGTAGATTAATCATTTTAAACGCAAAGCACGCTAAGATTTTTATCTAATAGTATGTTTAAAAACACAAAGTTCGCAAAGCTTTGTGTTGATTTAGCTTTGCAAACGTTGTATTTTATAAAATCCGATATCGGTATGTATAAAAAAAGCTGGTTTCAATTTGAAACCAGCTTTTTTGTTTGAAATTCCAAATTCCAATGGCAACGTTCAGGGTTGGAATTTGGAATTTAAAAAGATTGGAATTTTTATTTTAAGATTGTTTCTGTAAATTCTTGCGATTGTGTTTTCGTTTGTAATGCGTTTGTTTCAGATTCTTTTTATCTTCAGAAATAATGCTTATTGTACCGTCAATTTCTAGCATAGCAAGCTTTACATCGCCAAAATATTCGATTCCGTGTTCTCGCATTGCTTCTTTTAGTTCTTCGTGTGAGATGTCTAATTTGCTTAATGCTGTAAAGTCCAGCTTTCCGTCATGGATTAAAATCTCAGGTTTGTCTAAAAGTAAATTGTTTATCACTTTGTATTTGTGTGTTAGCTTTTTGATAATAAAATTAATTACAAATAAAGCTAAAGCCGCAATTAATCCTCCTGTAAGACTTGTGTCCGGACCAACCATTGCATTTTGAACGGAATTACTAATTAATAATATCAGAATAATATCGGCAGTATTTAGTTGCGAAAGTTCTTTTTTTCCAAAAATTCGCAAAGCAATTGTCATGAAAAAATAGACAGCAAGACTTCTTAAAATAATGTCTAAATAGGAGTAAAGCATATTTTTTTTATTTTTATTAAAGTTAAATAAAAAAGCTTTGTCAAAGTTTTAAACTTTGACAAAGCTTTGTCGATTAATGGATATTGCTATTTTAGCCTTGACATTTGACCCAGATAGTTTTAGTATCGATTACTTTCCAAATATTATCTTTTTTTTCTAAGTATACTGATTCTCCATATGGTAATTCTTTTGAATAACAATCAATTTCCATATAGGCTTTTTTGTTGTCTTCAGAAAAAATAGGAATTGAGAATATCATATAATCTGTAGCGTTTTCTATTTTTGATACCGGTATTGTTTTTATCTTTCCTACTATTTTTTTAGGAATGGTATATTTAAAAAAGCAATTGTTTTGTTCTACAAAGTTTATCGAATCTTTAGATTTAAATATTTTTTTGCCCTTTAAATTTGCATTCAAAAGCCTTTCAATATAAACTTCAGTGTTTTGAAGAATTCTTGGTGAACGAGGTGGAAGCTTTATAATTTGTACTTTTTTTGTTGGTTCTGCATATATGCTCTCTGTGTTAATTTTGAGTTTTTTAAAATCTATACAAACTGCGTAAGCATCTTTATTGTTTTTAAAATATTTATCCTCGAAAAAAGTTTCTATTATTTTATCAGTTTCAATTTTTCTAATTTTTTCATTAGTAGTGCAATTATTTTTATTGCAGCTCACTAGAAGTAGCATTAGAAAGATCGAAATTTTCTTCATTTAAATTTTTTACTTTAATGTTTGTGCTGCTTTATATCAGCTTAAAGTTTTTTTCAATCGCTCTAATCATTTCGCCGGCAATATCTTTGTTTGTTGCGCCTTCGATTCCTTCAAGACCTGGAGAAGAGTTTACTTCAAGTAATAATGGTCCTTTTGAAGAACGAATAATGTCGACGCCGGCTACTTTTAAGTCCATTGCTTTTGCGGCTTTAATCGCGATCTTTTTTTCTTCAGGAGTAACTTTGATTACAGAAGCAGTTCCGCCAAGGTGAATATTAGCTCTAAATTCGCCAGGCATTGCTTCACGCTGAATTGCTGCAACGACTTTTCCATCGATTACAAAACAACGAATGTCTTTTCCGTTGGCTTCTTTAATAAATTCCTGAACTAAGATATTTGCATTTAAGCTTTTGAAAGCGTTGATAACACTTTCTGCTGCTTTTTTAGTTTCTGCAAGAACGACACCTTTTCCTTGTGTTCCTTCTAATAATTTTACGATTAAAGGCGAACCTCCAACCATTTTAATCAAATTGTCAGTATCCAAAGGAGAATTGGCAAAACCAGTTGTCGGAATGTCAATTCCGCTATTCAAAAGCAATTGAAGCGAATATAATTTATCTCGTGATTGCGTTATGGCTGTAGCCGAATTTAAAACGAAAACCTTCAAAGCTTCAAACTGACGCGTTAAAGCACAACCATAAAAAGTAATGCTTGGTCGAATTCTTGGAATAATGGCGTCGAATTGATTTAGTATTTTTCCGCCTCGATAATGAATTTCTGGTGTCTTTGCATCCAATTTCATATAGCATTCCTTGATATTAAGGAAATGCATTTCATGACCGCGCATTTCGCCCGCTTCCATGATTCTTTTATTGCTATATAATTCAGGATTACTGGCAAGAAGACCAATTCGCAATCCGGAAGTCGCTTTTTCTGAATTTTGGTATAATTCCTTTAAAGATTCAGGAGTTGGTTGTCCTAATAAATATTTCTCTTCTGGATCAACCAAAACGCGTCCACTCATGGCTTCACGACCTAAAAGCATACGGAAACCCATTGAATCTCTATTGGTCAATGTCATTTCTATTGGCCATTTGATATCGCCAAGTTTAATGTGTGTCTGAATTACGTAACGATGTTCTCTGAATCCGCTTGAGCTTTTTACAATTCGTTTATCAACCAGCGGAGCTTCACAATGAATAATGGTTTTGATGTTATTCTGAATAGGATTAATATCAAATTTTACCCAATTGGTATCATTTTTAATAAAAGGAGCTATGTTGATGGCGTGCATTGCCGAAGTTTTGGCACCAGAGTCCACACGAGCTTTGATCGTTGGAATTCCTAGTTCTGGAAATGAGCACCATTCTTCGCTACCTAAAATGACTTTGTTTTGAAGCATACGTTATTTTTTATTATAGAATTTAATAGCCAAAAATAGCTATTTGCTTTTACTAAAGATAGTAAATTATCTAAAAAAAATACCCGTTATGTTATGAAAACGTAACGGGTTTGTTATTTCTGTTATAAAACTTAACTATCTTATTGATTTGTTGGTTCTTCAGCTTTGTGGATTTCTACTGAAAGTTCTTGAGAATCATCTTTTAAATCCATTAAGATTTCGTCACCTGAATGTATTTTTGAAGTTATGATTTCTTCTGCTAACAAATCTTCAACATATTTCTGAATCGCTCTTTTTAGAGGTCTTGCTCCAAATTGTCTGTCAAAGCCTTTTTCTGCAATAAATGCTTTTGCTTTGTCAGTAAGATTTAGCTTGTAGCCTAATTCAGCAATACGAGAATAAAGTTTTGCAAGTTCGATATCGATAATTAAATCAATGTCACCTTTTTCTAAAGCGTTGAAAACGATTACGTCATCAATTCTGTTTAAGAATTCTGGTGCGAAAGTTTTTTTCAATGCATTTTCGATAATGCTTTTTGAGTTATCATCGGCTTGAGCCACTTTTGCTGCAGTTCCGAATCCTACACCTTGTCCAAAATCTTTTAACTGACGTGCTCCAACGTTAGAAGTCATGATAATGATAGTGTTTTTAAAGTCAATTTTACGACCTAAACTATCTGTCAAATATCCATCATCAAGAACCTGAAGCATCATATTGAATACATCCGGATGCGCTTTTTCGATCTCGTCTAAAAGAACAACACAATAAGGTTTTCTGCGAACTTTTTCAGTCAATTGTCCACCTTCTTCGTAACCAACATATCCCGGAGGCGCTCCAACTAAACGAGAAATTGCAAATTTTTCCATGTATTCACTCATATCAATACGAACTAACGCATCTTCTGAATCGAATAATTCTTTTGCAAGAACTTTTGCTAATTGTGTTTTACCAACCCCAGTCTGACCTAAGAAAATAAACGAACCAATTGGTTTGTTTGGATCTTTAAGTCCGGCTCTGTTGCGTTGAATAGAACGTGCAATTTTAAGAACAGCTTCGTTTTGACCAATTACTTTATTCTGAATTAATTCAGGTAATTTCGCCAGTTTATTACTTTCTGTTTGTGCAATTCTGTTTACAGGAATTCCAGTCATCATAGAAACAACATCGGCTACATTATCTTCTGTAACTTCAATTCTGTTGTTTTTAGAATCTTCTTCCCATTGTTCTTGTGCAACGGCAAGGTCTTTTTCTATACGTTTTTCATCATCACGAAGTTTGGCTGCTTCTTCATATTTTTGTTTTTTAACAACCATATTTTTGTTTTCACGAACTTCTTCTAACTGACGTTCTAAATCCAAAATTTGTTTAGGAACATCAATGTTAGTAATATGTACGCGAGATCCGGCTTCGTCAAGAGCATCAATAGCTTTGTCTGGTAAGAAACGCTCAGACATATATCTGTTTGTTAATTTTACACAAGCTTCAATTGCTTCCTGAGTATAAGTTACATTGTGGTGATCTTCGTATTTGTCTTTTACATTGTTCAAAATCGCAATCGTTTCTTCAACAGAAGTTGGTTCAACAATTACTTTTTGGAAACGTCTTTCAAGAGCTCCGTCTTTCTCAATATATTGTCTGTACTCATCAAGAGTAGTAGCGCCAATACATTGAATTTCTCCTCTTGCTAAAGCAGGTTTGAACATGTTTGAAGCATCAAGAGATCCTGTTGCTCCACCAGCGCCTACGATAGTATGAATTTCGTCAATGAAAAGGATAATATCATCATTTTTCTCAAGCTCGTTCATTACGGCTTTCATTCTTTCTTCAAACTGTCCTCTGTATTTTGTTCCGGCAACTAAGCTGGCAAGATCAAGAGTTACTACACGTTTGTGGAAAAGAATACGAGATACTTTCTTTTGGATAATACGTAGCGCCAGTCCTTCTGCAATAGCAGATTTACCAACTCCAGGTTCTCCAATAAGAAGTGGGTTGTTCTTTTTTCTACGGCTTAAGATTTGCGAAACACGTTCAATTTCTTTTTCGCGTCCTACAACCGGATCTAGTTTTCCTTCCTCAGCCATTTCTGTTAAATCTCTCCCAAAATTATCTAACACCGGAGTTTTAGATTTTTTGTTTGACTTATTGGCGGGATTATTAAAACTACTTTCTTTAAGACTGTCATCTTGTCCTGAATCGTCATTATACGATTCGTTTCTTGGCAAGTTTTCTAAGAATTCTTCTTCGTTTGGAGTCATATTTAAATATTGTTCTTTAGCTATGTCATAATCTATTTTTAGTTTATTCAACAGCTTGGTTGTTGGATCGTTTTCGTTTCGTAAGATGCATAGAAGCAAATGAGCTGTGCTAATCGACGAGCTTTGAAATACTTTAGCTTCAAGAAAAGTGGTCTTCAGGGCTCTTTCTGCCTGTCGGGTAAGATGAAGGTTTTTCTTTTCGGCATTTACTTCAACGCTCTGGTTGGCTGGACTCAGTATTTCTACCTTCCTGCGTAAATGGTCTAAATCGACTGCTAGGTTATTAAGTATATGAATAGCTTTTCCGTTTCCATCCCTTAAAATGCCTAGCATTAGATGTTCAGTACCAATAAAGTCGTGTCCTAAACGAAGGGCTTCTTCTTTACTGTATGTAATAACATCTTTTACTCTTGGTGAAAAATTATCATCCATAATATATAATTGGTATTGTAAATTTAGTGAATTACAGTTTGAAAAACAAAAACCGTACCCTTCAGATCTCCTGACAGCTAAGAGACAAAAAAAATAGCAATAAAAGCGTTAAAAGACGCTTAATTTATTAACTAAAAGCTAAAATAAAGTTGTTAATAAATCATTGAAATTAGTGTAAGTAAATAGCTGAAAAAATTCCAAAAAAACGTATCTTGGCACGCTTTGAAACTAATATAATTATTTAAACATAACAACTTATGTCTGAAGGAGAAAAGTTAATTCCTATTAACATAGAAGATGAAATGAAATCAGCTTACATTGATTATTCGATGTCAGTAATCGTATCGAGAGCGCTTCCTGATGTTAGAGATGGCTTGAAACCAGTGCATCGAAGAGTTCTTTACGGAATGTATGATTTAGGAGTAACATCAAGATCTGCCCACAAAAAGTCTGCGAGAATCGTAGGGGAGGTTCTGGGTAAGTATCACCCACACGGAGATACCTCTGTTTATGATGCAATGGTGCGTATGGCTCAGGAGTGGAGTATGCGATATTTATTAGTGGACGGTCAGGGTAACTTTGGTTCTGTCGATGGTGACAGTCCTGCAGCAATGCGTTATACTGAGGCCAGAATGCGTAAAATCTCTGAAGATATTATGGCAGATATCGAAAAAGAAACAGTTGACTTTCAATTGAACTTTGACGATACATTATATGAGCCAAAAGTAATGCCTACAAGAGTTCCTACTTTATTAGTAAACGGAGCAACAGGTATTGCAGTTGGTATGGCGACAAATATGCCTCCACACAATTTAACTGAAGTTATCAACGGTACATTAGCTTATCTTGATAATAATGATATTGAAGTTGACGAATTAATGACACATATTAAAGCTCCGGATTTTCCAACCGGTGGTGTAATATATGGTTATGAAGGTGTTCGAGAAGCTTTTAAAACCGGTAGAGGACGTATTGTAATGCGTGCTAAAGTTGGTTTTGAAGAAGTTGACGGAAGAGAATGTATCATCGTTACTGAGATTCCATATCAGGTTAATAAAGCCGAAATGATCAAACGTACGGCTGATTTAGTTAACGATAAAAAAATTGAAGGTATTGCCAATATTCGTGACGAATCTGATAGAAACGGTATGCGTATCGTTTATATCCTGAAACGCGATGCTACGCCAAACGTAGTTTTGAATACCTTATATAAGTTTACATCATTACAATCTTCTTTTAGTGTAAACAATATTGCATTAGTAAAAGGTCGCCCACAAATGTTGAATCTAAAAGATATGATTCACTATTTTATCGAGCACCGTCATGATGTAGTAGTTCGCAGAACTCGTTTTGAATTGCGTAAAGCTGAAGAAAGAGCTCACATTTTAGAAGGTTTAATTATTGCTTCTGATAATATTGATGAAGTAATTGCGATCATCAGAGGTTCTAAAAACACTGAAGAAGCTCGTGAGAAATTAATCGAAAGATTTAATCTGTCAGATATTCAGGCACGTGCAATTGTTGAAATGCGTTTGCGTCAGTTAACAGGTCTGGAACAAGACAAGTTAAGAGCTGAATATGATGAATTAATGAAGTTAATCGAGCATTTGAAAGCATTATTGGCAGATGTAGATTTAAGAACAAACTTAATTAAAGAAGAACTTGAAGAAATCCGCGAGAAATACGGAGATGAACGTCGTTCTACAATCGAATATTCTGGTGGAGATGTAAGTATCGAAGATTTAATTGCTGATGAAAATGTAGTTATTACAATTTCTCACGCAGGTTACATCAAACGTACTAACTTAACAGAGTATAAAACTCAAAATAGAGGTGGAGTAGGACAAAAAAGCGCAGGAACAAGAGATCAGGATTTCCTTGAGCATATGTTCGTTGCGACCAATCACCAATATATGATGTTCTTTACGCAAAAAGGAAAATGTTTCTGGATGCGTGTTTACGAAATTCCGGAAGGAAGCAAAACTGCAAAAGGTAGAGCAATTCAGAATTTAGTAAATATTGAAAGCGATGATAAAGTAAAAGCTTTCATTTGTACACAAGATTTAAAAGACAAAGATTATATCAATAGTCATAATCTTGTAATGGTAACAAAACAAGGTCAGGTTAAGAAAACTTCTTTAGAGAAATATTCTAAACCAAGGGTAAATGGTGTTGCTGCAATTACAATTAAAGAAGGTGATGAGTTACTTGAAGCAAAATTAACAAACGGAGAAAGCCAAATTATCTTAGCAGTTAAGTCTGGTAAATTAGTTCGTTTTGAGGAAACCAAAACACGTCCGATGGGAAGAACAGCTTCTGGAGTTCGTGGAATTACCTTAAAAGACGATACTGATGAAGTGATTGGTATGGTTACAGTTGATAAAGAGAATGTAAATGATACGCAGATTTTGGTTGTAACTGAAAACGGATACGGTAAACGTACTAAATTAGTTGATGACGATGGAGAAGATGTTTACAGAATTACAAACCGTGGAGGTAAAGGTGTAAAAACACTTAATATCACGGAGAAAACCGGAAAATTAATTTCTATTAGTAATGTAACTGATGCTGATGATTTAATGATTATCAACAAATCAGGATTAACAATTAGAATGGCTATCGAAGATTTACGTGTAATGGGTCGTGCAACACAAGGAGTTCGATTGATTAACTTAAAAGGTAAAGATTCTATCGCTGCTGTAACAAAAGTTATGAAAGATGATGTTGCAGAAGTTGTTCTTGATGAAGATGGAAATGTTATTGAATCTGCTATCGAAAGAGTTAAGCCGGATTTAGAAGTTCTTGAAGACGACGGAACCGTAGAAGATGACGATGATGACGATTCTGAAGAAGAAACAGAAGATGAAGACGACTCTGAAGAAGAGGAATCTGAAGAATAATAAATTTAACCCAGGAATAATTAAAATTAAATACACAAATTGAATATTATGAAAAGTAAGTATGTAATACTAGCATCAGCATTATTGATTTCTGTAGCTACTTTTGCTCAGAAAGATCAAATTAAGAGTGCTGAAAAAGCGTTAAAAGGCGGCGATGCTCAAGGAGCAATTACAATATTGAAAGACGCTGAAAACTTGGTAGTGAATGCCAAAGACGTTGAACAAGCGCAATACTATTTTGTACAAGGAAATGCTTATTTGGATTTAGCTAATAAAAAAGTTGAAGAAGGCGCAAATTTATCTCTTGCGGCTGAAAGCTATAAAAAGTTAATTGAGATTGAGAAAACTTCAGGTAAACAAAAGTATTCAGTTCAGGCTGCTGCTTCAATTACTGAAATTAAAGGAAAGCTTATTAACTCAGCTATTGCAGATACACAAGCTAAAAAAGTTAAAGAAGGTGCTCAAAAATTGTATGATGCTTATTTGTTAGACAAAAAAGATACAATCAACTTGTATTACGCAGCTTCAACAGCAGTAAACGCTCAGGATTATGATAGCGCTTTGCCAATGTATGAAGAATTGAAAAAATTGAATTATTCTGGAAAAGGTACTTCTTATACAGCTGTAAATAAAGCTTCAGGTAATGAAGATGGTTTTAATACTGCAAAAGAAAGAGATTTAGCTTTAAAATTGGGAACTCACGAAAAACCAAAAACAGAAGTTATTCCTTCTAAAAGAGGTGAGATCTACAAAAATTTAGCTTTGATCTTAGTTCAAAAAGGACGTACTGAAGACGCTAAAAAAGCTATCGCTGATGCAAGAAAAGCAAATCCTGATGATTCTTCTTTGATTCTTTCTGAAGCTAACTTATATCTTGAAACTAAAGACTATGATACTTACAAGACATTAGTTACTCAGGCTTTGGAAAAAGAACCAAACAATGCTGATCTTGTTTTTAATTTAGGTGTAATCAGTGGTAATGCAAAAAATAGCGCTGATGCTGAAAAATATTACTTGAAGGCTATTGAAATCAATCCAAACTATACTAATGCTTATCTTAATCTTGCAGCATTAAAATTAGAGGCTGAGAAACCAATCATTGATGAAATGAATAAATTGGGTACTTCTGCAAAAGATATGAAGCGTTACGATGTGTTAAAAGCACAAAGAGAAAATGTTTTTAGAGGAGTTATTCCTTACCTTAAAAAAGCAAACGAATTAGATCCTAAAAATGAAGATGTTTCTAAAACATTATTAGGAGTTTATAAAGCTTTAGAAATGACTGCTGAAGCAAAAGCATTAAAAGCTACAATGAACTAAGAATTTTAATTCTTTTTGAATAAAAAAATATCCCGTCAAAAGCGGGATATTTTTTTGTTTATAGATTACTGTATTGACTAAACTAAAGCAGCTGATAGAGTAATTGTTGTATTTAAAAGTTTTGAAATCGGACAGATTTCTTTTGCTTTTGCAGCTGTCTTTTCAAATTCTTCGGCAGAAATTCCAGAAACTTTTCCTTTTAAATCTAAATGGATTAATGTTATTGTTCCATCCTCAAAAGTTACTGTCGCTTCTGTATTTAAATCATCTGCAGTAAAACCTCCTTCGTTTAGCAAAAAGCTTAATTGCATTGTAAAACAGCCAGAATGTGCTGCTGCAACAAGTTCTTCGGGATTTGTTCCTACTCCGTCTGCAAATCTTGTCTTAAATGACAATTGCGCATTATCTAATGTTGTACTTTGTGTACTGATAGTTCCTGTTCCTTCCATACCGGTTCCTTTCCAGTTGGCATTTGCTTTTCTTGTAAATTTCATTTTATATTAATTTAGGTTTATAATCTTTTGATTCTCAAATATAATCAATATTTTAAAGAATAGTTTTATGAAATTTAATTAGAGTGTTAAGTTTGGGGTTGAAATGAAGTAAATGTTGGGATGAATTTTACCGCAAAGGCGCAAAGTTTTCTGTTCAGGATTACGCTTAGTAAACGCAAAGTTCGCAAAGTTTTGTGTTGTTGAATTGTCGGCAATCTTAAAAATGGGATAAAATTTTACCGCAAAGATGCAAAGGTTTTTCTATTTAAGATTGCGCTTAGTAAACGCAAAGTTCCCAAAGCGTTGTGTTGAATTAGCTTTGTGAACTTTGCGAAAACCTTTGCATCTTTGCGGTAAAATGACCCCAACAAAAAAGGCGTAACGAAAATATCATTACACCTTTTTTAATTATTGTAGAAACTTAGCGTCTTATTCCTGACCTAAATTTCGTAATTGTTTTAATTTGTCTTTCCAAACTTCAAGGCTTTCTTTGTGGATAGCGATGTTTTTACGAACTTCAAGAACAATTGAGTTTTCTTTCTTAGCATTTTTCGTGTTTGTGAAAAACTGAATATTATTCTCTAATTGGAAGATTTCATTTTGAACTTCTTCAATTTTACGCATTAAGAATATCTTCTCGTTGTCTAATTTACGTGTATCATTGCTGTCAGATAAAGAATCAATTCTGTTGGCAAAACGCATCATTTCAGTTTCTTTTTTACTCAAACTTAATTTTTCAAAAAGGGCATCAAGAATTTTATTGAATTTTCCTTCGATATGACGTCTTGCAAAAGGAACTTTTCCGTAACCTTTCCAGATTTCGATATGTGCTTTTATAGCATCAAGATCCGTTTTGTGATCACCGGTAAGTTGGTAAGCTCTTAGGATATCTAAGTAAGCTTTTTTATTGTCAAAAGCAGCAACTTCATCAACGTTTTCTTCTGATTTGTGCTCTTTTAATTTATCAAAATAATGATTACAAGCATCTTTAAATTCTTTCCAGATTTTATCTGAATATTTTTTCGGAACGTGACCAATTTGTTTCCACTCTTCCTGAATTTGTTTCATTACAGGAGTTGTAGCACCAAAATCTGTACTTTCTTGCAGTTCTTTTGCTTTTGCAACAAGAGCCATTTTTTTATTTAAATTGTCGTTTTGATCCTTTTTAATGTCTTTGTAAAACGAATTTTTAAAAGAATTAAAGTTTCTAACGGCAGTTTTAAAAGCAGCCCAAGTTTCTTCATTTACTTCTGATGGTACTTTTCCGGCGGCAAAAAACTCATTTCTAAGTGCTTCTACTTTCTGAATTTGTACTAACCATTGTGAGTGAGAATTTACTTTTTCAGTTCCTAAAACCTCAATTTTTCCAATGATTTCTTTCTTAACTTCAAGATTATTTTGTTCGTTTGCTCTTTGGCTTTCGAATAAAATTTCTCTTTTGTCATGAATTTTTTTAGTCAATTCACTGAATTTATTCCAGATACTATCACGGTGTTCTTTTGAAACCGGACCAATATCTTCTTTCCAAATTCTGTGTAAGTCTTGTAATTCACGGAAAGCTTTGCTAATATCAGTTTCGTTTACTAATTCTTCAACGCGAGCAATGATTTTTTGCTTTTGTTCCAGATTGTATTTGAAATCTAAATCTCTTGCTTCACGATCTAAATGCAGATAATCGTAAAAATTCTCTACGTGAAAATGGTAGTTATTCCAAACGTGATTGTATTTGTCTTTTGGAATTGCTCCGGCATTTTTCCATCTTTCTCTTAAATCATTAAAATGTTTAAGCGTGTCTTTGATGTTTTCCTGCGGATTTATAAGTTCTTTTAGTTCCTCAACTATTGCAAGTCGATTGTCTAAATTAGATTTAAGGTTTGTTTGTAAATGTTTAAAATGAGCATTTCTTTTCTCTCTGAAAACATTATAATATTCGTCAAACTTAGATTTTAATGGAGAATGATATTCGAATTCTTCGTTAGGATCTTCTTTAGAAGCGTTGAATTCTTCTTTTTTCTCCTCTATAAGATGGTTGTATTGTAGTAAAAATGCTTTCTTAATCTCTTCGATATGCTCTTTTACAGACATCACTTTATCGTCGTTGATCAATTTTTTCAATTCATCAACAAGTGCGTCAAGAGAGAAAGTGTTGTAATCCTGCATAGGAATATCATGGCGCTCTTTTAGCGTTTCATCTTCACTTTCTTCGGCGTTCGAATTTGTTATAGCATCTAATGCAGTTTGATGTTCTGTTTCTGTTACTTCAGTTTCAACAGTGTTTTCTACTACAACTTCTTCATCAGAAATTGTGTTTTCAGTTGCTGTTTCAGAACCAGTAGTTTCAATTGCATTATCTTGTGTAGAATCGTTAATTTCGATTTCTAATTTTCCGTCTGCTTCTTGCAGGTTATCATTCTTTTCTTCTAACATTTTAAATGTATAAGGTTTTTATTTTAAACAGAGCGAAAGATAGTAAAGGAGTTTCTAAATACAAAATAAATCGTTTGTTTATACATGATTTTACGATGAAATTCCTATTTAATGAAGTAATTTAGTAATGTGATATCTGTTTTTTTACTATTTTTTTTGAAGTTTAATTAAATGGGTAATTTATACACTTTTAAGAAAATTAGTGGCAAGTCTATATTTTAATCTAAAATGATTTGTTTTCTTTTAAAATCTCAGAGTTCTCAAAAGTTGTATTTAGTTCCGTTTTCTATTATCAGAAACGATTCAGAATAAAATAAGCATTCCAACTTCGATACCATAGTTATAGGTTTTATGTCCTCCAAAAGCAACACTCGGATGAACATAAGCCATATCGTTTTTGGTAATTCTTCTTCCAAATTCTACAAAAGCATTATTTGGATAACCTTTATTGGTGTTGTTGTATCGAAAGGCGACATCAGCTGCAATCCAGTTTTTTCCCAATATAAACATAAAGTAGTTCTCAAATGCAGTTAGATTTACATCGTTTCTGTTGTCGGAACCAGCAAAACTCATTTGATTTTCTAAAGAAACAATCCATAAGAGATGATCTTTCTTTATATATTTTCCGTAAAAAACAGCTGGAGCAAACACCCATTTTCCTGATCCAAGGGCAGGATCGACAGCGGAGTTTGAGATTACTCTGGCGCGAAAAGCTATTCCTTCGCCATTGTATTTTAGATACGGTATATAACTAATACCAACTCCAATATCGCCAATACCGGTTTTGTTTATAGAAGAGGTGTTTGTAGAAACTAATGGTAAATCAACTCGCAGGTTCCACGCGTTATTTGCAATAGGGTGCAAGAATCGAAGTTGTGTGGTATTGAAGGAGCCTGTATCAGTGTCTAAATACTCATTAAAAAGTAATATCGTTTTTAGAAAATAATGATAACGTGCTTCTTCATAAATGTTTTTTTTCTGCTCACTAATAGTATCCTGAGCCAGAATTGAATTGTAAAATGGAAAAAGTAGTAAAAAAAACGGTAGAATTTTTCTCATAACCATCTATTAATGAATAGACTAAGTTACAAAAATAACTTTACCGTTTTATTTGTAGTTCTGTTTTTATTTATTCCAGATTTTCCATGCTTTTTCTGCCTGAAAAATTAGCATATCATAACCATTCTTTATTGTAGCACCTTTTTCTTTAGCATTTTTTAAAAACTGAGTTTCTTCGGGATTATAGATTAAATCATAAGCAATGTGTTTCTCTGTGAAAAACTCATACGGAAGATCAGGACAAGCTTCAATATTTGGACTTGTTCCTACTGGTGTACAATTAATTATAATCTGAAAATTGTCAAAAGTAGTGGCGTTGATTAAGCTGTAATCAATGATATTTTCTTTTGATTCTCTCGATACAAAAGTATACGGAATATCTAATTCATCGAGAGCAAAAGCTACACCTTTTGATGCGCCTCCAGTTCCCAGAATCAGTGCTTTTTTGTGATGCGGCTCTAATAATGGTTTTAATGATTTCTTGAAACCATAATAATCGGTATTGTAGCCTTTTAATTCTCCGTTTTTGGTGAATTTAATGGTATTTACAGCACCAATTAAGGCAGCTTTTTTTGATAGTTTATGCAAGAACGGAATAACTTGTTCTTTGTATGGAATTGTAACATTTAATCCTTTTAAATCGGGATTGTTTTTTACTAATTCAGTGAAATAATTAATTTCTGAAATATCGAAATTTTCGTAGCTGTTGCCAGCAAAAACTTCTTCACTGAATTTTTCTGTAAAATATCCTTTTGAAAATGAGTAACTAATATTACGGCCCAACAAGCCAAAACGTCTTCTTAAAATATCAATCATTATTCTTTTCTATGTTTTTCAATATAATTTTTAACCATTTTTTTTGACCAAACTACCGGAAATAAATCTTCGATTAAGATATAATTTTCGAAGTTTAGACGCAAACCATTACTTAAATGAAATTTTGCTTTTGTGTTGTCCTGAATCATAAAATACAATCCCGCCAAACGATATTCGATTTCGTTTTCTTCCGGAAAATATTCTGAAGCTTGTAATAAGGTTTGAATTGCGCTTTCGAATTCACCTAAAAATTGAAGTATATCTACCCAAAATAACCAAGTGTCAAGAGCATAATCTCCAAATTCTACTGCTTTTCTGTATCCAAATTCAGCTTCTTCAAAAAAGTTCATTTGTTTATTGATCGTCGCATAACGTTTCCAGTACAAACGATTTTGATTATCGATTGCTAAAGCTTTATTCACAAAAAACAATGCTTTTTGAAAGTTTTTTTGACGAACATAAAAGTCTGTAATTGCAATCCAGCCTTTGTCTAAAAGCGGATCTTCATGCACAGTTTGGTTGTAATATTGTAACGCTTTCGCTGAATTACCTAGTTTTTCATAGCATTTTCCAATACGCAATAACGCATAAGAAGTTGCATCGTCTAACTCGATAGTTCTGTTGTAGCTTTCGATTGCTTCACTGTATTTTTTAAGACGTTCATAGGCTTTTGCTTTTTCCATGAAAGCGCCCAAAAACTCATCGTCAATAAGTGTTGCATAATCAAAAGCACGAATAGCATTTTCGTATTCTTTTACCCCATAATGCAAACGTCCAAGCTGGTGCCAGGCGATTTCGCTATATGGGTTTTTATTGATATAATCGTTAAGATATAAAATGGCTTCCTGATTTTGATCTAAAAATTCAAAACAATAAACCACATTATACAAGGCAGACTGATCTTCTAAATCTTCTTCAAGACATTTGATAAAACTGTCTTTTGCCATCTCAAGGTTATCCATAAACAGATATTCCATTCCAATCAAGTTGTACACATCAGCGTAGTCGTCTGTATATTGCAAGGCAATTTTAAGCAATTCTACCGCTTTTTCGTGTTGATCTCTTTTAGAACAAATATTAGCTTTTTGGATGTAAATTTCCTCGTTGTTAGGTTCGATTGCATATAACTCATTCAGGAGTTTTTCGGCGATTTCCAGTTTGTCGTCGTAAACCAACATTTCTACTTGTACTAATTTTAAGCCCGTAGATTTTGGGTGTTGGTCTAATGCAAGTTTCAAGGCCTTTTTTGCTAAATTAGCCTTACCTATATCTAAATAATGAAGAATGATTTCTTCAAATTCTTCAGAATCAAAAAAGAGTACTTTGTTAGTTTTTAACATGGACTCAAATTTGGATAGGGATAGGTTATAATCTTCTTCTTCGTTGCTTAATTGCATACTTTGTTTATTTGAAATTAGCCTGTTATAAATTTAGGCAACCATATTATTGTTGTGGGGAAAGGAAATTAATTGTTTTGAACAATTTAATTAACAATATGGACAGAATTCCTATTCTGTTTTTAGTCATAATCTTCTTATTTTAAAAAGAGATTACTAGTTATTATTATATTTTATTTTTAACCGAGAGTCTTAGCCCTGATAGAAGCGATATCCTTTTGTTCCGCCGCGGCGGATAAAAAATAAAGCGGATAGCAGGAAATAGCTCCAAATTATGCTTTTAGCCCTTTTTTTACGATTTCATCCATAACACTTAGGATTATGGTACAACCTTCTTTTATTTCTTCTTCAGAAATGGTTAATGGTGGTGTTATTCTAATGGCGCATCCTTCGAATAGTAACCAGAATAAAATGAGACCTTTGTCCTGACAGTTCAAAATAACTTCGTTGGTTATTTCGGCTGTCTCAGTCATTGCTGCGAGCATTAATCCTTTTCCTCTAACTTCCTTTATCAAAGGATGTACCAAAAGCGATCTAAAGAGATTTTCCTTTTCTAAAGCTTCTGTCATAAGGTTTGTTTCAGTTAATTCCTGCAAAGTAGCCAGACATGCTGACGCAATGACAGGATGACCACCAAAAGTCGTAATGTGTCCCAGTTTAGGATTTTCGGTTAAAAGATCCATTTTTTCTGCCGAAGCTGTAAAAGCGCCAACCGGCATTCCGCCACCCATTCCTTTTCCCATAACGACGATATCCGGAATGACATCGTAGTTTTGGAAGCCAAAAAGTTTTCCGGTTCTACCAAATCCAGGCTGAATTTCGTCAACAATCATCATCGCTCCAACTTCGTCGCAACGTTTACGAACTTTTTGTAAAAAATTATCGTGAGGCTGAATAAATCCTGCACCTCCCTGAATAGTTTCTAAAAGTATTGCGGCTGTTCTGGTGGTTATTTTTTCTAAATCGGCTTCATTATTGAATGTGATAAAATCAACATCCGGAAGCAAAGGACGAAAGGCTTGTTTGCGTTCTTCAAATCCCATAACGCTCATAGAACCCATTGTGTTGCCGTGATAAGCGTTGTGGCATGAAATAAGCTGACTACGACCTGTTGTTCGTTTTGCTAATTTTAATGCGCCTTCAATTGCTTCTGTACCTGAATTTACTAAATAGGTTTTATTTAAAGATTCCGGTAGGAGCGAAGCTAGTAATTTGCAATATTGTACAGCAGGACTTTGCGAATATTCACCATAAACCATTACGTGCGAATATTTGTCTAACTGATCTTTTATGGCTTGATTGACTCTTGGGTGTTGATGTCCAAGTGTACAAGCCGAAACTCCGGCTACGAAATCTAAATATTTTTTATCGTTGGTGTCGTAAATGTAAGAACCAATGGCGTGCGAAACCTCCATTCCTAAAGGATAAGGAGAGGTTTGCGCCTGGTATTTTATAAAATCTGGATTCATTTCTTTTTTAAGGTTCTAAGTTACTAAGCATCTGAGGTTCTGAGTTTTTTGTTTCAAGTTGCTGTAAACTGATATTGAGGCTGAATTTAACCGCAAAGATCGCAAAGATTTACGCAAAGTTTGCAAAGCTGCAATCAAGTTTACATTATTAAAATGCAAAGATCACAAGGCTTTGTAAACTGAAAACTGCGACTGAATACTAAAAACTGAGAATTATTTTACTGCTTTAGTTTTGGCTTTAGCCGAAGGTTTTGCTGCTGCTTTTACAGCTGGTTTCTTTTTGTCGTAATCTAAAGTTTCTTTCCTGATTTTCATCGGAACGTCTTTGTTCTTCGCTTCTTCGTCTTTTCCTTCTTGTATTAATTTGTCATTGAGTTCATTGTCTTCTGCGGTAAAAATATCATCTTTAGACTTTATTCGTTCATCGCCACGCCAGACCAAACCTCTTAATTTTCTGGCATTTTCTGGCAAATCGGCTTCAGGGTAAATATCGCCATCGACTTTATTAAAAAAGCTAATGGTTTCTACGGCATTATTCTCCAGAAGCAGATTGATTTTACTACTTACATTTTTATTGATTCCTATAAGTTCATGCTGATCATTTCGCATGAAATAAATGACTTCGGTGTTTTTAATAACATCTACATCATGGAGTTTTCCGTCTTTAAATTTTCCAAATAAATTGATTCCCTTGACCTGATTATAACCGGTTCCGAGTGTGTCCTTGGAGACGAGAAAGGTGTTGTTGAGTACTTTCATAGAATCTAATTTTCGGGTATTCTGGTCACCAATTAAATGAATAACTTCACCGGTAATTTGATTTTCGCCGTTCCATATAATTGGGTTTCCAATTAGTTTTGTCAAGGCAATTTTAGTATCTGAATGCAATGAATCACATTTTCCGCTCATGTCGATTTTGAAAAAACGAACATTGTTAAAAGCTCTAATAATGCGTTCTCCTTCTTTGCCGGTTACCATTAATTTTTTTCCGTGAATATAAACGGAGTCATTTTCGACAAGGTTAATTGCAACCGCTCTTTTGGTTACAAACATGGAATCTTTTAGTTTATAAATCTCGGCATAATGACCTTTTACAATTCCGCGATTTATAGAATCTGTAATTTTTACATTTCGCGTTGCCGATGCAAATTCAATATTCCGATTATAATATAAACTATCGCCTTCTATAAGTCTGTCGTCATATTTTATATAAGATCTCCGTAAAAAGTGGGCGAGATTTTTCTTGGTATCATAAAAGCCTTTTTCCGTGTAAATATAATTGGTTTTGCTGGTAATCGTCGATGGTCCAAATAGATAGGTGTGACCTGAATTGCTGTAATAATCTAAATGATTAGATTTTATTACATATTTAGGGTTTGTTATGGTAACTTCTGTTAAGAACTGAAATTTCTTTTCTGCAACATAATATCTACCTGATTTACTTACTAAAGTATTGTCTTTGTTGACAATTGTACCTTTTGTATTGTAAAAAACCTGCTGAACATTTCGGTCAAAATTAATCGTATCGGTTTGCAAAGTTGCATCAGGCGAACTCATAACGGCATCACCGGTTGCGAAAGCTTTTTTTAGATTCCCACTATATTCTGCATATTTACTATTTAGAAACAAAGTATCACCTTGCACTAATTGCACGTTTCCAAAAGCTTTGATGTAGTTCTCTTTTTGAAAGAAATAGGCTTTATTACAAGTCAGTATAACACCATCATGGTCAATTTTTACATTCCCACTTAATAATAATGCTCCAGGTATTAAAACTTCATTAACTTCAGAAAGATCAGCGTTTTCAACGATAATTTTTTTTGGCGCTTGTGCAAAAATGGATTGTACGCTTAACAAAAGCAAACAATAGGATATGAAAAAGAGTGATTTCTTCAATTGATTAAATTTTTGTCAAATTTATGAAAAAGGTTACAACCTTATAATGTTATTAGGATTAATTTAAATGTTTCTTTTTAGGCGCAAAGGTTTTTTTATTAGGTTCAAAGGTTCAGAGTAGCAAAGGTCCAAAGCTTTGTTTGCGTTTTTTGTAAATGAATTTTATTCGTAATTTATATCGTAGAGACGCACAGTAGTGCGTCTAACATAGCGTTGCAGGTTCAAAGTCAAAGATTCAAAGAGATAAAGGTTTGTAGATAGAGGACACGTAGGAGTTTAAATTGTAGCTTGAATTGTGCCGTTAGGCATTAAATATTGGTAGTAATAATTTCAATGATTACCCAAGCGTGCCGTTAGGTACGCAACAAATTGATAAATGTCACGTACCTACGGCACGTAAAATCAATCCTGAATTCATTTACTACCAATATTTAGTGCCTAATGGCACAAAAATATACTTATGCGGTTATTATGGTTCTTTTAGATTTTTAAATCTTTAATTCATTTCAAAAAACCTTTGTCCCCATGAACCTTATTTTAAATTATCAACAAAATACAGTACTCTCTCGTTGTAGTTGCCTCTTTTTAAATGAAATCAGAACAAATAAGAGTTGGGTTCATTTCAATTTTAAAATTTAGTTTAAATTTAGAAAATGGTTTAAAATACCAGATTTACTAACTAGACCAAAAGTTCAGATTATTAAAAGATATGATAAATAAAAGAATTGTAGTTGCAGGAATGGCTGTAACAATGCTGTTTTCATCATGCAAAACAAAAGATATAAAAATGAATGCTATCAAAGAAGATGTTCCTGCCGAGAAGAAAATTGTAGTTTACCAAGTTTTTACCCGTTTGTTTGGAAATAAAAATACAACCAACAAACCTTGGGGAACAATTGAAGAAAATGGTGTAGGAAAGTTTAATGATTTTACAGATAAAGCACTTCATGAAATTAAAGATTTAGGCGTTACTTATATTTGGTATACCGGAGTTCCACATCACGCTTTGGTTCATGATTATACCGCTTACGGAATTTCAAATGATGATCCTGAGGTTGTAAAAGGCCGTGCAGGTTCGCCATATGCAGTAAAAGATTATTATAATGTGAATCCTGATTTGGCTGTAAACCCTGCGAACAGATTGCAGGAATTTGAAGCTCTTATTGCCAGAACTCATAAAGCAGGTTTAAAATTAATTATTGATATTGTACCGAATCATATTGCTCGTAAATATGAAGGAAAAAATAATCCCGAAGGTGTAAAAGATTTTGGTGCCGATGATAATGTAAATGTTGAATACGATAGAAATAATAATTTCTATTATATTCCGAAGGTTCATTTTGAAATTCCGGATGGAGATATTCCGTTAAACGGAGAAAAAAATCCAATGATTGATGGTTATTTTGATGAAAATCCCGCAAAATGGACTGGAAATGGTTCGCGAAAAGTAAAACCAGATCAGAATGATTGGTACGAAACCGTAAAAGTAAATTACGGAATTCGTCCTGATGGTTCCAAAGATTTTCCGGAACTTCCTGCTGGATTTGATCAAAAGTCTTATCAGGAACATTTTGCTTTTTGGCAGGATAAAGACGTTCCGGATTCCTGGAAAAAGTTTAAATCGATTGCTTTGTACTGGACGGCAAAAGGTGTCGATGGCTTCCGATATGATATGGCCGAAATGGTTCCGTATGAATTTTGGAGTTATATGAATTCGGCGATCAAAATGAAAAATCCAAATGCATTTTTATTAGCAGAAGTTTATAATCCGAATGAATATCGCAATTATATCCGTTTAGGAAAAATGGATTATTTGTATGATAAAGTTGAAACGTATGATAAACTAAAAGATGTTATTCGCGGAAAATCGAATCCTGATGGATTATCAGATATTCAAAAAAGAATGTCTGATATTGAACATCATATGCTTCATTTTTTAGACAATCACGATGAACAGCGTTTAGCAAGTCCTGAGTTTGCAGGAACTCCGGAAAGAGGAAAACCATTAATGATAGTTTCTACGACAATTAGTACTTCGCCAACAATGGTTTATTTTGGACAGGAAGTAGGTGAGGCGGGGAACGAAGATGCAGGTTTTGGAACGCATTCGAGAACTTCTATTTTCGATTATATTGGAGTTCCAAATCATCAGCGTTGGATGAATGAAGGAAAATTTGACTGAGGAAAATTATCAGATTCAGAAAAAAATCTTCGAGATTTTTACAAAAGATTGCTGAATTTTTCGATTAATAGTTCAGCTTTAATGGGAGATTTTCAAGAGATTCAATCTGTAAACCGTGAGAATAATCAAGGTTACGACGAATCAATTTATTCTTATGTTCGTTGGTCTGAAAGCCAAAAACTAGTAATTGTTGCTAATTTTTCTTCTGAAAAAACAAGTGCCTTTAATTTGAAAATTCCATCTGATGTTATTCTAAAATGGAATTTAAAAGATGGTGAATACGTACTTACAGATCAATTGTATTTGAATAAGAAAAATGTTTTGGTTGTAAAGAATGGAGAAGGAACTGTCATCGTTGAAATAGCGCCTTCGGAATCATTTATTTATGACGTGAAATAGTTAACCTAACAGGTTTTTGTTTTAATAGTTCTCTTTTTATAAGATTTTGAAAGTCTTATAAAAAGAGAATTTAATTTTTATAAACAATAAAGCTGTTTGATTTTAGAAGTTTATTCCCCATTAAAACCTTGGCATTCTTTGGTATATGTACTTCCTTTTTTAAACCAAAGTTAATTATAACAGTAATTTTTTCACCTTCGAAAGATCTTGTAAATGAAATTTGATCTTTTGAAGATTCAAGGTTTTCATAAGTTCCATATTGCAAAACTTTTTCCTCATTTCTTAAAGCTATGAGTTTTTTATAGTTGTTAAGAATAGAATTCTTTTGAGTTTCTAAAACGGCAACATTTGTTTTTTTATAATCGGAATTAATCTTAATCCAGGTTTTTCCTTTTGAAAATCCGGCAAAAGTATTTGCATTCCATTGCATTGGACTACGTGATTTATCGCGATTATGTTCATTGCCTTCCAGAAGTGCTTCTTTATCATTTTTGCCATTTTCGACCGCCAGTTTATAATGTGTTCTTCCTTGAATATCGACCATTTCGTCAATGTTTTGGGCAGTAATATTATGCATCCCAATCTCTTCACCATAATAAATAAACGGAACTCCTTTTGCAGTAAGTATCAAGGCGGTTAATGCTGTTGCTTTCTCAATATTTCCGTTTGCTAATCGATCAATCATTCTTGGCATATCGTGACTTCCAAAAAATAAAGTGGGATAATTGCTCATATTTTTCTCCATACTTTGCAATTCATCAAAAATGCATTGTGTAGAAAATTCTTTAATACTTCCAAAGTTGAAATTAAAAACGACATCTAACAAATCCTGCGATTGATATTGCTTTAAAACTTCGATTTTGTCACTTCCTATTTCGCCTACAATAAAACGATTGTCATATTCGCTAACGGTAGATTTTATAATTTTCATCGCATCTTTTACACCTTTCTGATCAATATCGTTGATGTGATCTTGTTTTCCGTCTTTCATCGGATTATCTTGTGTGATTCCGTTTGTGGTCAAAAAGTTAATTACATCTAATCGGAAACCATCAACACCGGCATCCAGCCAAAAACGCAAAACATTCTGGATTTCAGTAACTACTTTTGCATTTGACCAATTAAGATCAGCCATTCTTTTATCAAATTTATGATAGTAATATTGATTGGTTAAAGTGTCTTTTTCCCATGCCGTTCCTCCAAAAAAAGATTCCCAATTGTTTGGTTCATCTTTCCAGATATAATAATCACGATACGGATTGTCTTTTGATTTTCTGGATTCCTGAAACCATTTACTATCTGTAGATGTATGATTAAAAACCATATCTATAATAACTTTAATGTCTCGTTTGTGTGCTTCATTCATGAAAGTATCAAAATCTGCTTTATTTCCGTAAGTAGGATCAACTTCATAATAATCAGCAACATCATAACCATTATCCACTTTTGGAGATTTGAGAAAAGGAGTAAGCCAAATACCTTTTATACCCAGATTTTGTAAATAATCCAGTTTTTGTGTCATTCCTTTAAAATCACCATATCCGTCGCCATTACTATCGGCATAACTTGGCATATAGATTTGATAAAAAACAGCTTCCTTCCACCATTTTTGGTCTGCTTTTTTTTGAGCGCTAATTGTGTTTATATTTAACATTAGCAAAAAAAAGAAAGTACAATTGAAAAGGTTATATTTCATAAAATTTGAGACTATAAACTCGTTGTGTAATTCGTGAAAAAAGTAAATACATTGTTTTGAAATAGATAATTGTATTTCTAAATGAGCAAAATACCTAACAGGTTTTAAAAACCTGTTAGGATATTAATACTAAATCCAGCAAGTTGATTTTATTTTTTTTGTTGCGATTTGTAATCCACAACTATTCCATCAACCAGCATTTTTTCACCTTCATATGTTATTTTTCCGCTTGACGGAACACAAACAATTACAGCTGAGCTTAATGGATCAATTTTTATTTTAGCAGACGAAGTAACATTTCGAGCAATAAAACTTCCTGAAACAGTATTATAAAAATCGACTTTTTTGCCTTTTTCAGTTTTTATAGTAACTGTTTTACTTGCTGTATATGGATTGTAGTATAAGTATGAAGGGTAAGCTTTATCACTAAAAAAGTCTGTTGCTAATAAATCAAGTTGTAATATTCCTGTAACATTTGTTGCTTTAATAATGCTTCCAAATATACCAACATGACCACTTCCGTAAACGCTAAATTGAGATTCTTTAGGATTTTTGCCCAATACCCAAAGGGGACCGTCACCTTGTGCCACCGGACCCTTTAAATTTTCATATTCTTTATAACTTGATTGCTTGATAATACCTTCGTAACCAATTACTCCTTTAGTAACTTCGGCAAGTTCAGGAATAGTCTGATGTTCTTTTGGCATGTATTGCGGGTAAAAAAGGCGTGATGCATTTGCTGCATTTAGCATCCATTTTCCAATTGCGGTTGCATGCGATTGATCGTATCTAACCATTGGTACCAATGGCCAGGCTGCATCATAAGTATTCATAAGAAAACCGTAACCGCCATGATCTACAGTACTCCCAAAAGTACCTGAAATATCAAATCCGTTCCAGTTTCCAACTAAAGCTCCCCAACCTTCACGACAAATTGGTGTTCCGTCAAATGTCCAGTCGAGCATTTTGTTTGTGTCGTATTTTGTGCCTTCTTCTGCATTAATTCTGGCGGCTAAATAAGCTCCAAAAGGCATTAAAACCTCATAAGTTGGATTTTTTGATTGTGATTCTAAAGCTGCCAAAGCACTTTTTGCTCCTTTTAAATATTTAGCATCACCAAACTTTTTATACGCCATATACAAAACCCATGCATGCCCGGCAGCTGCGTCAGGTTGTGTACAAATATGATTTGTCATTGGCGTCATTTTATTATAATCAAAATACGAATAGTCATAATTGCCATTTAGAATTACATCGGCTTCATAAAACTTATCTGCAATAGTTCTTGCTATTTCGGTAAATCCGGGTTCGTTAGGATACTTATCATAAACGGCAAAAAATAAAAGATTCGGATATACATCATACCACCAGTCACGACCGTAACCACCACCCAAAAGTGCAACTTCCGGACAGGTATTATTCATCATAATATTCCAGTTGGTTTCTTTATTGAAATAGTTTTTAAGCATTCCAACATAGTTTAGGTTGGGCTGGTTTTTATCGATTCCAACTAATGTTGCTCCTAAAGTTGCTCCCATTGTTGCAAGCGCTTCATGAAACATTCCGTTGTTTTTGTCAGGTCCTTGTCTTACATCGGCAACAGCCGTATATAATCCTACAACTTTTTGCGGGAAGTTTTTTTGAGTTTCATCCATCCAAACCATTGGCCAAAATTTACCTTTGGCATTAAAATCATAAACGGTTTTATCAAAATCTAAAGCCAGTTTTTTATAATCAATTATTTTTAAAGGCTGTGGCAGATTGGGCATTTGATCTACACGAGGAATTTTTTGTTGTTTTACCTGAGCTGTAAGGCTTAAAGTAAACAAACAACAGACAATAATTTTTATAAATGTATTCATATTATGTTTTTATTTTAAAGCAGATCTACTGCTACTTTATCTAGTACTTTTTTGTTTGTTTCAATTTCCGGAGAAAGTTTCAGTCCTTGTTTTATGATTTTTTTGCTGATAAAAATCGAGCACAATTGTAATAGCGCGATGATTCCTATGGCGTATCTTAAAGCAAAATCTTCTGAAACTGCATAGTATAAAGTCAGGAAAGTTCCGGCTCCAAAAAGTCTTCCAACATATAAACCAGCTTCATGATTTAGGATGTATGTAAACTCGCCTCTTTTTTCGATTCGGGAAACAATATCAATTACTTTAAGTTGAATAGGGAAGTAGGCTAAATCCATCAAAGGTTTTGCGATTAGCAGTAGTAATAAAAAGAGTATTACGCCGGTTTTATCAAAGAATAATCCGTTTATGCAAGCTCCTAGAGCAAATAGAATTAGTCCTGCAGAAAAAATTTTGATTCGATCTGAGGGTTTTGAAAAACGTCCGATAAAATAAATAATAATGGCAGCAAGTACGGCACCTATAGATTGTGCTTTTCCTAAATCGCCTTCTTCGCCTAATATTTTAAAAATAAGCATTGCAGGAGCCGTAACCAGAAATCCTTGGGCTAAACCTTTGAATGTAGCAAGCGACAATAGTTTATACCATAAGGGATGAAATTTGAAAAAGATGTACTTTTTTTGTGTCGGATTTTCAAATTTACCTCTGTAACAAACTATTGAAGCGGCGATAGTAATCAGAAAAACTATTCCGGTAATAATCACGTAGGCTTCATGTTTTTGATCTTCGCCTGTTTTTGACTGTATAAACCAGCCAATTGTTGCAGGAATAGCAATAGCGATTATGGTATAAATAAAGGTTTCTAAACCGTAATAATAATTTCGGTTTTCATCGTTTGTAATTGCCAAAGCAAGATAATCTCTATTTGCCCAATACAAACCAAATGAAAGCCCCATAGTAATACCTGCGATACCAATTCCGGTAAGGTCAAGTGTTTTTAAAGACATCATGATAATCATCGAAACACCACTAAGCATCATTCCAATTGAATATAATTTTTTGATGTTTAAATGTTTCAATAAGAATCCATTTAACAAAAAGGTAAGCGGAATTCCGGTATAAATTGCTAATTGATAAATGACAACTTTTGAGGTATCATTTGAATTCCTCATAATATAAGCGGCAACAAAAATATCGATTACAGGTAATACCAGTGCATAGACCAGATTTGTGAAAATTAGTATGCGAAAATTATGGGTTTGGCTTTTAAAATGGTCAATTTCTGATATAAGTTTTTTAAACATTAGTTGGTTTTTAGAAGTAAAAGAATCTCTTTGATCGAAAATTGTGCTCCGCATACAAATTCGTCAGAAGCGCCATAATAAATTGTAACAGTATCTCCATCAGGTTCAATAATATGACCATTTGTAAATACTACGTTTCCAAAAAATCCGCTTAGTTCATAACTTGTTGTAGGGATCATAATTGGTTCTTCGGTTCTTGCGATTACTTTTGTAGGATCGTTTAAATCCATTAAAAATGCTCCTAAACAATATTGATGATTTTCATTGGCACCATGATAAATTTCTAACCAACCTTTAGCTGTTTTTATAGGAGCAGCTCCGGCGCCAATTCTTTTACTGTCCCAAAGTCCTTTTCGTGTTTTAAGAATACAATGATGATTTCCCCAATGAATACCATCCGGAGACGAAGCAATCCAGATATAATTTCCACCTATATCTACACTACTCGGGCGGTGTAAAGCATAGAATAAACCGTTTATTTTTTCTTCAAAAAGGGCGCAATCTTTATTATGGGCTGGTAATATCATACCGTGTTTTTGGAAGTTTTTCCAATCTGTTGTAGTACGTAAACCTACACCAACGCCATTATCAGATACTGAAGTAAAGGTCAAATAATACGTTCCCTCGATTAAGGCAACTCGGCAATCTTCAATCCCGAATGTTTCTAAAATGCCTTCACCAACTAGAGATGGATAATTTTCAGGTTCGTAAAAATCACGCCCATTTTCGCTGCATAATAAACGTAAATGTGATAGCGTAGTTAAATAATCATTTCCTTTATAATTAATTACTCTTGCATCTGTTGCAATTAAATCAGGATCATTATTCGGAATTTCGATAATAGTAATTTCCCCCGTTTCTGTTAATATCGGAAAAGAAATAACATCATCTTTCTGTTTAGGTCTTTCTGCTACACGCACGACTAACCAGGTTTTGTTTTGGTATTGAAATACACCCGGATTCAATAAACAGGTGATTTCTAATCCTTCTCGGCTTGCAGGAATATCTTTAGGTGATAATAACGGATTTTCTGTAAAACGTTTTGCTATATCTTTCATGATTTTTAGTTCTATATTATTATGAATCGAAACCTAACAGGTTTTTAAAACCTGTTAGGACTGATATTTTAAAAATTAATATCCGGGGTTTTGAGTTAAAAGCCCCGCAGAAGCATCTATTTCTGATTGCGGAATTGGATATAGCATATGTTTGTCCTGGAAATTTTTTCCATGAGCAGTCATTACTTGTTTCGCAATTCCCCATCTTTTAAGATCGCCCATTCTATGGCTTTCAAAACCAAGTTCGGCTCTTCTTTCAGAGATTAACCATCCTTTTACAACAGCTTTATCTCCAGAAATTGGTCTGTCCGGCAATGTTCCGGCAGGAGGTGGTGGTCCAACAGAAGTAACCGAAATTATTTTGGTCGGATCGTCTGGAAAGTTAGGATCTTGACTTTTAATCGTAACGGTTGTTACTGTATTTCTGGCTCTAGTTCTAACTTGATTTATAAGGCTAATTGCCTCTGAATAATTGTCCGTTTCATTAAGTGCTTCTGCTTTCCAAAGTAAAACGTCGGCATAACGAATCAATACTTTATTGTTTGGTGCATCATCATCGCCTTTATTTCCTCCATTTGTAGTTCCTAAAAGTTTATTAACCCATTGTTCCGGGACATTTACGGTATATAATTTTCTTGGATCATTTGGTTCAAATGATGCTAAAAAATCAGTACTTGGTGCAAAAAATCCCCATCCAAGAGGTGCACAAATTCCATTTCCTCGTCTTGGATCAGCTTGTTTAACGTGGTTGTAAGAAAAAATAACTTCGTCATCTGTATATTCAGTGTTCATACTAAAGTTATCAAAATAATTGGTATCTAAATTATAAAAACCAGTTGTTTGCAATTCTGATACTGATGATATTACACTTGCCCAATCTTTGTTGTACAAAGCAGTTTTTGCAAGAAGTGCAATAACAGCTCCTTTTGAAACTCTCCAAGGTTCTTTATCCGATGAATATTTTGAGTTTGGCAGCAATGTTTTTGCCGTTTCCAAGTCGGTTTTAATTTGTTTCCATATTTCTTCTTTAGGAGCTCTTACGGCTTTGTCAAAAGCTTCCTGATATGTTTTTATTGAAGACAGAATTAAAGGAACATCACCAAAATTTGTTACCAGTGAAAAATAATAATAAGAACGTAAAAAATAAGTTTCACCTAGTAATTGATTTTTTCTTTCCGTAGTTATTCCTGTAATAGATTCAATATCCGGGTTTAATAGAAAACCTAAAGCTATGTTTGTTCTTATTATGCCTTCATAATTGTATTTCCATAATCCGTTTGGACCTCCGTTTGTAGAAGTAAAAGTAAAATTATTGATTTCATCCATCCATGGCTGATCTCCATCAGGAGACCATTTTTTTTCCATATCATCAGATGCAATATCTTCTATTATAATATCATTTTGAAATACTAAACCTGCATTCCAGTCCCAATTTGCCAATTGATTTAACTTATTGGATAACATATCGTAAGATGAAGTTACAGATGTTTCTATAGATTTTAATGTTGGTTTAGAATTTGCCTGTTCAAAAGTCTGTCCGCCTACAGGATCTGTCGTTAGTTCATCCTGACAACTTGTGAATGTTAGTAGCGAAATCATAATCGCTGTTATATATATGTTTTTCATGGTTAGTTGATTAGATTTTAAATTTTAAACCCATTAGTATTGAAGTAGATTGTGGGTAAGTTCCCTGATCTATTAAAGAGGTTGATTCCGGATCTAAACCTGTATATTTTGTAAAAGTCAATAGGTTTTGACCGGAGATATATAATCTTAAATATCTGTCGCCAATTATCTTAGGGTCTAATGTGTATCCGATTTCAAGATTTTTTAATCTTAAATAAGATGCATCTTCAACAAACACGCTCGAAATTTGACTTCCGCCATTATCATTCATTGTATTTCGCGGCGTTGTATTACTTGTGCCTTCTCCATTCCAGGCATTTAATACTGCAGTTGTTGAATTAAAAGGACGGCTGTCATAATCTAAAATTTGTTTTAAATCATTGTATCTATCTACACCCGAAACTCCTTGAAAAAGTAAGGACATATCAAATCTTTTATATTCTGCGTTAAATGAGAATCCGTAAGTTATTTTTGGAATTGGACTTCCTATAAAAGCTCTGTCATTGGCGTCGATTTGTCCGTCTCCATTAAGGTCTTTAAATTTGATATCTCCTGGCTTTACTCCGTTTGTATTGGAGTACAGAGTAGAATTTATTTCAGCCTGATTTTGATAAATACCATCAAATTTAAGTCCGTAATAAGAGCTTATAGGTTGTCCAACAACTGTTTTAGTATGTGTTTTATCATCTGTAATCTCGGTAACATATTGCTGTAGTTTTTCAACATTATTTTTTAGAGTCGCAATATTTCCGCTGATTCCGTATTTAAATTCGTGATCATTGTTTTGAAAATTAGCTCCAAACTCAAATCCTTTGTTGCTAACAATTCCGGCATTAACATACGTTTTATTGATTTGACCAACAGTTGCTGATGGTAATCCTACTGCTAACAAAATATCATTGGTAGTTTTATCAAAATAATCAACAGTGAAAGTCAGTTTATTTTCGAAAACACCTAAATCAAGACCAAAGTTTGTTTGCGTAGTAGTTTCCCATTTTAAATCGGGATTACCATAACGAATTACTTTAATGATCCCTCCAGTTTCAGTAACAAGAGTTTCATAGGCATTATTAGGGATTTCCTGATTACCGGATTGTCCCCAACTGGCTCTCCATTTTAAGTTAGAAATCCATTTTGTACTTTCCATGAATTTTTCTCTGGACATTAACCAGCCTCCAGAAACCGAAGGAAAAAATCCCCATTTGTTATTTGGTCCAAAACGAGAAGAACCATCAGCTCTTACAGTTCCTGAAACATAATATTTATTGTCATATCCGTAATTGGCAGAACCAAAAAAGGAAATAAGATTCCACATTTGAGCAGATCCCGAACTGTTTTTATCAGTATCGCTTCCGTAATCAAGATAACGGAAAGGATCCGATGTATTATTATAATTTGTTCTGCTTCCGCCTACAGCAGATTGATTGAAATTAACAGTTTCCTCTCCTAATAATGCATTAATGCTATGTTTCTCTGCAAGAGTTTTAGTGTAGTTTAACGTATTTGTAAAAGTAAAAGTTGTTGCTTCTCCGCGGTTTTCGTTTAAGTTTGAAGGTCTGTTTTGTCTGCCTTGCCCCGGATATAATTCGTTTGGATCATTGTCACTATCATCGCCATAATTTTGTCCAAAAGCTTTATTGTGGTCAAAAGCGATTTCTGCTCCAAAATTACTTCTGAATTTTAATGATTTATCAGCTAAGAAAGTATATTCTCCATATACATTTCCAAACGTTTTAAATAGAGATCTTACATCATCTGTATAATTAACTATTGCAATTGGATTTGAGGTTAGTTCATAATTACGACTCCAACCTCCATTAGGATTGTTGTTTAAGTAGAATGGAAGATCGGTATAAGGATTATTTGCTTTATAGGTTGGATCATTTACATCTTTATAAACTCCCAATACAGAAGGACGTAATAAAGCGTGTCTAATGACTCCCGGAGCATCTCCGCTTGAAGACATTTTATCTTGTTTGCTGCTTGTAATTTGAAAGTTTGTTCCAACTTTAAAACGATCCGTAACTTCCGTATTAATATTTGCTCTAAAATTAATACGTTGATAAGTGTCTTTATCTCCAACAACAATACCGTTTTGTCCAAAATAACCACCAGATATTAAGTATTGTGTTTTTTCTGAACCTCCACTAAACGAAAGCTGTACATTGTCTGTTTTTCCTGCTCCAAATAATTGTTTTAACCAATTTGTGTCTGATAGAGGTATTCCGTTAACTTTTCCGTTAGCTCTATCAATACTATAAGGACTTGGCGCATTTGCAGGATTATTGTTAGAGTTATGCCAAGCCTGATCCATTACGGTTAGATATTGATTTGCATTTAGCATTTTAGGTAAATTTGTGGCAAAACTGGTTCCGGAATAATACTCGACATCAATATTGGATCTTCCTTTTATACCGCTTTTGGTAGTTAGAATAACAACACCTCCTGCAGCTCTTGAACCATAAATAGCCGTTGCAGCAGCATCTTTTAAAACGGTCATTGATTTTACATCAGACATATTCAAGAAAGAAATATCGCGTGTGGCAACACCATCTACAACATATAAGACTTCATTATTTCCCAGCGTTCCTTCACCTCTAATACGTATTTTAAGTCCATCTCCAGGAGCGCCTGTATTTGCCGAAACCGAAACACCGGCAACTTGTCCTTGAAGCGCCTGACCAACATCGGCTACTTTTGTTTTAGATAATTCCGCCATATCTACTGTGGCAACGGCACCTGTTATTGCAGATTTTTTTTCGCTTGTATATCCTACGATAACAACTTCGTTTAAAGTGTTTGTATCTGTTGTAAGAGTAACGTTTACTTCTGTTTTGCCAGCTACTGATACTTCCTGAGTTTGGTATCCTATATAACTGAAAATTAATACAGTATTTGCGCTTGTAGTTTTAATGGTATAATTACCGTCCAAATCAGTTGTCGCGTAGTTTGAAGTTCCTTTTTCGTTTACGTTTACCTGAGGCATCGATCCGTCGACATCCGAGACTGTACCTTTAATAGTTTGAGCCTGTATAATGCCGCCCAGCATAATCATTCCGAATAGGAATAATTTGAATATAAAATTTTTCATCATCATAAAGAAGTGTTAATTGAATTACTAGTTAGTTTGTTTTTTTGTGGTTTTTTAAGGTTAATTCTGTTTTGTGGTTTTACGATAACGTTTGAATTAATTATCGTTTATAAAATTAGTTTGAGGGTACAGGAAATCGTGTACACTATTTCTTCAAAAGTGTACACTGTGGTTTTTGTTTCTGTAAATCAGTGTTTTAGTGGTGTTTTAGCTCTTTGATATATATTTGAGCTGATAATTTTTGGGCGTTAAATCATATAGTTTTTTAAACTCACGATAAAAATATGAGCGATTATTAAAGCCTGATTGATAACATACTTCAGATACTGTTAATTTGTTTTTTCTTAACAATTCAGCAGCATATTTCAATCGAATGGTACGAATTAAATCACCTGGTGTAAAACCAAAAAGTTGTTTGGTTTTTCGGTATAATTGCGAATTACTGATACCTAATTCTTTTTCGATAAATAAACTTTGAAGATTTTCGTTATCGATATTATTGCGAATAAGCTCAATGATTTTTTTTATAAAATCTTTTTCCTCGTTATTTATATTTAGATTGGGTAGATTTTCGGTAAGAGTATCTTGTTTAAAGTGCTTTGAAATTAATTCTTTTTCTTCCAGTAGTTTTTGTATTCTTACGAGAAGATGATCCGGATAAAATGGTTTTGGAATATAAGAATTTGCGCCGCTTTCTATGCCTTCGATTCTATGCACAACAGAGTCTTTTGCTGTTAGCATAATAAAAGGAATATGACAGGTTTTAAGATTCGTTTTAATTTTTTTGCAAAACTCAACGCCATCCATAAAAGGCATCATTACATCGCTAATAATAATGTCTGGCAGAATATCTTCAATAATTTTTAAAGCTTCAAGGCCATTGTAGGCAAGTAAAAGTTTATATTTCTCGCTAAGTAATTCGTTAAGAAGTACATGAATATCTTTTTCATCTTCGACTATTAGTATTACTTTTCGATTATCTGTAAGTTTTTCGAGCGATAAAATTTTATTTGGACTGTCTTCCAGTTTAATGGGATTTTCTTCCAAAATATTTTTTAAATGTTGTGATATTAAAATAGGACTTATTGCTTTGTCTAGTTCTTTTTCGCTAAAAGCTTCTTTATGGCAAGGTAATAAAATTGTAAAGGTCGTTTCTTTATTAAGAGTACTTGTAACTTGTATTTCACCTTTTAATACACCAACTAATTTTTTTACATATGCAAGACCAATACCGGTTCTAAACATATTGTTATCAGTTTCCTTAGTATTTGTATCGGCTAAGAAAAATTGAGTAAATAAAGAATCTAATCCCTCTTTTGGAATTCCCTTTCCTGTATTTGTGATTGTTATGTTTAGCTTTTTAAAATCGTTATCCTGAATATAAAATTTAAGATCTATTTGTCCATTTACAGGGGTATATTTAAAAGCATTTGACATTACATTAAACACTATTTTTTCAATCTTATCTTTGTCGAACCATCCCGGTAAAGTAGGAGGGATGCTGAGGTTGTATTGAATGTTTTTCTCTAAAGCCCATTCATCAAATAACTCGGCAATTTGTTCGATTAGGTTTACCAAATCAAATTTTTTCACTGTTACTTCCAGATAGTCATATTCGGCTTTTCTAAATTCAAGTAATTGTTGCGTTAAGAATAATAAACGCGAAGAATTTCGTTGAATCATTTGTATAAATTTCTGATTTTTTTCGTTGAGATTTGTAGCTTCCGAAAGTTTTTGAATAGGTCCAACGATTAACGTTAACGGCGTTTGAAATTCATGAGCAATATCTGTAAAAAACGTAAGTCTGTTTTCGTGAAGTTCTTTTTCTCTTTGTCTGAAAAGAATATTTTGGGTCAATGATTGACGTTTTTTGTAATAACTAAGCACAAATAATACAAAAGCCAAAAACAATAAAGAATAGATTATAAAAGCAAGATTTGATTGCCAGAATATTGGTTTAACACAAATATCAATGGCATGAACCGGTTTACTCCATACACCATCACTATTTGACCATTTTATCCATAAAGAGTAGTTTCCTTTTGGCACATTTGTAAAAGAAATAATTCGTCGGTTGTTAATCGTATTCCAGCCTTTATCAAAATTCATTAATTGATAAGCATATTGACATTTTTCAGTATTGATATAAGTTAAAGCAGTGAGTTCAATATCAAAAAAGTTCTGATTATGGTCTAAAAAAATTGATGGATGAGTATTTGAATCAGGCGTAATAACCAATCCTTGATAATACGGAATAGGCTGATTTTGACCACTAATTTTATCAATAAAAAGATCCGGAATTATAGTAGACTCTTTTATTTTTTGAGGCAGGAAATAATTAAAACCTTTAATTCCTCCCATAAAAATAAATTCAGAGTTTAAGTCCTGATAAAAAGCACCATCTGCAAATTCATTATTTTGTAAGCCTTCATTTTTAGTGTAATTGGTAAATTTCAATCGATTAGGATTAAAATTAGACAAGCCAAAGTTGGTACTTAACCAGAGATTATTTCTTTTATCGACAACTATTCCGTGAATTGTATTATTTGGAAGTCCATCTTTTACGGTAAAGCTTTTAAAAATTGCTTTTTCATCCTTTTTTACAGGATTTAATAGATTAAAACCAAAACTAGTTCCTATCCAAAGTCTGTTTTTGGGATCAGTTTGTAAACACAAAATATCATTATTAGATAAACTTGTAGCATCATCAGGATTGTTTTTATAAACTATAAAATGTTCTGATTTTTTATCAAATAAATTTAAGCCACCTAATCGAGTTCCAATCCAGAGATGGTTTTTGTCTCTAGGAATTATAGAAAAAACAATATTACTGCTTAAAGTATTTTTTTGATTACTAACCGCAAGGTATTTTTTAAAGTCAGTAATCTTCAAGTTTTCTCCAGACCGTTCGATCTTGCAGCGAATCATTCCGTATCCGTTAGTACCAAGCCAAATAAATCCATCTTCGTCCTGATAGATCGAGTAGATAGATTTAAAGTAATCGTACTCTTTATTACCTAGAATATTGGTCCAATTAATTAATTTAGATTTTTTTAGATCGAAAATTGAAATTCCTTCACCATCAGTTCCAATAAAAATTAAGCCATCTTGTCCTTTACATAAAGAAAAAACGGCATTATTAATGGCACTATTATTCTCGTTATAGTTTTTGTATTCCAGTGCTTTTTCAGGATTAAGATAAAAACTTGAAGAGAAACAGAATAAACCCTTTCCTTTTGTACCCACCAAAAAAGAGTTTTTATCAACTTGCAGAAACGTTCTCACAATCGCTCCGTCTAATTCAGGAACCTGAGATTTTGCAACGAGGTTGAACGATTTCCTCAGTGGATACATTTTAATAATTCCGTCGCCGTCTGTTCCTGCCCAAATGATATTTTCATTTCCTCTAATTAAGGTCGTAGTTTTTTGTTTGTCAAGATGTTTTAACCAATTGTGATTAATTATATTACCGTTAATATCAATAATGTAATATCCGGTTTTACTTGAAGCAACAAGTCCTTCAGGAATATTTCCTATACTGTTTTCAATATCTTTTTTAGAAAGTAATGTATTTTCTTTGGTAACAAAAGAATACAAATTACTAATTCCGGTTACAGATACAGTGCATATTTTTTCTTTCGAAACGATTCCGAATGTTCGAATATTATCGGATATCAATTCTATTTTAGAGATAAAAGGTTTTTCGGTTGATTTACTTTTAAAGGATAACGAGTAAAGTTTGTTATCTTCAAACAACACAAGTAATTCGCCGCTTAAAGTAAATTCCATTTTTTTTACGGCTTTTTTCTGCAGTTTTTCGGTATTTAATAGCTGAAAATCATTACCATTAAAATAACCAATTCCCCAATCTTTTACAGCACAAAACACTTTTTTAGAAGAGTCAAGAGCCATATTAAATTCAGCTTCAGATAAAGGCGGAATGTTTTCTCTTGAAAAGTAATAATGCTGAAAAACACCTGTTTTTTTATCATAACGGTTAATTCCGTGTATGGTTAATATCCAAATCCTGCCGGCATTATCCTCATCTATTTTGAGAATAACCTGATTACTCAAGCTATTTTTATTGTTTAATTCAGGTCTGAAAATTTCAAAGTTATTTCCATCATATCGATTTAAACCATCCCAGGTTCCTATCCAAAGCAAGTTTTCAGAATCTTGAAATATAGCATTTATCGAACTATTAGATAAGCCCTTTGTATTGTCTAATTGTTCTAATGAATATTCAATATTGGCTGTCTTTGGAATATCAAAAACAGATTCAGAATTTTTGTTATGTATTTTTAATTGAGAAGTTTCAGATAACTGATTAGTTTCAGATTTATTATTAGAAGATGTATTCTCTTTATTTTGACATGAAAAGGATATTATATAAATGAAGCAAATAAGGAGATTTTTAATTTTCAATTTTTTTTATTTATATCGGGTAGAATAATTTATAGAATTTTTCCTTGTGAAAAAAACACTCTGATTTAAAGTCTTATTGTGTTGGTACTAAGGTAGGTAGATGTATGGCATAAATGTATGATTTTTGTCATATTTGTTTTTTACTTTTATCAACCAAAAGAATTGTGGATACAATTGAAGCAAAAAAAAGCTGATACTTAATTGTATCAGCTTTTTTATGTTTTATACTTTTTTGACTTTCTTTAGAGCCTCTATGTAGTTTTCGTTTACTTTTTCCCAATTTATATGTTGATAAAAAGCATCTATATAACTTCCTTTTCTGTTTTGATAATCTAAGTAATAGGCATGTTCCCATAAATCGATTCCTAAAATAGGAGTTCCCGGAATCAAAGCGTTTTTCATTAAAGGATTATCTTGATTATCAGTTGTTGTTACTTGTAGTTTTCCGTATCTGTCAACGACTAACCAAACCCAGCCAGAACCAAATTGCTTTGTTGCCTGACCTTTAAACTGATTTGTAAGGTTGCTAAATGAACCAAATTCTTTATTTATAGAACCAACTAAAGTATCTTTTGGAGTTGTCTCTTTTGGAGTCAGAATATTAAAATACAAAGTGTGATTGTAATATCCACCGGCATTTTGGCGAAGTTTTGCATTGTTGAGGTCTAATTTTTTTAAGATATCTTCAATTGGCAAGTTTTCAAATTCAGTGTTTAAAATCTCTTTATTTAGATTATTCGTATACGTTAAATAATGCTTAGAATAATGCGTTTCCATTGTAAGTGTTCTTATTGCCGGCGCTAATGCGTCATAAGAAAAAGGAAGTTTTGTTAACTCAAAAGATCCCGGATCTGCTTTTACATCATTCGGAGATCCAATGGTTATTTTTTCTTCTTTTGTAGGCAAAGGAACTTCTACAACTTCGGTTAGCTTATTATTATCATTACAAGAAAATAATAATATAAATGAAGCTAGAATCCCAAAACGAATAATGTTTTTCTTCATAATGTTAGTTATTTTGATGATAGTGAATTAATAATTTCTATATAGCATTCTTTAGCTTCATCGATTGATATACGACTTATTTGCATCCACGCATTTGTTTTGAAGGCATCACGTAAATCAAAATTCTCAGATTGATTGTAAACAGCTGATCCAAAAGTTGCCTGTTTGTAATAAGCATAAAGCCTTAGCTGCACATCTTGTGGCAGCGAGGCCTGAGTCATTTTTAAAGCAGTTTCTACAGCCTCGGAAAAACGAGTATCTAAATCTTTTTCGGTCATTTAAGCTTTTGTAGCAATAATGGTTTTTCCTCCAATTGCTTTTTGGTTTAATACTACATTAATTGGAGTACCTAAAGGTAAAAATAAATCTACTCTTGAACCAAATTTAATGAAGCCGGCATCAGTTCCCTGAACAACCTGCATTCCTTCTTGTGCGTAATTTACAATTCTACGTGCCAAAGCACCTGCAATTTGTCTGTATAAAATCTGTCCGAAAGTTTCGTTTTCAATCACAACAGTTGTTCTTTCATTTTCTTCACTTGCTTTTGGATGCCATGCAACTAAAAACTTACCAGGGTGATATTTACTAAATTTTATAATACCGTCCATAGCATAACGTGTAACGTGTACGTTAATTGGCGACATGAAAATAGAAACTTGCAAACGTTTGTCTTTGAAGAATTCACCTTCATAAACTTCTTCTATAACTACAACTTTTCCGTCAACAGGAGCAAGAATTTGATCGCTGTTTCTGATTGCAATTCTTTTAGGATTTCTAAAGAACTGTAAAATAATAATCAAAACCAATAAACCTGCTAGTTGTACCAGTATTCTTAACCAACTGATATTAATAAATTTCTCAGCAAGCAAAATTACGGCAACAGCAAATACAGTACCTAATAAAATGGATGGACCTCCTTCTTTATGAAACATAATATAAAATTTGATAAAATAAAAATATAATTGGTGCTACAAATATAACACTATCTAGTCGATCTAATACACCCCCGTGGCCAGGCATTATCGAGCCACTGTCTTTTACACCTGCAACTCTTTTGAATTTTGATTCGATTAAATCTCCAATAGTTCCAAAGATGCTAACAATTAAAGCAATTATCATCCAGATTAAGATCGATTTATTGCTAAATTCAGGTTTAGGCTGTATGTATAATTTTGAAATTAAGAAACCGGCAAATGCAGCAAAAACAACTCCGCCAAGAAAACCCTCTATAGTTTTTTTAGGCGAAATGCGCTCAAATAATTTATGTTTACCCATAGATTTGCCAACCAGATAAGCAAATGTATCATTGGTCCAGATTAAGACAAATAATCCAATAATAATTTTTGGATTATAATCTTTGATTCCGAAAGATATTTTTGTGATAAAAAGAAAAGGCAACATAATATACCCGATCAAATAAATGTATTTAGAAGCTTTGCCGATGGTTTGAGTGTCATCAAACAAAAAGAAAATACATTTTATAAAAACAATCAGGGTGATTATAAGTAAAACAGAAAATAATTTATCTGTGTCAACTGTAATTTGGATATTATCTTTTAGAAATTTATTGATGTAATTCTCCGTTTCGGCTCTGTAAAAACTAATTAAAGAAACCGTTGAGTAAAACAACGTAACAAATAGAATGGAAATAACTTTATTGATATTAACTAAATTGCAAAACTCATAAGTTGCAATAATTAGAAAAATACCAAAAAGAATGATAAAACTCTCTGTTGAAAACAGAATAGAAGTTAGTAATAAAGCGATATAAACAGCACCAGAAATGGTTCTCTTGAGTGTTTCATTCATCTTAAAGATCTTCTAAGAGCAATAAATAAAGATTCTTGGCAACACTTCCGTATTGTGTAAAATCCTCTTCTTTGGCTTTTTCGAAATATTTTATTGTGGTAATGTTAGTAGGATAATCTCTTTCGTATTTACGTTTAATGGCGCTTAAACCATCACTTTTTATAGAAAGGATCTGACTTGTTGTCGCGATAATTACAATATTTGCAGGTAATTCGTTTGGTTTGTTTTGCCTGATTTGTTTTGATGAAAACAAAATAGAACCTTCATCAGCAATTAGATTTTCGCAGCTTGCTAAAAGGAATTTTGGTCTTGTTGGTGCAATATAAAGTAATTTGTTTTCATCTAATAAATGAAAAAGACCTGGTTCATAACAAAGAACTTCATTTTCGAACCAATCGTTTTCTTCTAAAATATTTTCAAATTGTTCAGCTACTTCTTGTTTGTTTTCGCAATACAAAAACTTTCCTCCGTTTTTCTTAAAATTGAAAATGAACCTTTCGTCTATAGACAAATGGCTATCCTGAATGGAATTGCCCGCATATTCGCTTTCATTCTCTTCGTCGGAAGCGGCATCACTTGAACCAAATATTTTTTTGAAAAAATTCATTTTTATATGAAATACTTTACATGTTAATTGAAAACGTTCAAAGATAAAAAAATCTTAATTCAAAAGGCTATTTTGAATTAAGATTTTAAAAAATATTGCATATTTCTGAATAATTTACGAAACCACTTCTTCTAAATTTTTATCAAAAGTACGTTTTCCGAAAATTGTTTCTAAGTCATCTTTAAAAATAACTTCTTTTTCAATTAGTATATCAGCAAGCTGATTTAATTTGTCTTTGTTTTCTTCTAAAATTTCAATTGCTCTTTGATATTGACCTTCAATTAATTCTGAAATTTCTTTATCAATGATTTTTGCAGTTTCATCAGAATAAGGTTTAGAAAAGTTGTATTCGCTTTGTCCTGTTGAATCGTAATAAGTAACATTTCCAATTTTATCATTCAAACCGTAGATTGTTACCATTGCACGAGCCTGACGGGTAACTTTTTCTAAATCGCTTAATGCACCAGTCGAAATTCTGTCAAAAGTCACTTTTTCAGCTGCTCTTCCGCCCATTGTTGCACACATTTCGTCTAACATTTGATCTGTTCTTACGATTTGTCTTTCTTCTGGCAAGTACCAAGCTGCTCCTAAACTTTGCCCACGCGGAACAATAGTTACTTTAATAAGTGGTGCAGCATGTTCAAGCATCCAGCTCACAGTTGCGTGTCCAGCTTCGTGAATTGCAATTGCTCTTTTTTCTTCTGGAGTAATGATTTTATTTTTCTTTTCGAGACCACCAATGATTCTGTCTACAGCATCAAGGAAATCTTGTTTGTCGACTGCAGTTTTGTTATTACGAGCAGCGATTAATGCAGCTTCGTTACAAACATTTGCAATATCAGCACCAGAGAATCCAGGAGTTTGTTTTGCTAAGAAGTCAAGATCAAGACCTTCAACTTTTTTGATAGGCGCTAAGTGAACTGCAAAGATTTCAGCTCTTTCGCGAATGTCTGGTAAGTCAACAAAAATTTGTCTGTCAAAACGTCCAGCACGCATTAAGGCTTTATCAAGTACGTCAGCTCTGTTTGTTGCAGCAAGAACAATTACGTTTGAGTTTGTACCAAAACCATCCATTTCTGTTAATAATTGGTTCAGAGTATTTTCTCTTTCGTCGTTTCCACCTGACATATTGCTTTTTCCTCTTGCTCTACCAACAGCATCAATCTCGTCGATGAAGATAATAGCAGGAGATTTTTCTTTCGCTTGTTTAAATAAATCACGAACACGTGAAGCACCAACTCCTACAAACATTTCTACGAAGTCAGAACCTGACAAAGAGAAGAAAGGAACCTGAGCCTCACCGGCAACAGCTTTTGCAAGCAAAGTTTTACCAGTTCCCGGAGGTCCTACAAGTAAAGCTCCTTTTGGAATTTTACCTCCAAGATTAGTATATTTTTCTGGGTTTTTAAGGAATTCTACAATTTCTTGTATTTCTTCTTTAGCACCTTCTAAACCTGCAACATCTTTAAATGTAGTTTTGATGTCAGTTTTCTCATCAAACAATTTAGCTTTAGATTTTCCAATGTTGAAAATTTGTCCGCCACCGCCACCTGCGCCACCTGACATTTTACGCATAATGAAAATCCATACACCAATAATAATGATGATAGGAAGTAAGCTGATCAAAATATCAGTCCAATTATTTGCCTCTTTGAAATCGTAATCAATTAATTTTTTTTCGGCTTTAGCCCTGTCAAGTTTTTCTTGAAAAGATTTTAAATCACCAAACTTGGTCGTATAATGTGGTCCCTTATTTGGTCTGTCAAACATATCTTTAGATACCTTTTTGTTAGCAGGATCTTTAAGTCCGGCATCAGAAAGGTAAATTTCAGCATCTTTATTATTAAAAATGATAACATTTTTAATTTCTCCTTTAGCCAACATATTGTCAATGTTAGAAGATTTAAGCTGAGCAGGTTCGCTCATGCTTGATCCTCCGGTAGCAAAACTTATAAATAAAAAAACTAAAAGTATTGCGGTGTATATTAACCAAGGACTTATTTTAAATTTACTCGGATTTGGATTATTATCTTTAGCCATTAGAAAAAATTTTCTTTAGTATTTGTTTTCGATTGTAGTTATTTTGGCGTCACCCCAAAGGCTTTCGATATTATAGTATTCACGAATGTGTTTCTGGAAAACATGTACCACGATATGCACATAATCCATCAGAACCCATTCTGCATTATCGGTTCCTTCTACGTGCCAAGGTTTGTCTTTTAAATCTTTAGATACTGTTTTTTGAATTGAGTTTACAATGGCGTTAACTTGGGTATTAGAGCTTCCGTTGCAAATTACAAAATAGTCACAAACAGCCGTGTCTATTTCTCTTAAGTCAAGAATATCGATATCATTTCCTTTTACTTCTTCAATCCCTTTGATTATGTTCGCCAGTAGAACATCATTATTAATAGTCTTTTTCGCCATGAATTATTTTATATGAATTTGTAAAGTTACCAAATTTTGTGATTATTTTTGAACCTTAACAAAATATTAAATTAAGTTATTTAAATTACTTAAATGAAACTAATCAAACTCGATGCCATAGATTCAACAAATGATTTCTTAAAATCATTGTCAAGCCAAGATGAGCTTGATAATTTCACTGTCGTAACGGCTGAAAATCAGACAAAAGGGAAAGGGCAGATGGGAGCAAAGTGGCAGTCTGAATCAGGTAAAAACTTAATTATGAGTGCCTTGGTCAAGGATTTTTTATATGATAATGAACAATTTTTTAACTTGAGTATAGTAGTTTCATTAGCTGTAATTGAGGTTTTAAAAACGTTAAATATTTCTGATTTAAGTATAAAATGGCCGAACGACATTATGTCATACAATAAAAAAATTGGTGGCATACTAATCGAAAATACCCTAAAAAGCGATGGCAGAATCGTGTCAGTTGTCGGATTAGGACTTAATGTCAATCAGACTAATTTTGATCAATTGCCAAATGCTTCTTCCTTGGCAGTTATTGCCGGACATTCTTTTGATAAAGATGCTTTACCAGTTTTGATTACTGATAAAATGAAAGAAAAAATCGAATTATGGAATACTAATTCGGAGGATTTCTGGACAACTTACTTTGATACTTTATTCCGAAAAGGTGTTCCAATGCCTTTTAAAAATCTTAATTCTGAAAACTCAGGGCAGAATTTCATGGGAATAATTCAAGGCGTTTCTTCCGTTGGAAAAATTCAAATTTTGCTTGAAGATGATTCTGTTTCTGAATTTGATATCAAAGAAGTTCAGATGCTTTACTAAAGATTCTTAGGTTCTGAGTTGCTAAGGTTCTGAGGCTTTTTTATCGAACTATAACATGTCTGTCATTGCGAGGAACGAAGCAACCACAATAGTAAATTACTTATCGATTCACAAAGTGAGATTGCTTCGTTCCTCACAATGACTAAAATCAGCATAACTCCCTTTAATCCGTCAAATCCGTGTGCCAATTCTCTAAACCTCAACTGCTTTTACAGACTTTGGCGCTATTTTTCTATTCCAATAAATAATGTAGAAAGTTCCCAATATTGAAGGCATCATCCAGGCGATTATATTTCCAAGTCCAATTCCGGCAACGATAAAAGCAGTTACAGATGCAATTAAGGCTCCAATCATTTTTCCGATGTGTTTAGAAAGCCAATCTTTATTTGATACAGAAAGGTTTTTGAAGAAAATAAAGTCTTTAACGGTCATATAAAACCCGAAACCTCCAAAGAAAGTAAATAAAATCCCGTTTTGAATCGCATGCAATTGGCAATATATTCCAATAGAAATCATTATTACAGAGAAGAACAACATACTGCCTGAAATTAATTTGTCTACAAAATCAGCTTTTAATTTACGTTTGAAACTTAGCGCTCTATTTCCTGAAATAACCAGATAAATGGTAAACAATCCAATCAGGAACAAAAAGATATTCTGATGTTTGGGCATCCAGCAAATCGGAATGGAAATTAAAGAGCTTGTAACCATTCCGATAGAAAATAGTTTGCCCATTCTTTTGTGAAGTAATCCGCCTTTTTTGACCATAATACTTCCAATTCCTGTAATAAGTCCAATTCCTCCAAAGAAGGCATGAATGTAAATTAAAATCTTGATAGTTGCTTCCATAATTTGGTTTTTGTTAGTTTATGGATCAAACTTCGGGGAATAATTTGTCAAGGAATAATTAATAGTTCTGAACTGTAGTTTTTTGAGGATGAAGTGTTTTTTTTCTGAGGTTCAAAGGTTTTTTCAAAGGTTCTGAGATTCTGAGGTTCTGAGGTTTTCTGTAGAGGCGCACAGCAGTGCGTCTTTTTTTTTTTGATCTCGCAAAGACGCGAAGACGCAAAGTTTTTTTGTCTTGGTGTGGCAAATAAAAAAGCCTGATCGTAAAATCAGGCTTTTAAATTTTATATAATTCGGAAATTAATAATCAACAATCAATAATTAACAATTATAACTTCGTCATATTAGTTGCCAAAGTTTCGATGAATTTGCTAATTGGTCCTTTGATCATCATAGCCATCATAGCGTTAAATTCTCCTTCAAATTGAAGTTGTACGGCACTTTCAGAATCTGAAATGCTATCGATATTTGAAACCAAAGTAAATGGAAGTTTATCGCTTGCTGCTCCAAGAACAATTTTGTTTGGTGCAACTTTTTCTTTCATTTTTAGTTTTATTTCCGGCATACCTTTCAATCCAAAAATAAAAGCATCTTCGCCTGTTACTTCAAATTTAGCAATATTATCCGGCATTAATTTTTCAAAATTCTTAACATCAGTCAATAAATCAAATAAATCTTGAGCTGATTTCTGAACAGTAACTTTTGGACTTTCTAAGTTCATATTTTATTTTTTATTTATTTTTTTACCGCAAAGTGCGCAAGTTTTTTTTATGTTGTAAACTTTATAGAAACGCAAAGTTCGCAAAGCGTTATCAAAAAAGTAAATCACAAATCGTTAATCTAAAATCAACAATCTAAAATCTAAAATTTCTTAATCTTGTCCCCAAGTCGATGGAATTGCATTCCATTCCAACAAAGTCGATTGTTGTTCTTCGGTAATGTATTGTTTTTGAACCGCTAATTCTAATAAGTTTTCGTAATTACTTAACGTATATAAATCGATATTAGCATTTTTAAAGTTTTCTTCGGCTACGCCAAAACCATAAGTAAAAATCGCCGCCATACCTTTTATATTGGCACCTTCGTTGCGTAAAGCTTCTACAGCCATTAAACTACTGTTTCCTGTGCTGATTAAATCTTCAACGACAACAACATTTTGACCTTTTTGTAAAAAACCTTCAACTTGGTTCTGTCTTCCGTGTTTTTTAGCTTCCGGACGCACATATACAAATGGCAATCCAAGGCTTTCGGCAACAAGAATTCCAATACCAATGGCACCTGTAGCAACACCGGCAATGACATCTGGTTTCCCAAATTGTTTTTCAATATTTTTCGCAAACTCATCACGAACGTAGTTTCGGATGATTGGAAATGACAGAATTAACCTATTATCGCAATAAATAGGAGATTTCCAACCAGAAGCCCATGTAAAAGGATTTTCGGGATTCAATTTAATTGCATTTATTTGCAAAAGCAATTCGGCTGTTTTTTCGGCAGTATCTTTATTAAAAATCATAGTACAAATGTATAAAGTTTTTGTGAACGACAAACCACTTTTTTTGACAAATGAAATCTCAAGAGAGACTAATTTTCAATTATTCCTATTAGAGAGTATTGATATCGAGCAGCTTATAGTGAAAATATTTCAAAATAAAATTCAAAAGGCTTACTTATATCATCCGGATGAAAAGGAAATAATGAAGACATTAAAAGCTAAAATTCCTGTACAGAAAGCGGGAGGAGGCTTTGTGTACAATAAAAATGGTGAGGTTTTATTTATCTTCAGAAACGGAAAATGGGACTTACCAAAAGGAGGAATCGAGAAAGGCGAGGAGATTGAAGCCACAGCAATGCGCGAAGTAGAAGAAGAAACCGGTGTAAACCAACTTAGAATTACAAATAAACTTCAAAAAACATATCACGTTTTTAAACGTAACGGAAAATATAAGTTAAAAATCACACATTGGTTCGAAATGTTCTCTGATTTTGAAGGAACTCCGGTAGGTCAGGAAAATGAAGGAATCGAAAAAGTAGCCTGGTTAAATCCAGAACAAATCAAAGAAGCATTAAAAAACTCCTACGAAAACATCAAATTATTGTTTGAAGAAGAGAACGAAATTAAGGTTGAGTAATAAATTAAAATCAAGAGTTAAGTAGAATCAACAAGAAAGAAAAAAGCTTAGTCCTCAGTTTTTTAGTGACTTAGATCCTTTCAAAGATATACCATATTGTAAAAAGCCTAATGAACTTGTGTTTGTTAGGCTTTTTTTTATGTTGTAGAATTCTAAATTTTGTTGTGACGGATAATTCGGTATTTCATAAAATCATAGATTACGGTATAATTTTACATATTTAGTTGTAACATTTCTTATATTTTTCGACTAACTAATTTCTTTGTGAAAACTTTTCTCAAAGAAATTAAGTACTATTTTGATAAGAATTTTACTTTAAAAATAAAATTAACTAACCACTAAATTTAAAAATAACCGTATGAATTCATCTTAAAGAATTAAAAATTAAATTTTTAGAGCAAACTCAACCGCAACAGCTCTCATTTTTCATAAACTATCAAAATAAAAAATAAAAGAATGATTAAAAAATTAAAAATTACTGCACAGCAATTATTCAAATACACAAGCATGTTGGCATTATTACTTGTCGTTGGTTATTCATGTTCAAATGAAGGTCTTGACGAAGGCGTAGTAAAGCCATTAAGCAGTGCCAAAGCAATTACTGCTTTTTCTTTTGTAAATCCTGTAGTAAAAGGTACTATTGATGAAAGTGCACATACTATTTCGCTTACATTTCCTTCCGGAACAGATTTAACTAATCTCGCTGCTACATTTACCACAACAGGAACCAAAGTTACTATAGGCGATGTTGTTCAGGTAAGCGGAACTACCAAAAATAATTTTAGCAAAGCCATAACTTATACCGTTACTGCAGAGGATGGTACCAAACAAAATTATACAATAACACCTCCAAATTCAGCAGATATATTAGGATTTACTTTTGAAGGTTCTAATAACGAAACATATTGGGAACTTTCAGGACTAAAAGAGGGAACAAACACAATAAACAATGCTCCTGCAGATCTTGATTATATTACAGGATTTCCAATTTTGCCTCCGGGAGCGGAAGTGACACAATCTGGAAACAATGAAGAAAGTGACTATAATACAACAGGATTTAGTTTTACAGTAACTGCCGCTGACGGAAAGACAAAAAAGTCATATGTTATCAAAATACCAGCTTACAACAAAGACACAAATCCATACGGAATTTATACTCCAACGCACCTTCTGTCAATAGATAATAATCTTTTAGAAAGCTTTAAGATTATGAATGATATTACGATGCCTGCAGTTAATGGTACCGAAATATTGAGTCCTGATTATGCAACTTCAGGTTGGACACCAATTGGAGATTTCGAAAGTTTCAGAGGAACTATAGACGGAAATAATCACGTAATTAAAAACTTGACTATCAAAAGAACGAGTCATGACGATGTTGCCTTTATTTCGACATTAGGAGCTAAAGGAGTTGTGAAAAATCTAGGATTAACGGCAGTAAATATTCAAGGTAGCGGTAACGTTGGTGCTTTGGTTGCTAATAACGTTGGAGGAACAATTTCTTATTGTTATTCTACCGGAACTGTTACTTCTTCTGGGTTTTCAGCTCAGAAACACGTAGGAGGTTTAGTTGGAATCAACAATGATGCTAACGGAAAACCTGGTAAACTTTTAAACAGCTATAGTACCGTTAATGTTTCAGGAAAAGATTCATTTGTAGGTGGTTTAGTAGGCTACAACTACCTTTGTAACGTAGAAAATTGCTATGCTACAGGTTCTGTAACTGGACCATACAAAAATGGTGGAGGACTTATTGGTAAAAATGCTTCAGAACTAATCAACTGTTACGCTACAGGAAAAGTAGAAACCGGAGGCGGATTAGTTGGCTTAAACTTCAACTGGAGTTCAGCACCAAATTGCTTTTGGGATATTCAAACTACAGGACAAACAACTTCGGACGATGGAGGAAAAGCAGTTGGAAAAACAACCGCTCAAATGACATCAGGAACTCCATATAGCAATACCTGGACAGCTGCAAATTGGACATTTACTGCAGGTAAATACCCAACACTAGTTGGAGTTGGAGGGCAATAAAACCATCTTTACTTTATAAATATAAAACCTCGTAATTATCTAAATTACGAGGTTTTTTGCTTTTCAGAAATTCAATTTTAATAATAATTTGGGCGTGCCACCATTTAAAAAAAAGGCCTAATAAACTTTGCCTTCATGAGGCCTTTTCTTAACTGCTGTCGGGCTATACACGCTACTTCGGTAGCTAGCTTCTATCCCTCACGCGGAGCTGCACTTTGAGATTTTGTGTTCATTTAATTTTTTAGTTTTAACTATTTCACGTCTCAAAAATCGTACTTTTGTTTAGGACACAATAAGTAATAGATTATTATGATACAAATCATTTTGATTGTATCGTACACGGCAAAATTTGTTTTTTATATATTGCTTGTTATTACCCTTAACATTATCTTTGAATTATGAGCACACTTACAAAATCAAACCATATAGGGCGAAAAATTAGCCGAATTCGTGAACTTCGTGACATGAAGCAAGAAGCTTTGGCGCAAGCTTTAGGTACAAACCAACAAGCAATTTCTGCTCTTGAAAATAGCGAAACGATAAGCGATGAAAAACTTATTGATGTAGCAAAAGCTTTGGGAGTAAGTGTTGAAGCCCTTAAAAATTTTTCAGACGAAGCCGCAATTAACTATTTTAATAATTTTACAGATAGTAGTGCAGGAACTTTTAACAATCATTGTACTTTCAATCCACTAGATAAATTAATGGAATCAGTAGAAGAAAATAAAAAACTTTACGAACGTTTAGTTCAAGCAGAAAAAGACAAAGTTGAGTTTTTAGAAAAAATATTAAAGGATAAATAGTTTTTATTCTTGTTACAATTTAAGAAAAGCCTAATGAATTTTTATGTTCATTAGGCTTTTTTGCTATTTGTTTTTTTTCTAAGCGGCTAGCGTGAGCGCAATGTCATTAAGTTAAGCTTTTAGAAAATAAAATCCGTTTTTATCTGCGTTTTTACGAAGTAAATCTGTTTTATCCGCGTCAAAATTAGACACTGATTTTACTGATTCGCTAAAGCGAAAACGCTGATAAAAACGGATTTTTCTAATTACTTTCTTGATTAAACTATTAAGTAATTTTGTAGATTTTCCATTAACTTAATGACATTGCGCTCGCGCTAGCAGGGTTTTTTAATCCTTTTTCTATTGCTAGTGTAAGCGAAATAGTTTTTAGAAAATAAAAAATAATATCTAAAAGACTAAATGCTTATACATAATCTTGTCATTTCGACGGAGGAGAAATCTTCGCAAGTAACTCCACAATGAGAATCCAATCTTTGTCGAGCTTCTCACGAAGATTTCTCCTCCGTCGAAATGACAAAACCTTTGCGATTTTGCGCCTTTGCGAGAGATTTATGCTAAAATATTCTAAATTTCACCTTTACTAAATGACATTGACTAGAACGAGATTCTCGCTGTAGCTACTAGACCAAAAAAGGATAATAGATAACCTATTCTTCTTCCTCTTCTTTAGCGATAGCAAACTCTAATTTTTTAGTTTTAAAATTATAAAAATGATTAAAATCTAAAGTATTATCAGTTTCAGGTTCTGTTATTACTCCGAAAAATTCAATTCCTTTTTCATCGATTTTTTTAAACCAATAATTATGAAAAATGGCAATTTTTAAAAAATCGTTTCCAAGAGATTTGGCAAATTGTTCTTTTTTAAAAACTGTATCTAATATTACTTTTTCATTTTGCGTTATCGTCAAGGCAATTTCTGCATTTCTATATTTGTCAGTATATTTTTTGTCATTAGCCCAGGAATCATGCAAAACATAACTGTCTAAATCTCTGCGAACAATAGAAATTTTAATGTTTTTGTTGGTAATTAATGTGTCAAATTTTTCCGTTGCTTTTTCCATCGGATAAATTTTCACAGTATCAGTTTGTGCAACTTTTGGAGGTAATTTCTGAAACTGAAGTTTTTCAGGTTCTTTGTTGTTTTTTGAGTTACATGCAATAAAAAGCACTGCAATTACAATGGCTAGAAGTTGTTTCATTAAGTTCGGTTTAAAGTTTTTAATATTATTTGTGAGACAGATTTAGGTTTCGAGTTGATTTTTAGTTTTTTAATTTATTTAATCATTTAAATTTTTCAAATGCTTAATATAATTGTCTAATAAACTTTGAATTTGTCGGGCTGCAACTGGATTTGCGGAATGAACATTGAATTTCAGATTTTCTAAATCAAGTCCAGATTCATAAACCAGCCATTTTGCAGCGGCGTAACCATCTTCGGCAATATTGTCATTTTCATCTAATCCTAAATCATTGTCAAAACTAATCAATTCAGGAAGTCCGTTTTCGATTATAACCTTTTTAAAATCATCAAAATTCCGAACAATAACAAAATCATCGTCAGTTAGGTTTTTGTAAACCATTTGTACATCTCGAATATCATCAAGAAAAAGCTTGTATTTCATTATTTATGTTTCGTTAGACGGTAATTACGGTAATTGTTAATATTTCAACTTTGTCAAAGTTTTAAACTTTGACAAAGTTCTCTACGTAAAGCTTTGCGATCTCTGCGTTTTTCAACTCAATCAAAAGCAATAAAACTTTGCGAACTTTGCGGTTAAATAAGTATTTATAAACCATTTTTTACTTTAATGGTTTAAACTGATTAAGAGTATCATCAATTAAATGTTCTATTTCTAAAAAGTTATTAGCAAGTTTTAAAATCTCTTCCTGCAAATTTTTTAAATCAAATTTTATCCAGCCTTCCATCAAAGTCAAAGGACCATGATTTACGCTAACATTCTGCCAGTTGTTTTCATGATTTTTAAAACTTGCTCTAAATACCTCAGCAAATTTTCGGCTTTGAATTGTATAACCTTTTAACTTTCTCAATTTCAAAGCGTGAATGTTGTACATGATTTTTTGCTTTTCCAAAGTCGAATCGTTAACCCAAACCGAAAAGAAAATTCTAGATTCGGCGGTTAATGGTTCCTGAGAATTACTTGTCCAGGAATTTTTATACAGTTTTATAAAAACAGAATCCAAATAAACCCCAACTGAAACGTCAATTGATTTTTTGTGCAGAAGCTTTTGATCAAGTTGATCTGCTGATTTTTGAAAATTTTCAAGATAAAAAGAAGTATCCATAATTAACTAGAAATTAAAGCTTGATTTTTATTCCTTAATTTGTCCTTGCAATTGAAATAATCCCGTTAATTGCATTCCGATTGTAAGATTTTCAAAATTCATATTTTCTTTATTTACAAACATTTCAATTGTAAAGAAATCAGGATAATCTTCGTTTGTTATCAGTTTTACTTTCAAAATATAACCTTCTGATTTTTTATTGTCCATTACCTCAATTTCTCTAAAGTCTTCGAGTAAACCTATAAAATCAAAACAGCCAAATTCAGACATTTCCTTACTAGGCATGTACATCGTAAAATTTTCGCTAAAATTTGGACCATCCGGAGTATTTGATTCTGAAATATCAGAAATCTCTAAATGATAAATTAACCCGCTTAACTCAATGTCTAGTTTTTTATTGGTCTTATATTTTTCTCTATTTATAGCATAATCTGTTGCAAAATAAGTCAGTCCAAAAGTATCTCTTCCATTTCCTGTAATAACCGCTTCAAGATTATTTATATTTTCCCATTCGTTTATTTGCTTATTTTCGACATCAATAAAAATGTCAGTTTTAAGTAAAGGGTAAGTTGTACGGGTTTCGTCATTAGTTGTTTTGACACCTCTAAAAATAATATTATCGAAGTTCATCTCAGTAATTAAAACGGCATCGTTTGATTTTACTGTTTCCTGAATAAAAACCAAGGCAGCATTATGAATGAGGAATTTTTTGCCGTCTTCACCACTTAATCGGTCAAAGCCAAAAATTCCTGCCCACATATCGCCAACGCTTCCATTATTGACTTTTTTGATTTTTAATCCAATTTCATTTTCAATAATTGGTGATTCGATGATTACTCTCTCCTGAAAATAATCTTTATCTTCTTTTAATTGCGTATTTAATATGAAATTATTTTGTTCTGGCGAAAAACCGGAAATACCTTGAAAACCAATATAATCATCTTCAAATGAATATCTCAAACCTGCAAATCCACTTAAATCTGATGTTTTATATTTTATAGATATGGCATTAAAGTCGCCATTTTTCTTAGCAATTCCGTGGTCATTATCATCTTTAAACCTGGAATGGTAAAAGATGGTATAAGATTTTATTGTTTTTTCGCTGAGTCTTTTTTCAAATTCAATTTCCATATCCGAAATCACTTCTTCACTTGAACGATTATAGCTCATGTCTTTTGCGATATATAGATAACCTATTATTTCGCCATTTGCTTTTTCATAAGCTGCAATTGGAGCATAATTATCCTGCATTTGCATGCCCATAAACCGAACGATATATTCACTGTAAATTTTGATAAAATCAAATACGTTGTCTTGATTATTAGGACTTACATTATTTAGTTTCTCAGCATATATTTCATTCAGGGATTTTCCGCTGTGTTTAATTGTAGAAACTGGATTTTCTTCAATTTCTGGTATTTCAGTTTTTTTATTTTTCTTTAAGAAGTCAAAAATCCCCATTTTAGTATGTTTTAATTAGTGATAGTTTTTCTGAATGTAATTAACTATTTCGTTGCGTTATCGATCTTTGTCAAAGTTCAAAACTTTGACAAAGATTTTAGCAAACAGCTTTGTGATTAATTACTTTTTCAAATGTAAATGATTTAACTAACACAATATTACGTGAAGACGTAAAGGAATAGTAAACTTAATCTTTGTCAAAGTTTAAAACCAAGGCTGTAAAGAACTTTAGTTTTACCCAAAATAACACAATGATTGTCATTTCGACGAAGGAGAAATCACACGCGTAATTCGACAAAGATTGGCGATTTTGATTGCGGAGTTTCTAGTGTGATTTCTCTTTCGTCGAAATGACAAACTGTGAAAAACTTTGACAAAAGATTTTCTACGATCAGCTTTGCGATCTTAGCGTTTTTCAACACAATCAAAAATCAAAAAAACTTGTGAACTTTGCGGTTAAATCTGTCCTATTTACAAAACACGATAAACAGGATATTGTAAATGCGCCTTTTCATAATAAACCGAATGTTTGTAAATCCAATCTAATTGTGCTGCAGCATTTTTAGCAAATTCAGCATCAGATTGTTTTTTAGCTTCTAATTCGGCTTTTAAAGCTGGATTATCCTTTAGAAGTTTTGCGGCTGTATCTTCAAAAATATATTCAGAATAATGTTCTTTTTGCTGTAAAATTGGATCGAAGAAATTCCAGTTAAAGAAAGAATCAACACCTTCAGGTTCAAAAGCTTCAACTAAATATTTGACTCCTTTTTGATTTGTTGAAACCAGATAATCACCTTTGGCGAAAGCTATTTTTACAATTTTAGAATTTATGCTTGTGTTGTAATGCAAATAATGTCCTTCGTAAGCATTTGGAACTGTTTTATAATCGGCAATTTTATAGCTTTCAACTTCAATAATAGTATCATTTTTAAGCTGAGAATAAGCAATGTTATTATTCTTTAAAAGGTCAATAATATTCCAATAACCACGCGGAATGATATAAGCAGACGGAATAACAACATCTTTTTGCGATTTGAATTCTTTAATATAAGGAACGTCTTTTTTATACGGTTTGCTTCGGTCATAATACAAACGATTTCCTGTTGTGGCTTCACTTTTTTTGTATCCGGCTTCATATCCCAAAAATGTAAATTTAGTTGCTTTTGTGCTATCTAATTCCCATTTTAAAGTGTAAGGCTTTTTAGGCTGATATTGTTCCAGATTTTTAACTCGAAATTCTTTGATTTTCTGGTAATTAGCGTCTGTAAAATCCAAAGTCGATTTGGTGTATTCATACGTCATTTTTACGCGTTCGGCATATTTTTTCAGCATATGTGTTTCAACCACAAAACCAATGGTATTAAACAACGAAGTATAACCTGTTGTATATCTCGGACTGTCTACAAACTGCCCAAAACCTTTGTCAGGAGTATCTTTAAAAGAATCGACATAAGGCGTAGTTTCGATTTTCTTTTGTTGTAAATCTTTGACCAAAGCTGGCATCATTTCGGTATTCATAAAATCGCCCAAAACAGTTCCTAATTTATTGTGTTGTGTCATAATATAGGTAAGTTTGTATTGATAATCAGATCCGTTACTTACGTGATTATCAATAAAAACATCAGGATTTATTTTCTGAAAAATTTCAACAAAACTTTTTGTATTTCGAGTATCTGATTTCATCAAATCGCGATTCAAATCGTAGTTTCTCGCGTTTCCTCTAAAACCGTAAATTTCCGGACCATCCTGATTCGCTCTCGTAGTCGAATTTCGGTTTAAAGCGCCTCCAATATTGTAAACCGGAATAGTTACTAAAACCGTATTTTTTGGCGCTTTTAGCTTTCCAATTGCCAGATCTCTGTAGAATTGCATTGTAGCGTCGATTCCGTCAGGTTCTCCGGCATGGATTCCGTTATTAATAAAAAGTACCGCTTTATTTTTCTGAATTTTATCGAAATCAAATTCCTTTTCCGGATTATAAACCACCATATGCAGAGGTTCACCAGAATCTGTTAAACCCATTTCTTTGATTTGAATCGTCGGAAAATCATTGGCTAAAAGCTTGTAATACTTGATTGTTTCTTCATACGAAGCGGATTGGTTTCCGTTTCCTTTTTCAAAAAAAGTATCGTATTTTTTATTGTTTTGAGCGAAAAGCGTGATTGTGAAAAGTGAAATGACAATTGTGAAAAGTCTCATGGTTTGGGTTTTTAATAGAAAAATCAAATATAAAGTTTTATTTGTTTCAGGTTTCAAGTTTCAAGTTGAAATGCGATTATACTTTGTGCAGATTTTTACCGCAAAGGCGCAAAGTTTTTTTGTAGTTGATTGTGTTTACAAACGCAAAGTTCGCAAAGCTTTATAAATATAGCTTTGCGAACTTTGCGTAAATCTTTGCGACTTTGCGGTAAAATCATCCAGTATTTAAACCTGAAACCTGAAACCTGAAACAAATTATAAATATTTAGAAATCTCAATAATACCTTCTTCTATTTGTTTTTCGGTTAGAGAAGCATAACCAAGTCTGAATCCCGATATTGGTTCATTAAAACTGAATTTTTCAGGAGTCATTATCTTGATTCCTTTTAGGATAAGTTTATCAGCAATTTCAAAAATATCGACATCTGAATTTGGAACAATCCAAAAAGCCAAACCTCCTTCGGGTTTTATAAAAGTGGTTTTGTCTTTTAGATATTTAGTACAAATGGTTTCAAAATAATCTCGTTTGGTTTTATAAATAAGCGTCGTTCTTTTAAGATGTCTTTTTATTTCGCCTTCGTTTATGAGTTGCAAAACGGCTTCTTCCATAATATTATCGCCTTGTACATCGATCATTTTCCTGTGTTTGCCCACTTTTAAAATAGTTTCGGGATTACTGACCAAATATCCAATTCGCAATGCGGGTGCAACGATTTTGCTTAAAGTTCCGATATAAACCGTGTTTTTGGCGTTGCTGTAACTCGAAATAGGTAAAATTGGTCTTTGTCCAAAATGAAATTCATTATCATAATCATCTTCAATAATTTTAAAACCATATTGATTGGACAATTCTATAAGTTTCAATCTTCTTTTTAAACTCAGCGTGACAGTTGTTGGAAATTGATGATGAGGCGTTACATAAATTGCTTTTATATTGTTGAATTTCTTCAAATATTCCTCAACTTCATCTATTTGTAAACCGTCTTTATCGACATTTATCGGAAGTAATTTTGCACCTGCATTTTCAAAAGTTTCCCAAGCAGGTTTATATCCGGGATTTTCAACTATTACATAATCTCCTTTCGATAATAAACAACTCGCGGTCAAATACATCGCCATTTGGCTTCCGCGTGTAATGCAAATTTCGTCTGGAGTAATATTCATTCCTCTTTTAAAATTTAGCATCTGAACAATAGCTTTTCTGAATTCCAGATTTCCAAATTCAGTACTATAACCCATAATTTGCCAGCGTGATTTCCGATTAAAAATCTGTCTGTAAGCTCTGGCTAACTCGTTCATTGGAGCAATTCGGCTGTCGGGAATTCCATCATCAAAAACAATTAAAGGTTTTGGTTCTTCTTTAGCATGATTTGTTTTTTGTTGTTGCTTTGCGCTTTTGGAAGCAATTGGTAAAATGTCGGCAACGAAAGTTCCTTTTCTTTCCATTGTGATTAGCCAACCTTCGGCGATTAGAACATCGAGCGCTTCGATAACTGTATTTCGGTTCACTTTTAGTAATTCGGCAAGTTGACGGCTTCCGGGTAAAGCATTTCCGCTGTTGAGTATTCCGGTTTTTATGGCGTCAATAATGGCATCGGCAATTTGTAGGTAAATTGCTTTATCAGAACTGGTATTTAATTGAATCTCTAATTTCCAAGGTCTTAACATCTGGACTATTTATTTATGTGAAAACTGTGTTAGCTGAGTAGTCCAAAGTTAAAATAATTTTGGAGAGCAATACTGCGAAAAATTAAAATTTTTAAAACTTATGGAAACTAAAAAACAATTTTCATCAAAAGACTTTCATGAAACTTTTGCCAGACCAACTTTTGTAATGCCGGAAAAATTAATTCACAAAAATGTAGAGCAAGCCGGAGTACACAATCAATTTTCGACAGAGCGAAAACATCCCGTTTTCTTCGTCGATCTTCCAAGTAAAAATGTGAGTATGACTATTGGTGGTTTGCTTCCGGATCAACTGACGAATAGACATCGCCATACTTATGAAACCGTTATTTATGTAATCGAAGGACATGGATATACGGAAGTTGAAGATGTAAAAGTAGAGTGGAAGGCAGGAGACGCTGTTTATATCCCGAGTTGGGCTTGGCACAGACATCAGAATTTAAGCAGTTCAGAATCGGCTAAATATATTGCTTGTGAAAATGCGCCTCAACTTCAAAATTTAGGCGTTGCATTGAGAGAAGAAGAGGGGAGAGATCTTTAATTTAAACTGAAAACAAAATGAAAAATAACCTATTTAAAGGCATTATTGCTTATCCAATTACTCCATTTGATAAAGAAGAAAAAGTTGATATTAAATTGTACAAAACATTATTAGAAAGATTGATTGTTTCCGGTTCTCATGCCGTAGCGCCGTTAGGAAGTACGGGCGTAATGCCATATTTGACAGACGAAGAAAAAGAGGCAATTGTAAAAGCAACAATCGAACAAGTTAACGGTAGAGTTCCGGTTTTGGTTGGTGTGTCAAATTTAACAACAGAGAAAACAATTTATCACGCAAAATTTGCAGAGAAAGCGGGCGCAAACGCTGTAATGATTATTCCGATGAGCTATTGGAAACTCACAGATGATGAAATTGTAGCACATTATAATGCTGTTGCCAAAGAAATTTCGATTCCTATAATGGCGTATAATAATCCTGCAACCGGCGGAGTAGATATGTCTCCGGCTTTGTTGAAACGACTTCTGGAAATCCCGAATGTCACGATGATCAAAGAAAGTACGGGAGATGTACAAAGAATGCATTATTTAAGAAGAGAATTAGGCGATGATGTTGCATTTTATAATGGTTCAAATCCGCTGGCATTGGCAGCATTTTCTGCGGGAGCTTCAGGTTGGTGTACGGCAGCGCCAAATTTAATTCCCAAGCTGAATCTGGATTTGTATAATGCAATTCAAAATAATGATTTGGATGAAGCTCAAAAGGTGTTTTATAAACAATTGAATCTTTTAAAGTTTATTGTAACTAAAGGTTTGCCAAGAGCAATTAAAGCCGGTCTGGAAATTCAGGGAATTGAAGGAGGTTTTTTAAGAAGTCCGTTAAAACCGCTGACAGAAGTTGAAATAGCTGAATTTAAATTGATTTTAAAGGAGATAGGATAATAATGTATTGAGATTTTTACCGCAAAGGGGCAAAGATTTACGCAAAGTTCGCAAAGTATATAAAACATAGCTTTGTGTCCTTTGCGTTTTTCAACAGAATCAAAAATAAAAAAACTTTGCAACTTTGCGGTTAAATGTCAAAGTTGCTCTATTCTCATTTCAACTTGAAACCTGAAACGTGAAACATTTTTTTTGACTACTTTTGCAAAATGAATAAAAAACACCATTCCAACAATATACTTTCGAATTTAGGAATTGAGAGCCTAAACGAAATGCAAGAAGTAGCGCAGGATGCTATTTTAAACGATAACAATGTTTTATTACTTTCTCCGACAGGATCTGGAAAAACATTGGCTTTTTTACTGCCTGTTTTAGAATTATTACAACCTGAGATTCTTTCGGTTCAATGTTTAATTTTAGTGCCTTCACGCGAATTAGGTTTGCAAATTGAGCAGGTTTGGAAAAAAATGGGAACGCAATACAAAGTAAATATTTGCTACGGAGGTCACTCTATTGATACTGAAATCAAGAATCTGAGTAATCCGCCTGCTGTTTTAATTGGAACTCCGGGAAGAATTGCAGATCATATTGACAGAGATACTTTTCGCACAGACAAAATCCAGACTTTGATTTTGGATGAATTTGATAAGTCATTGCAATTGGGCTTTCATGAGCAAATGTCTTATATCATTGGCAAATTAACGAAGCTGAACAAACGTGTTTTGGTTTCGGCAACTTCAGATATCGAGATTCCAAGATATACAAGAGTTGTTAATCCTACGGTTTTGGATTTTATTCCTGAAGAAGAAGAAAAAGCAAATCTTTCGATGAAAATGGTTGTTTCGCCGAGCAAGGATAAATTAGAAAGTTTATTCAATTTGATTTGTTCGTTGAAATCACAATCGGCTATTATTTTTTGTAATCATCGTGATGCTGCAGAAAGAATTAGTGATACCTTAAACGAAAAAGGTATTTACGCAACTTATTATCATGGCGGAATGGATCAGGACGAACGTGAGCGTGCTTTGATTCAGTTTAGAAACGGAAGTATGAGTTACTTAATCACAACTGATTTGGCGGCTCGTGGTTTGGATATTCCGGAAATGAAACACGTTATTCATTATCATTTACCTTTAAAAGAAGACGAATTTACGCATCGTAACGGTCGTACAGCGCGTATGCAAGCTTCTGGAACCGCTTATATTATCATTCACGAAAGTGAAAAACAACTGGATTATATTGACTACGGAATGGAAGTTCTGAAAGTTGATAATGCTACAACTTTACCAAAACCACCAGAATATCAAACTATATATATAAGTGGTGGAAAGAAAACAAAATTGAATAAAATTGATATCGTTGGTTTCTTTTCTCAAAAAGGAAAATTAGAAAAAGGGGATTTAGGTTTAATCGAAGTAAAGGATTTTATTTCATTTGCAGCGGTAAAATTCAATAAAGTAAAAGACTTGCTTAAAAACGTCAAAGACGAAAAAATGAAAGGCAAGAAATTCAAAATTGAAGTTGCCAGAAAAGTGGTAAAGAAAGAGGAGGAAAAATAGTTTTTTGTTCCCGTTTTTCTTTGACTTATCGTTTTTGTCGTGAATTTTGGTTAAAATTGTAAACTTAGATAGTATTTAGAAGGAAGATTTGTAGTAAAATTTCGTTAATTTCGATACGTTTTTGCACTTTTTCAATGGTAAATTTAAGTCTTTCTCGTATTCAATTTGATGTGTTAAATTCTATTTAATTTATTGAATTTCAATATTTTGATTGCTTGTTTTGTTGTGCTTAGGCTAATTTTGAACAACAATCTTAATTGAATGTTGATAAATTAATGATTAAGGTTTTAATTTATCATAAATTCTACGTTTCTTGTGGTGGTAAATAATAAACCCCAAATTAATTATGAAAAGAATTATTACGATTGCTATTTTGTTGTTTAGTGTTGTGTCTTTTGCACAAATTAAAGTTATTGAAACTGTACCAGTTGAAAAATTAGGAAAAGTAAATAACAACTATATTCAGAAAATTGGAGATGAGTATACTGTATACTACACAAGTATTCAAAATGATGATGAATCTTCTTCTTTGAGAAAGTTTACATTTAAAAATGTTAATAATGATTATTCTAATCTTTATAGCATTATTGTAAATGGTTTTACTGCAAATCCATTATACGATATCAAATTAGAATTACCTAATAATTATATTTGGTTGCACTACACAGGAAGTGTTATTCCTGAGAAAGCTACAGTTCAGTTTATGGTTGGATCTAAAGATGCTTCTTCTGCAACAAGCAGTGTTTCTGAGCCATTTGTAAAAGATCAGATTAATAAATTATTCCAAAAATAATTTACTTTAAATATAAAACTAAAAAAGGCTATTCAGATTTGAATAGCCTTTTTTGTTTTGTTTTAGGTTTGAAGAATTTTGTTTCAAGTTTTTGACCTTTGACAAAGGTTAGAAAAAACTTAGAATCTTAGTATCTCAGAACCTTAGCACCTTAAAGAAAACTATATTTTCTTTACATATTGCGTGATAATCACAATTTGCTGACCATCTACTTTTCCTTCAATATATTCGGCGTTTTCGTGGTCTAAACGGATGTTACGAACAGCAGTTCCTTGTTTGGCAACCATGCTGGAACCTTTTACTTTTAAATCTTTAATTAAAACAACAGAATCTCCGTGTTCTAAAATTACTCCGTTACTGTCACGGTGAATAATTTTGTTTTCGTCATCTTCGCCTTCGCCAGTTGCTTGTGCCCATGCTAGAGTATCTTCGTCTAAATACATCATGTCAAGTAATTCCTGCGGCCATCCTGCGGCACGCAAACGGCTTAACATTCTCCAGGCTACAACTTGTACGGCAACGTTTTCATTCCACATGCTGTCGTTAAGACATCTCCAGTGATTTAAATCGACATTGTCCGGGTTTTCAATTTGATCAACGCATGTACTGCACGCCATTATACTTTCGTCAAGTCCGCCTTTTTGAGTTGGTAATACTTGGTGTACTTTTAGATTTTCCTCAGCTCCACAAAGTTCGCATTTAGATCCGCTACGTTTGTTTAATTCTCTTTCGATGCTCATTATTTGATTTTTATTTTAAAAATGCGAATTTACTTATAATTTGCTTCGCTTGCAAGTTTATGTTTTGGGTGATAATAGAAAAAAGTAATGTTTATTAAGGCTTGATTCGGACTATTTTACCATCTTTAAGAACAACTAATTCGCTATTCATTTTCTTTTTGAATTCGATTAATTTATCATAAACTTTGTCCATTCCTTCCAGAATTTTTGTTTGGTTTTCTGTTCTTTTATGAGTTTTCATGATAATATTTTTTTAGTAGATTGAATTTTATATCATTTAAAATATTCAGGTCAGTGTCCAAAGTTTTTTCGGCAATCAATTCGGGTTTTCCAGCCGAATTATCAAAAATCATTGCTTCATCCACTATTGAAAGATAAATTTCAAATAAGTTTTTTATTCCATTTCTGTATCTTCTTCGAATAACATCTTTTTCGATATTATGACCACCTTCAGAAACTCTTGTTTTGACTCTTTCAATTGCTAAATCAACGTTTTGTAACCAAAAGAAAAGAAGAGTAACTGTGTAATCTTTTTTTTGTGCTGTAATTACTTTTGATTTGTAACTTTTAGTTGCTAAAGTAGTTTCAAAAGCAAAATCTTCGTTCAAAATAAAAAGTTCATTTATTCTATTGAGCATTATTCTTCCTGCTTCAAATGAAACTCTTTCGGGTTGAAATGGAGACAAACCTTTTGCTATTTCATCAGCATTTACAAATTCTTTACAATTTAGAATTTCTGGTAAAATTGTAAAAGAAGCAGTAGTTTTTCCAGCTCCGTTACAACCTGCGATTATATAAAGATTTTTATTCATTTAAGACAAAGGTAGTTAATTGATATTGTAAAATGAATTTGTTTACTTCTTCACCCTAACCGCATCAGGAACCAACATTTCATATTCGCCTCCATGACGTAATACATCACGAACAATGCTTGAACTAATAAATGATGTGCTTGCGGCTGTTAATAAAAATACGGTTTCTATTTTAGATAGTTTTCTGTTGGTGTGAGCAATGGCTTTTTCGAATTCGAAATCGGCGGGATTGCGTAAACCTCTTAAAATGAAGTTTGCTTTTAGTTTTTTGGCTAGATCAATTGTTAGACCTTCATAAGTGATAACCGAAATTTTTGGCTCGTCTTTGAAAGTTTCTTCAATGAAGCGTTTTCTTTCTTCGAGTGAAAACATATATTTTTTTTCGGCATTGACACCAATAGCAATTACAATTTCATCAAATAAAGGAATTCCTCTTTTGATAATGTCTTCGTGTCCTAAAGTAATTGGGTCAAATGATCCCGGAAATATGGCTTTTCGCATCTTTTTTTGAGGTTCTAAGGTTCTAAGGCACTAAGTTTCTGAGGTTTCTTTGCGTCTTAAAAAAGTTTAGTTTTTAGTTTTTTTGTCATTTCGACGGAGGAGAAATCACACGAGAAATAACGTTTTTAGTGTCAGTTAAGTCTATTATCTTGTTGCGGGACTCCGACTTCGCTCAGTCTGACAATATTGGGTTCAAAAAAAGGTTCTGAGATCTTAGTAACTTAGAATCTCAGAACCTTAGTAGCTTTAAACTAAAGCCAACTCAATCGCATTGGTGAATAAATCTTCCAGCGATATTCCGGCTGCTTTGGCTTGTTGCGGAATCAAACTTTCGGTTGTTAATCCCGGAATTGTATTCATTTCCAACATGTGCGGTTCGTTGTTTACGATGATGAATTCGCTTCTTGAGAAACCTTTCATTTTTAAAACTTCGTAAGCTCTTTTTGCAGTTTCGCTAACTTTTTGTGTCAGTTCATCTGAAATTCTTGCTGGTGTAATTTCTTGTGACTTTCCTTCGTATTTGGCTTCATAATCAAAGAAATCATTGTCTGAAACGATTTCTGTAATTGGTAAAACTTTAATTTCGCCTTTGTAATTGATTACTCCAACTGAAACTTCTGTTCCGTCAAGGAAACTTTCAATGATAATTTCATTGTCTTCTTTGTAGGCAACTTCAATTGCGATAGGCAATTCAGCCTCAGTTTTTACTTTTGAGATTCCGAAACTTGATCCGGCTTTGTTTGGTTTTACGAAACATGGCAAACCTACTTTTTTAACGATTTCTTCAGTATTGATTACATCTCCTTTATTTAGGTAATAAGAAATTGCCGTTTTGATTCCGTATGGTTTTAAAACCGATAATAAATCACGTTTATTGAATGTCAATGCTGCTTGGTAATAATCGCAAGATGATTGCGGAATACCTAATAATTCAAAATAAGCCTGCATTAAACCATCTTCTCCCGGAGTTCCGTGTATGGCATTGAAAACACAATCGAAAGTGATTCTTTCTCCATTTACTGTAACGGAAAAATCATTTTTGTCAATTGGAAATTCCGCATCATTTGCATCTACATAAACCCATTTTTCTTTAAAGATATGAATACGGAATCCGTTGTATTTTGTTTTGTCCAGATATTGGTAAACAACGTTTCCGCTGATAAGAGAAATTTTATATTCACTTGAATATCCGCCCATGATGATGGCTATGTTTTTCATTGATTTGATGTTTAATCGTTTATTTTGTGTATTTGTTTAATCGTTTATTTGTTTGCTTCGCCTGTTTGACTTTCAGTCTCGAGTCAGGTTTCAGGTCTTCTTTGTAATCTTGTTCTCTTTTTTGTCAGACTGAGTGGAGTCGAAGTCACGTTTGCTGAATCACTTTGCGGGACTTCGACTCCGCTCAGTCTGACAAAACGAGGTCTTATAAAAAGAAAAACCTTCTTATGAAACCTAAAGCCCTAGCCCTGATGGGAGCGGCATCCTTTTTATTTTTTCTTTAAAAATAAAAAGATACAGTGGACAGCGGGAAATAGCTCCTGAAAATTATCCTTCGACTTCGCTCAGGATGACAATCGGAACAGTTTCTTGTTTAAAACAAAATTATCATTTTTTTTGAAACGAAATAGCTTTATCTTTGCCTCTAATAAAAATAAATTTATGAGTTTACGTAAGTATTTAACTAGCCGAGTATTTTTTGTGCAAGTATTAAGTGCGGCTGCTATAATTGCCGTTTTAGGTTATTTGTTTATGCATTGGTTGACTTTTACAACTGATCATGGTCATGAAATTGCCGTTCCGAATTTGTCTAAATTGACTGAGGAACAAGTTGAGGCAAAATTGGACGATTTGGACCTTGATTATGTGCTTTTGGATAGTGTTGATTACCGAAGTGAATTTCCTAAATACAGTGTTGTTGAGCAAGATCCGTTGCCAGGAACGATGGTAAAAGTAGGAAGAAAAATATATATTAAAATTAATGCATCAGGATTTTCATCTGTTAAAATTCCTGATTTAATCGAAAAAACATATCGCGAAGCAGTTCCAACTTTGAAAGCTTTAGGGCTTGAAGCGGGAACGATTACTTATATTCCGAATCTTGGAAAAGATATGGTTTTAGAAATGCGTTATAAAGGTAGAAACTTAAAAGTAGGAGATCGCGTGCTGAAGGCTTCTAAAATCGACTTGGTTTTAGGTGACGGAAAAGCAACTTATGTAGATGAAAGTCAGGCCACAGATAGTTTAGCTGCGCCAACTACGGAAACCCCAAAAGATGAACAATAATATTGAAAATTTAGATCTGGAAGACGAATTATTCGAACATTTTAGATTTGAAGTCCCTAAAGGTCAAGCGCTTTTACGTATTGATAAATATTTAATGAATTTGATTCAGAATGCTACGCGTAACAAAATTCAGAACGCTGCAACTGAAGGGAATATCTTCGTAAATGATATTCCGGTAAAGTCAAATTATAAGGTTAAACCATTTGATGTAGTGACAGTTATGTTGTCACATCCTCCGTTTGAAAATCATATTCTTCCGGAAGATCTTCCGTTGAATATTGTCTATGAAGATGATGCTTTGTTGTTGATTAACAAAGAGCCGGGAATGGTTGTACATCCCGGACACGGAAATTATACGGGGACTTTGGTAAATGCATTGGCGCATCATTTTGATAATTTGCCAATGAATAGTAGTGAACGCCCAGGTTTAGTTCACCGAATTGACAAGGATACATCCGGACTTTTGGTGGTTGCCAAAACGGAAGCTGCAATGACACATTTGGCAAAACAATTTGAAGCTAAAACTTCTGAACGTGAGTATATTGCTCTTGTTTGGGGAAATGTTGCCGAAGAAGAAGGAACAATCGAAGGAAATCTAGCAAGACACTTAAAAGATCGTATGCAAATGGCGGTTTTTGCGGATCCTGAAATTGGGAAACCTGCGATTACGCATTATAAAGTTTTAGAACGCTTTGGTTATGTAACTTTGATTTCTTGTAAATTAGAAACCGGAAGAACACATCAAATTCGTGCTCACATGAAACATATTGGTCATCCGTTGTTTAATGACGAACGTTACGGAGGACATTTGATTTTGAAGGGAACGACGTTTACAAAATACAAACAATTTATTGAGAATTGCTTTAAAGCTTTACCGCGTCAGGCTTTGCATGCTAAAACGCTTGGTTTTGTACATCCTAATACGGGTGAAATGATGCGTTTTGATACAGAATTACCTCAGGATTTTCAGGATTGCATCGAGAAATGGCGCAATTACGGAAAATCGCATAATATGGAAGATGACGAGAATTAATTTTAGATTTTAGAGATTAGATTTTAGATTATAGAATAAAGAAAATAGAAAAAAGATTTTCTCGTATAAACAAAAAAGCTCCTTTTAGGAGCTTTTTTGTTTTATCATATTTCAACATAGCCCGAGGTTTCAACCTTGGGAAACGTAGCGAATGTCATTAAGTTAAGCTTTTAGAAAACAAAATCCGTTTTTATCTGCGTTTTTACGAAGTAAATCTGTTTTATCCGCGTCAAAATTGGACACTGATTTTACTGATTCGCTAAAGCGAAAACACTGAGAAAAACGGATTTTTCTAATTACTGTTTTGATTAAACTGTCAAGATTTTCTTTTTTTATTGAAGAGTTTTAATCGTTAAATCAATAATTTTTGCTTCTCCGTTGGTTAAGAAACCTAGTTTACCTTGTTGGCTTAGATTGGTTTTTTCAAGAGAACATTCCAGAAAAGTTTCGTTATCAACTGAAAAGTATAATTGATTGTTTGAAACTCTGATTTTGACTGAATACCATTTGTTGTTTTCTAGTTTCATTGTCTTTTTAGACACAGTTGGTCCGCCTCGTTTTCCGTATTCATCGCTATTTTTATTGTAAGTTCCGTCGCCAATTACAATATTTTGGTCTATTTGATATAGATAAGTTCTGATGTATTTATTTTTACTAATATTCAGCATAACCTCAAACAAAGATTCTTTGGTCATGTTTACTTTAAAGTCGATTTCATAGTTTTTAGGAAGCTGTTTTTTAGATTCTATGACTCCCCAATGCATTGGACCTCCATTTCCTTGTAAGGTATCTTTTTTAAGAAACCATTCTTTTGATTCGAAATTCCAATCTTTTTTTAATGGATTTGTTTCGCTTATTTTATATTCTTTTTTCGTTGTAGAAATTGTGCTGGAACACGAAGTGATTATTAGCGATAATGCTAATAATGCGATATATTTAATTTTCATTTTTGTGTTTTAATTTAACTCAGAATGGTATTTAATTTTACCGATAGATCCTGTTGGATTTGGTAAAAGTTCAAAAACCGAAGTAGGAGCAAGCCCGGATTCTATACGATGTGAAACGTACAAAATACTCACATTAGTTTCCTGTTTAATGGTATTGATAAGCTGAATTACCAAATCTACATTTTCGTCGTCCAAACCTTCTACGGGTTCGTCGAGAATTAATAATGGCGGATGTTTTAAGACGGCACGAACAATCAACGCAACTCTTTGCTGACCAATTGAAAGATCAATAAAACGTTTTTTTCTTAAACTTGTCATTTCAACAACTTCAAGCCATTGCGCTACATTTTGCTTTTGTAAAGTAGTTGGTTCGTTATACAATCCAATAGAATCAAAAAATCCGGATAGAATCATTTGTTCTAAAGTATGTCCTTTTTGGAATAAATCTGTCATAGAAGTGGCGAAGATTCCGATTTGTTTTTTGATATCCCAAACGCTTTCTCCGGTTCCTTTTTTTCTTCCGAATAAAAATAAATCCTGACCAAATCCTTTTGGATTATCGCCAGTAATTAAAGATAGAATGGTGCTTTTTCCCGAACCATTCGGACCGATTAATTGCCAGAATTCGCCTTGTTTTATCGTCCACGAAATTTGATCTATAATTTTTCGATCGTCATAACTTACAGAAACATTGTCCATTTTGATTAATACACTTTCGTGAAAGGAATGCGGTTCAATCGCTTTTGGAATTGCTGAAGTATTTAAGGTTTTAAAATGGTTTTCGGTTTTTAAAAGCGGATGTAATTCAAAGGAATTATCTTTGATTTGGGCTTTATTCGGAACAAATTCTAAAACATCAACAGTACGATTAAGCAATTGAATAATCGCAATATTGTCGGTAAGTTTCTCTAGTGATTGTGCTAAAACTACTCGTGAAGCCTGATCTAAATGATCAAACGGATTATCAAAAATTATGAAATCAGGGTTTTGATTGATGCAGTATTTCAGAAATTCTTTTTTGCGTTCTCCAGATGAGAAAGTTCTTAATTGTCTGTGTGATTCCGGAGAAGCTTCTACAATGTCATATTGATATTCTTTTTCGATGAATTTTTCAATGGCAATATCTGAAAACAGAATTCCTTTCTGGTTATTAAAAACGGCCAATTCTCCTTTGGCTTGACCTGAAAGTAAAGTATCAATAAAAGCTTTTTTATTTACCTGATTCGATAAAAGTATGTCCCAATGCTGCATTTTAAATGTATTTAGTTGTTTTTTTTCTGCCACTGATTTCACAGATTATAGTGATTAATCTTTTTTAAATCTTTTAATCTGTGGCAAAAAATGCTTTAGGCAAACATTGCTTTTAGTAATGTTTTGCCAAGTTTATTTGTTTTCTTTTGTTGCCAATTCGCGATCGTTTCGTGACCATTCGCTCCAGGAACCTACATAAAGTTTTGGAATCGAAATCCCTGCATAATCCATCGCTAATAATGTGTGACAAGCTGTAACGCCAGAACCGCAATGAACAATTACATTTTCAGGATTTTTGTCGTTTATAATCTCAGAATATTTTTCTGCTAAAACTTCAGCTGATTTATAAAATCCATCTTCATTTAAATTTTCGCTAAACGGAACATTTATTGCACCCGGAATATGTCCGGCAATTAAATCAAGCGGTTCTGTTAAGCCATCAAAACGATTTTTATCTCTGACATCAATTACAATATTTTGATCGTTATTTCGTGCTTTTTCGACTTCATCGATATCAGCTAGAAGTAATTTCCATTCTGATATTGGATAATTTTCACTTGCATCAAAAATCTCACTTTCTGAACTTATTGGATAGTCTGCTTTTATTGCCGCTTGCAAACCTCCATTCAAAACCTGAACTTTTTCATGACCAATCGCGCGTAACATCCACCAAAATCTGGCTGCGGAATTCGACCCGTTTTTATCGTCATAAATAATAACATGACTAGAAGGGGAGATTCCGAGTTTTGAAAGCACTGCGGAAAATTTTTCGAAAGAAGGCAAAGGATGCCTTCCTCCGTTTGCTGGATCATTTTCTACTGTTGCCAAATCCCGATTCAAATCTATATATCGGGCACCTTTTAAATGTTCGTTTTTGTAATTTTCTTCGGCATTGATTCCGGCTCTGGCGTCAATTAAAATAAATTCAGAAGTATTTTTTAGTTTTAATAATTCTTCAGGATTTATAAGTGGAGAAAGTTTTGACATCTTTATTAATTTTATTTTTTAGAATTTCCTAACCAAAGCAACGCATTCAAAATTAATTGGCTTTGTACTTTGTTTTCAAATGTATACGAAAGTGTTTTGTTGGTTCCATGTTCGTAATCAATATCGTTATGTCCCATATTTACGTAGAGCATTTTATAGTTTTTATTGGTCCAAACGACAGGATAATAGCCACTACGCCAGATTTCATGCTCTTTTGGTCCGGTTCCTAGTGGAAAACTGCTTTCGTCGATTGCCAAAAGAATTTTAATGTCCGGATTTTTAGTAAGATCGTTCGTCCATCTATACCATTCGTTTGGTGCTGATGAAAATGTTTTAGGAATATTTTTCGTAACTGGATGTTGATTTTCTACTCGCAAAACGGCCGATGTTGGTCGCCAGGTATTGCTTCCGTATTCACCGGAACCTAAAAAAGTATTGTGGTACCAATTCCAGTTTTGTGGATAATCAGAATCGTTTAAGGCAAAAGCCGAAAAATGAAATCCTATAAAACCTCCGCCATTTTCCATATATTTCTGAAAAGCTTCTTGCTGACTAGGTGTTTCGGGTCTTGTATCCAAAAATAAAACAACTTGGTATTTTGCCAGGAATTTAGCGTTTAGATTATCCCAATTGTTGGTAGAATCATATTCAAAATGATTTTCTTCGGCAATTTTAGGAAACCATTTATTCGCTTCGTGAACAAAGCTTATATGTGCCTGGTCATTTTTTGCGGTATAAAAAGCAATTACTTTAAACTTAGATTTACTTTTTTTCTGCTGAGAATATCCCAAAAAACAACTTAAAAAAAGTACTATCAAGATGCTTTTTATAGTAATAAAATAAGTTTTTTGACTAAAAATTGACATTGAATGTGGTTTGGTTGGCTAGTTATTTTTTTTATGATTAATCAGGAATTTTCTCGATCAAAATTTCATTTCCGGATTTGTCATAATATGTACAAGTCATTTCGATAATATCAACTCTCCATTTTGCAATACCACATTGCGCTGCATGATTGCAAAAGGTCAGATAATCCGTTTGTCCGCTTTGGTGCATTACTAAAAATTCGATAAAACGTTCTTTATTGGCAAGAGGAGCAACTTCAATTTCGGGATATCTTTCCTCTGCAGAAACGGTGTAATTATTTACGCCATAATATTCGACATTACCATTATTTACAAATGTGTCGTAACCTTTAACGCCCAAAATGATTAGGTCTTGTATATAATTTGGGAAATCTGCACCGCTTTGTACTTTCGAATGCGCTTCTTTGATTTGTTCTAGTGTAAACATATATTTTAGTTTTAGATTAAGATTATTGAATTAAAAAATGTTGCCACGAATTTCACGAATTAGCACGAATTGATATTTTAAATGAATACGAATAAAAAATTCGTGTTGATTCGTGAAATTCGTGGCGAAAAAAAATAAATTATTTTCGTGGCAAAAGATCATGTTATTACTGTTTCAAAAATACAATTAATGGTTTTATAAATTGATCGAAAGATTCAATATGTGGCAAATGTCCGGTATTTGGAACTTCTACTAATTTTGAATTCGGAATCGCTTTTTGTGTCTTTTTACCAAGTTCTAAATAATTTCCCATTGTTTTTCGAACTTCTTCAGAAACTAATGGTTTTCCTAAAGCCGTTTTATCTCTTGTTCCGATGATTAAAAGCGTTGGACTTTTTATGTTTTTAAATTCATATAAAACCGGCTGTGTAAAAATCATATCATACAAAAGCGCCGAGTTCCAGGCAACGCGATCATAATCAGGAGCAGTTGTCCAACCTGCGCCAAGTTCAGCCCATTTTTGGAAATCAGCATTCCATTTACCATCATAATAATTGTTCATCTGATAGGTTTTTATGTTCTGATAGTTTTGTTTTAATTCAGATTCATACCACCAATCAACGGATTTGTAGGGAACAACTAGTTTCCAGTCTTCAAGTCCAATTGGGTTTTCGAGTACTAATTTTTCGGTAGTTTCAGGATACATTAATACAAATCTGGTGGCTAACATTCCGCCCATAGAATGACCGAGAATAGTTGTTTTTTCAATTCCTAAATGATCTAATAATTTCTTAGTGTTTTCTGCAAGCTGCTGAAATGTGTATTGAAAGTTATCTGGTTTTGACGATTTTCCAAATCCTATCTGATCCGGAACAATAACACGAAATCCTTCAGCGCTCAAAGCTTTTATAGTAGTTTCCCAATAAGCTCCGTTGAAATTTTTGCCATGAAGTAAAACGATGTTTTTATTGTTGTAATTCTGCGGAATAATATCCATATAAGCCATTTTTAGATATTGGCGTTGATTGTTCAATTCTAAAAACTTTACAGGAAATGGATATTCATAATTACTAAGATTAATATCTAATGATTTGATTTTTACTTCTTGAGAAAAACAGAAAACGGGAAATAATAGGAGTATTAACTTTATAATTTTCATTTTCGGGCAGATTTTGGATTTACAGGATTATAAAATTACCGTTAAGCATCTATAAATGCAAAAAATAGGGTCTTAAAGTTATCAGAAAATCTGAAAAGAAGGGGTTTTAGAGCTGTTTACAATTAATTATTATTGATTTTTAACGAAATGGAGCATAATATTTTGTAAATTTAATACCCCGTAAGACACTGATTGTGAAAATGTTGCTTTTTAACGAGTAATGCTGTACTTCAAAGAACTTCTTTTATTAACAGGAAATTAGTCTGTAAATTAGAGTAAGAATGTTGTATGCTAAAACTGGTATTATGAAAAAAACTATACTTTTACTCTTACTAACAGCGCCCATGTTTGCTCAGGAAGTGAATACATTTGATTTTGCTGTTATAAATTCTACTTTAATATCTCCCAATATTGATCTTGATAAAGGCAGGAGCGTTGTTGCTGCCAATAAAGATGAATATTCCTCTTATTTTCAGTACGCATTTGATATGTGCGACGAAGATATTATTCTAGGAGCGGGAATTGATAAATCTGCAATCGATCGGACTTATATAGGTTATATTGGAAAAATCTGTGATAAGTTCAGAGCGACAATTGGTATTGGTTATGTTGATTCACGGAGCGATTATCAGGGAACTTTTACTGGATTTAGTGTTTCATATCACTTTGGTGAAAATACTTATGTAGGCGCAAGCTTAGAGAACTTGCATTCTACAAGTGTTGATTATGAAACTGATGAGAGTTTTGATTACTATAAAAAACTGGTTCCAAAAGTTTTTGCGAGTTACGAAATTATCCCTCATATAATTGCTTTTGGGCAATTGAGCAGCAGAGTCAATGATATTGCACTAAAATATCAGGTCGATAGATTTTCGGCTGGCGGATTTTATTCCGGACAAGGAGTTGGTGGTATTTTTGGAACACTAAATATTGGCAGATTTGCGGTTTCTTGCAGCACTACTTTTGATAAAGTGAATTTTGGTTTGAAATTTCAGTAGTAATTGCCCACGGATTTTACTGATTAAGCTGATTTTGGCGGATTATAAATTATTGTCTATTGTGTTTAATTTGTAGATTTAGTTTTCAGTGTTCTTAATCGTTACGACCCTTTGCGGATACGGTATATCGATTTTAGCTTCGTCAAAACGTTTTTTAATACTTTGTAATAAATCGCAATACATCACAAAACCATCTGTTGAGTTTTTGGCCCAAGCCCATGCTTTTAAGTTTACGCTAGAATCTGCGAGTGCGACAACTCTTGCTACAACCAAAGGTGTTTTTTCTTTTTTACTTTCGGCGGTTCTGGTATCAATAAAAAGCGGATGTTTGGCAATTTCTTCCTGCATGATTTCTAATGCTTTTTCAACATTAGATTCATAACCAATTCCAATTTCAATGATTTTGCAGCATTTGGTATCGTGCATATTGGTGTTTACAATAATCTGATTGCTTATTACAGAATTAGGAATTATGATTCGGTTGTTTTCGGCATCTTTCAAAACGACTTGTCTCAAATTAATATCTTCGACTGTACCTACAAAATTATTGATTGTAATTTTATCGTTGATTCGGAATGGTTTAAAAATAACCAGAAAAATTCCGCTTACAATATTACTCAAAGCTTGTTGAGAAGCTAAACCTGCTACTAACGAAATAACGCCCGCACCTGCTAAAAAGGAATGACCGATAACTTTGAATTCGGGAATTTGGATTAATGCAAATGCAATACCTAAAATGTAAATTATGGTTATAATTAAATGCTTTAGAAATCTAAATCCTGTTACATCATATTCTTTATCGGTTAGTTTTCGATACAAAAAATAGCGAAGTAATTTGTCTGTAACAGCGCCCAAAATAATTGTTACAAGCCCAATTATAGCGATAATGATAACTATTCTAAAGTCTTTTAGGTAATCGATCATGAGTTTTGAATTTAAAAAATCCAAAAAACATATATTTTGAATTATAGTTTTTTGGATTTTATAAAGTTAAGAAAAATGAAGTTTGTTTTTATAATCCAACAAAATCATCGCTTTTTGGAAATATACTCAAAGCTTCAACAGCAATTTCTGGTGTTGGAGAAGCTAATTTGCGTAATTTGGTATCCATCCACGCGCCATCAACTGTAATTACTGCACAAAGTGTATCATCTTCTCTTCTAAATTCGTGAATGATTGACCAACGCGAAGCATCAGGTTTCATTTTTGAAGTTTTGGTATGAAGGAATATTTTATCTGAAAGTTTTAATTCTTTTCTAAAAACACATTCTTCTCTAAACAAAACAGGACCAAAACCTTGCGTTTGCATCACTCTTAAAGTCAGGCCAAGTTCTTCGAGGATTTCGATACGATGTTGCGCACCAAAATCATAATATGCACTGTGACGAACGTGAAAATTTGGGTCAAGATCTGACCAACGAAATGAGATTTCTTTAATAAATGAAGCCATTTTATACTTGTATTTTAATTTTATTCTGAATGTTTTGTATTGATTATTTCTTCAGAAAACAATCATTTTCAGAAAACCGAAATTACAAATAAAAAAGCAAATCGAGGACAGAAATGCATAAAGTATTATTCGCGCATAGTATTTTTTTTGAAAGCTTAATATACCTCATAGAGGTTAGATGTTGGTAGAAAAAATAAAGATGACGCACAAAAATGTCTCATAGAGACTACACGTAATTGCTTATGAATACGGATTATATTGGTAATCTTTGTCAAAGTTTCAAACTTTGACAAAGATGGTATCATCATGGATTAAAATCAATATTATTTAATTGAATTTATGTTTTTGATTATTGTTGCTTTATCTGCAGGAGAATTGGTGATTTGAAGTGCTTTTTCAAAGTTTTGTATGGCTTTTTTATTGTCAATATCAGTGTAAAGATTGCCTAATAAAGAAAAGTAAAAAGGATTGTTGGTCAGATTTAGTTTTTCGGCTTCGATAATAGCTTCTTGTTTGCCATTGGTTTTGGCAAGAGCAAAGGTTCTGTTTAAAGCTGCAATAGGCGAATATTCTAAAATAAGAAGGCGATTGTAAAGTTGTAATATGTTTTGCCATTTTTCGGGCGTGTCTTCTTTTTGGGTGTGCCGATAAGCAATTCCAGCTTCAAGATGGTATTTTGAAAGATGGTTTCCTGTAGATGCTTTAACTAAATAATGTTGTCCTTTTTCGATTAATTCCTGATTCCAAAGTGTTTCATCCTGATCCTGATACAAAATTGTTTCTCCATCTTCGTTAGTTCTGGCGTCAAATCTCGAACTATGAAAACACATTAGAGAAAGCAGAGCATTTACGGAAGGTAAGTTGGTTGTTGGATTTTCGATCAATAAAAAAGTCAATCGCATGGCTTCTGCACAAAGATCTTTTCGTAGAATAGTATTTTGTGAGGTCGAATAATAACCTTCAGAAAACAATAAATACAACGTTGTCAGAACATTTTCTAATCTATTATTGATTTCAGAAACGGTTGGCTGTTCAATTTTAATATTGGCTTCTTTGAGTTTTTCTTTGGCGCGATTGATTCTTTTATAAATGACTTCTTTATTGGTCAAAAAAGCGTCGGCAATTTCCTGAATCCCAAATCCGCATAATAAATTTAATGCCAAGGCGATTTGTGCTTCACCGGAATTTTCAGGATTGCAAACCGTGAATATCATGGCTAACTGACTGTCATTTATGTTTTTGTTTGACAAGTCGATTTCAATTTCTTCAGATTTATTTGCGGTATGTTTTATTTCTACGGAAAGCTTTTGTTCGAAAACAGTATTCCGTTTGAGGTAATTTTTGGTTTTGTTTTTGGCTACAGTATAAAGCCAGGCTGTTGGATTTTCAGGAATTCCTTTTAGACTCCATAATTCGGTTGCGGCGAGGAATGTATCGCTTGTAATGTCTTCGGCAATTTCGATATTATCGATTCCAAATAAGTAACAGAGCACCGAAACTATTTTTCGGTACTCTGTTCTAAATAAATTGGGTAAAAGTTGGCTTTCTTCCATGAGGACTTGTTTTATTTTTTGCCACGAATTTCACGAATTTTCACGAATTCTGTTGCTGTTGTTTTGCCACAGATTAAAAGGATTTTTTTTTGATTATTACTGACCTAAAATAGAATTAATTAAATTTTAATAGTTTTTTATTGCCAAAGCTAATTAGTGTAAATTAGTGAAATTCGTGGCAAAAAAATAATCTATATTTTATACTGTAACTGCCATGCGTATTTCTACATTTCCGCCCTGATCTAAGATCGGACATCCGTTTGCAATTGTCACGGCTTCGTCATAATCTGTGGCTTTGATGATAATTAATCCGCCAATTGCTTCTTTGATTTCGGCATAAGGTCCGTTGATTACGCTTTTGTTTGTTGTTACTATTTTTCCTTCACCATCCCAGCGCTGTAAAGGTCTCGCTAGTTTGTCTTGCGCTGCAATTCCGCCCAGCCAATCTTGCCATAACTTAAGAGAATCTTGTAATTCTTGTGGCGAAGGCTGTGTTTCTTTTGTGATATAATCTCTACGAAATATTAATAAAAATTCGTTCATGATATTATTTTTTGAATGTTATAAAATTTTCTTTTGATGTTTTTAAATCGCTTTTTCAGATTGATCTTTTATCTAAAATCAATCTGAAAAAGCGATCGATAAAGTTTTAATTAACCAAATAAACCTACTTTGTAAGTTCCGGGTTCATTAGGAAAAGCAAGGTTAATACGGTTCCAGGTATTGATGTTTGTGATTGCTAAAGTTAAATCAATTAATTCTTGTTCCGAAAATTCTTTTGCGGTTTCATTGTAAACAGAATCTGTAACATCACATGCTGTTAAAGCTTCTGCCCATGCAAATGCTGCTCTTTCGCGGTTTGTGTAATATGAAGTTTCTCTCCAGGCGCTTAATCCGTATAAACGTTGTTCAGTTTCGCCTTTGTGACGCGCATCTTTATAATGCATATCCAGACAATAAGCACATTTGTTGATTTGTGAAACTCTAAAAAGAACTAATTCGATAAGAGATTGTTCAAGAGGTGATTTTTTTAGATATCCGCCAACTGGATAAAGTGTTTTGATTGCTTCTTGTCCTTTTACGTGAATGTTAATTCGATTTTCCATTTTGTTTAAATTTAATGTTTATAAATGTTGTTATAATGGAATAACAATCGAAGTTTCAGAATTGGACAAAATTTTTATCTTTTTTTGAAAATATTTTTATTTTTTATTTGAAAAGCTTGTGAAGCCTTGTAAATATTGAGTTCTTTGAAGATGTTTTTTTAGAAATAAAATCAAAAAGAATGGAATAGAATGATGCTATTCGGGTTTTGGCTCGTTTATGCCTGTTTTTTTAACGATCCAGGGAAGCGTTAATCCTTGTCCGACGATTGTCAATAATACAACCATTACCGAAATGAATATTATAGAATTTCGTTCGGGAAAAGGTGTTCCGTCCGGAAGTAATTTGGGTAAACCTAAAGCGATCGCAAGAGAAACGATTCCGCGCATTCCAGACCAACTAATGATAAGACTGTTTTTAGAATCGAGTAAAGAATGTTCGCTAACTTTTCGTCTTTTTTTGTCATTGTTTTGAAATGCTTTCTGCAAGTTTGTTTTTTGAAAAAATATTCTAACCATTCGGGTTAACAATGCAACAATCGTTATAATTACAGCATAACCTATATAAGGGAAAATCATATCATTGTCAATGTCTTTTAGGATATATCTAAAATTAAGACCAATAAGGATAAAGATTAATCCGTTGAGAATAAAAATAATAACGTCCCAAAGGTTTTTTGAATTGTTTTTTAAGCTTTCCGGAAAGATTTTTTTGCTGAAACGTGAAATTGACAATCCTAAAAATACGACTGCAATCACTCCGGAAACATGTAAATGTTCTGCAATTAAATAGGTTACAAATGGCATTAATAACATAAAGCTAACAGTTACATTTATATTTTTACGGACTTTTGTAAGAATGAAAGCTAGGATTTTAGCCATGATAAAACCTACTAAAAATCCGCCTCCTAATAAGAGTACAAATTGTAATGTTGCTTTCCATATTATAAAGGCTGAACCTGTTACAGTTGCAACTGCAAAACGATAAGCAACCAATGCAGAAGCATCATTAATTAGGCTTTCGCCTTCGAGTATGGTAATGGTTTTTTCGGGTATTCCAAGGCCTTTTGTTACGCTTACTGCAGCAACGGCATCTGTAGCTGACAATATAGCTCCGAGTGTAAATGATAATGACCAGGTCATGCCGGGAATCATATAATGTGAAACAACGGCTATCCAAAATGTGGTGAGAAATACAAGTGGTATTGCTAATGTGCTTATTGTACCAAGATTGTTTCTAAAGTGTTTGGGTGAAATATTAAATGAAGCATCATATAATAATGGAGGCAGAAAGATTAGGAAAATGATTTCAGGATTAATTTCTATTTCGGTCATAGTTGGAATAAAGCCAATTGCGATTCCAACAATTACAAGGAGAATCGGATAGGGCAATTTTGCTTTATCAGCAAAGGCAGAGAGACCAATTACAATGAATAGAATAAAAATAATGATGCTGTAGTTTTCCATTAAAATAAATTTTGAAGAAGCTAATATAAGTATTTCGGGTTTTAATTGAAAACATTGAAAGTCATTAAAACACTAGATTAAGATGATTTTTTTATGGAAATAATTGCCCTAGCCCTGATAGAAACGGCATCCTTTTATGGCGGGGTTCGACATAAAAGATAGAGTGAATAGCAGGAAATAGCTCCTGATAATGACACGTAAAGTCCTGATATGCCATGATTGTCAGGCTTAAAAAATGTCATGTTGTCAGATGATTATTGTCGTGCCAATATTAAAACTGACAATTTACTTTGGTTTTTTATATTGGCACAAAGATTGACTTATGCCACCTGAGTTATAAAATGTATATCAAAAATTAAATATATAAAAAATGGGTAAAATAATCGGAATTGACTTAGGTACGACGAACTCTTGTGTTTCCGTAATGGAAGGTAACGAAGCAGTTGTTATTCCTAACGCAGAAGGAAAAAGAACAACGCCATCTATCATCGCTTTTGTTGAAGGTGGAGAAATTAAAGTGGGAGATCCTGCAAAAAGACAAGCGGTAACGAATCCTACAAAAACGATTGCTTCTATTAAACGTTTTATGGGACACACTTTTGCTGAAACTCAAGAAGAGGCAAAAAGAGTTCCTTACAGTGTTGTAAAAGGTGACAACAATACTCCACGTGTGGATATTGACGGTCGTTTATACACTGCTCAAGAATTGTCAGCAATGACTCTTCAAAAAATGAAAAAAACTGCTGAAGACTATTTAGGTCAAACTGTAACTGAAGCGGTTATTACTGTTCCTGCTTACTTTAACGATGCACAACGTCAAGCTACTAAAGAAGCTGGAGAAATTGCAGGTCTTAAAGTTATGCGTATCATCAACGAGCCAACTGCTGCTGCACTTGCTTACGGATTAGATAAAAAAGGAACTGATCAAAAAATTGCTGTTTACGATTTAGGAGGAGGTACTTTTGATATCTCTGTTCTTGAATTAGGAGACGGTGTATTTGAAGTATTATCTACAAATGGTGATACTCACTTAGGTGGAGATGATTTTGACCAAGTTATTATTGACTGGTTAGCTGACGAATTCAAAACTGAAGAAGGTATTGATTTACGTTTAGATCCAATGTCATTACAACGTTTGAAAGAAGCTGCTGAGAAAGCTAAGATTGAATTGTCATCTTCTGCTGAAACAGAAATCAACTTACCTTACGTAACTGCTACTGCTTCTGGACCAAAACACTTAGTGAAAAAATTATCTAGAGCTAAATTTGAGCAATTATCTGATACTTTGGTAAAACGTTCTATGGAACCAGTTGCTAAAGCATTGAAAGATGCAGGTTTATCTACATCTGATATTGACGAAGTAATCCTTGTTGGAGGTTCTACTCGTATGCCAAGAATCGCTGACGAAGTTGAAAAATTCTTTGGTAAAAAAGCTTCTAAAGGTGTTAACCCTGATGAGGTTGTTGCTATTGGAGCAGCTATTCAAGGTGGAGTTTTATCTGGAGATGTAAAAGATGTATTGTTACTTGATGTAACTCCTCTTTCTTTAGGTATCGAAACTATGGGTGGTGTAATGACTACATTAATTGAGTCTAACACAACTATTCCAACTAAAAAATCTCAAGTATTCTCTACTGCTTCTGATTCTCAACCATCTGTTGAGCTTCACGTATTGCAAGGAGCTAGAGCAATGGCTGCTGATAACAAAACTATTGGTCGTTTCCACTTAGATGGTATTCCACCAGCACCAAGAGGAGTTCCTCAAATCGAGGTTACTTTTGATATTGATGCTAATGGTATCATCAAAGTAACTGCTACTGATAAAGGAACAGGAAAATCTCACGATATCCGTATCGAAGCTTCTTCTGGATTAACAGCTGAAGAAATCGAAAAAATGAAACAAGATGCTGAAGCTAATGCTGACGCTGACAAAATAGCTAAAGAAAGAGCTGAGAAATTGAACGAAGCTGATAGTACTATTTTCCAAACTGAAAGTCAATTGAAAGAATTGGGAAGTAAATTAACAGACGATCAAAAAACAGCTATCGAATTTGCTTTAACTGAATTAAGATTTGCTCACCAATCTCAAGATCTTGAAGCAATCCAAAAAGGATTAGACAATGTAAATGCAGCTTGGAAAGTAGCTACAGAAGCAATGTACGCTCAAGGTGGTGAAGGTCAACAAGCAGCTCCTCAACAAGAGCAATCGCAAGGTGACAATGTTGAAGACGTTGAATTCGAAGAAGTCAAATAAGTACTGATTAACATCAGTTAACAATAAGTGCTAAAGCGCTGTAAATATTATGTTTACAGCGCTTTTTGTTTTTGGTCCTTTTTTGATTCTGTTGTTTTATAATCGTTTTTTATCATATATTTGTACCATATTTGTATCTGTCTCTTAAAAGGAGACAAAGTGGGGCTTAAGTACCCTTATGATACCTTAATGAGGAGACAAAGACGATGAAAAGAACGAATAAACAATGTCTTAACTGCGGGGAGGAATTTCTTCCTAAAACCGTCACTTCTGTTTACTGCTCCCATCTATGCAGTAAAAAAGCATACAAGCTGAAGATGAAACGGCTTAAAATTGAAGAGGAACTCAAAGCGCTTACGGATAAAATACCCGAGAACAGGGTATTTCTTTCTGTTCCTGAAGCTGGCATGCTTTTTGGCATTCACAATAAATCTCTTTACCGGCTTGTCAGTGAGGGAAAAATTCCTTCAGTTAATCTTGGAGCCCGCCTTATAAGAATAGACCGGACAGTTATGGAAGAGATGTTCGGCCCTGCACGAAGGTTGCCTCAGGTAAAAAGCGGACCGAAGAAAAAATTATACAGCCTTGAAAAAGAGGACTGCTATTCAATCGGCGAAATAGCTCGGAGATTTCAAATATCTGAAGGTTCTGTCTACAGCCATATCAGAAAATATTCAATCCCTACCAGACAGATCGGAAAGTATGTGTATGCCCCCAAAATGGAAATTGATAATTTGTATAACGGAAATGAATTTATATGAAACAATTAGCAAAAACCAAAGTGACTGTTCGTCTTCGAAAGGCAGAAGAACGAAATGAATGGTATGTTTACATAGAAAGCTATCCTGTTGAGGTTTCCGGAAAGAAAACTCCTCAGAGAATCCGTGAATATTTAAATAGAGCCGTAACAACTGTGGAGTGGGACAAGAAAAGAGCTGCCCGGACAGATGCAGACGGAACTAAATCCTACAAACCCAGACGCAGCGATAACGGGATAATAATGTGCAGAAGCGAAAACGACCGTGAAATAATGCTATATGCTGACGGAGTGCGTAAAATCCGGCAGAAGGAATACGATAATATAGATCTGTACAGTGATGCTGATAACTTATTGGCTGAACAGAAAGAGAAAGGAAAAGAGGATTTTATTAAATATCTAGCTGCTGTGGCGGCTAAGAGACACGCCCAAGGTTCAAAATCCATTCAGATCAATTGGAAGCGGACCAAAGAATTTTTAAAAAGCTATTCCAAAGGTACCCTGATGTTTTCCGCGGTTGACAGCAGAATGGCGGAAGATTTTAAATTGTTTCTGCTGGGCGCTCCGCTCGGAGGAGGCAAAAAAGGAACCTTGTCCCGCAACACTGCGGCAAGGTATTTCTCTATTTTTAAAGCGGCTTTAAAACAGGCCTTTATCGACGGATATCTAACAGTTGATTTATCTTCAAAAATAAAGGGCATTCCGGATCAGGAGTCAAGACGTGAATATCTGACCATTAAAGAATTGAATGTACTGGCATCAACGACTTGCGAAAAAGACGTCCTTAAAAGAGCCGCACTTTTCTCAGCCCTTACAGGTCTGAGGCACTCCGACATTCAGAAACTCCGCTGGAAAGAGATAAGTCTGGAAGATGGTATGGCTAAGCTGCATTTTACGCAGAAAAAGACAAAAGGTGTCGAATATATGCCTATTTCCCAGCAGGCCTTTCAGCTATGCGGTGAACCACGGCTTCCCGCGCAGCTTGTTTTTGAGGATTTGCCGGACCCGTCGTGGATTTCACGCCCTCTTAAAAAGTGGGTTGAATCAGCAGGCATTAAAAAAAATATTACCTTCCACTGCTTCCGCCATACATTTGCAACACTTCAGCTATCGAGCGGCACAGACATTTACACAGTCAGCAAAATGCTGGGGCATACCAACGTAAAAACTACCCAAATCTATGCAAAAGTAATAGATGAGAAGAAAAACATAGCATCAGAAGCAATACAATTGGAATCTTTAAAGAAAAAAGCGCAATGAAAATAAAGTATTTCGAATATATTGCAGTTTACCTGTCTGTTTTTTTAGTCTGTGTCTTTATCGGCGCAATCGGAAGACTGGTGCTGCTGGAAAAAGGGGCGGATGAATATACAGCCGGCGTTTTCTTTTGGATCAGCACTGGATTTGGAGTTTTAATGTTTGCAATTCTAAGTTTATTTCTAAACGAATTGGCTGAGAGATTACTGAATCGTTTCTTGCAGAGAGAAAAAAATGAATCACCTGAAAGGCTCACTCCAAATGAAGACCCAGAGGAGCAGAAGGATGTTTTAATTAAAACCGAATTGTCTGAAAATAAAGATTTAGCCAGGGATATTGAACAGATAAGGGAAGAGAGGCAGAATGCAGTCAAAAATCAGAAACAGACCAGAATTGATATTGCCATTCGTTATACGCAGCTGGAGTTCGCGCTGTATGCGGCGGATAATGATTTGAAGCAGTTGGTTAAGAATATAATCATATATGCTGAAGGCATAAATTTCGAAAATATTAAGCCAGTAAAAGTAGTAGATCTGTCCAATCTTGATTTGTATCATTTTGGCTGGAATATATGGAATTATTTTAAAGTAAGCAGACAGGACAGAGCCGCGAAATTTTTAAAACTAACCTTTGCTGAGGCTCTAAAAGATGTTGAAGAGCAAAGCATTAAAACGCATCTCAAAGATGATGAACAGAAAGGACTTATAAAGATTATTGAAAATTTTACTAGTCCTTAAAGTGTAAAAGTTGTAAAAGCACTGTGTTTTTCAAGTGTTTTTGTTGTGAAATGGGACACAGCAAAAACACTTTTTTCATTTGTGCCATAACAATTAAAAACGATAGGTATGGACATAAATAATATCACCTTTGAAGACCTGCCTAAAGCAGTATCATTCGTAGCGAAAGAAATTGCAGAAATTAAGTCTTTGATTCAAAATGTGCAGATATATGAATCTAAAGAAAAAAGTATTCCTATTGATATTAAAGAAGCAAGCCGGTTAATTGGAAAAGCAAAGTCTACAATTTATGCTCTAGTGAGGCAGAGAAAAATTCCTTGCTATAAATATGGTAAAAAGCTCTATTTTTTTGAAGAAGAACTTTTGGAATGGATCTCTAGAGGGAAAAAGAAAACAATAGAGGAAATAGAATCGGATGCAATGAAATATATCCATAATAAATAAATGGACGATAGCCGGCAAGAAGAAAAGGAATCAGGACTAGAGCAACGCATCGTGATTATAAATCCTGAATAATTTTTTTTATGATTTTTTAGCGTATTCAATGCAGAATCTTTTTCTCTGCAGCGGAATCAAAGTTTAATCAATTTTTTTCTTCTTAAATAAATCTAATAAATTTTCAATTTTTTCAAGTAGTTCATTAAAAGGAATAATTAGAACATCTTTATTGCTCCATCTAAACAATTCAAATGAAGAACCTTGTCCTTTCTTTTTATATTTTGAGGTATCGCCAGCAATAACGACGCAAATTGAGTTAAGAGATTCAGCTTCGTTACCTACTATTGTGTGATAATTTTTAAGCAACGTGTTTTTTTGGTCTAGAACTTGGATTATTGCACCTGTTAATTGATTGCTAACGGGATACAAGTCATTGCGGTATTCAGTTGCAGCAACTAATGTGGTTAAATGTGTTTTAATTTCGATAAAGGCGATGTTATTATTTATTTTGTTTCTGTACAGAAAATCTACGATTTTATCTTTGCTTCCAGTAATGTTATGCCCTCCGACATTTACTTTTTCACCTAGAAATACGGCAGGAAATGAAAAAATCTGACTAAAAATCCATGTATGTTTTTTAAAAAACTGATGCCATTTTTCTTCAAGTGTAGGTGTATCTGTTGTCTGCTTCAAATTTTCTTTGTATTCATTAACTATGTCCTCAATATAAACAATATCAAATTCTGTTTTTGCAGCAATTAAAGTTTCATGCGGTAAACCTGAATTAATTAACATATCTGTTAATTCTTCAGTCTCTTCTTTTGAAAACTTTATATTAGTATATCGATCAATAAATGATTGAAGCGTACCGCTTACATAATTTGACTTAGTTGGCGAATCAATTTCTGAAGGAAGTAGCTTATGTAAAATAGATTGATAAAGATTCTGGCTTTCATTTTTTTTGTTTTCCACGAATCCTCCTGTCCTTTTTTCTATTGCATTGAAATCTTTTACATTAAGAATCAATTTAGTTTTCTCAATTTTGGTCTCCTGATTTGAAGTAATTAATATTTCATTGATAGCCGGAAATTTTTCTTGAAAAAAGTAGAAAAAATTAGAAACGCCCTTAGGACTTGTGAAACCAAAACCTTTTGCTTCGTTAACTGAAATCCCGGATTTAATTATAGTTTTTGATTCAGTACTTATGCAAACTATTGATTTATATTTATGTTCTATTTTCCCATCTTTTTCGTAAAAGGGATAATATTTGATAGTTCCGTTTGACAAAATTTCTTTTGCAAGAAATTTTGTTTTATTGCCATTAATTTCTACTATGAAAGTGCTTTTAGTAGCTAACTTTTTATTCTCTATTAGTTTTATTCCTTTCATGTTTTTTAATTTATCTTGTATTGTTACCTTAAAACAGTAAATAATGAAATATACTTTTTACAAAGTAAATCTCTTATTTAGAATGTATTTTACGTAAATCCGTACTTTTTAAAATTTTACTCTGACTTTCAAAAGTATAAAATTGCTGCTATAATGTCTTAAGTACATATACCTGTTTATCGGTTAATACTTTTTTTATTGCGCATTCTTTATTTATTGGAAAGGAGGATTGGCTCTTAACAAAATAAAAGCAATGGCTGAAGACTTTACTTTGCTCTTACAAAAAACTTGCGAATTTGTAAAGGTGAAAGCCAGTGATTGATACTTACTTTTGCCAATTACGATCTTGCTTCTTATGATAAGAGCCAGTAGGCTTTTGTGACTGATGCGAGAGTCTATATAGCACGTTTCGCCGCTTCGGCAGACGATATCCGCCAGAATGTTGATTTCAAAGCAAAAGCTCAGAACGTGAAATGCCATGCTACATTAAAAATGAAAATAAGTAAATTTTATTTCAAAAGCTACTTGTAATTTTAAAGAGCCTGCCATATTTTTAGATAGTTTTTTTTTAAGCATACCGAGTATTTTGATTTAGTATCTTAAATGACTTGTCAATTCCGAAAATACGACTTAATTTCGTTACATAGCCAATCTATTACCTACCAGAGGAAAAGGCTCTATAATAATATGACCGAAACACGAAAATATTTTGAAGAATTAGTTTCAAACTTTGATGCACTTTGCAAGATTCAAAATGATGAAATTATTAGATTCGTTCTGTTAAAGAATCAACTATTTGCTCTTTTAAGTGAAATTAGTAATTATAAGCTATTGGAGATCGAAATGCCGAAATTATGTCTAGACATTGCACAGAGTGAAGATTGTAAAGACTTAGTTGAAGAGCAAAGCACACTTGTTTTAAACCTTGCTGACCAGCTTTGTTCTCTTTTAACTGGTAAAATTTGGTATGGTGGCGAACTACTTTATCACTTGAATAGACTTACTATTTCCTCGTGTCATCTGCCCAAACAAATACAAGAAGAGATAAATCGATTGGACGGTGAAAAAGATGATGGTTTGCAACTTCGAATTAGATTGCGAAATATTGAAGATCCTTCTGAGGCGATAAAACAATTGATTGAAAAAAATAAAATACACATTAATTCCACCGAAGGTAAGTGCAAAAAAATAGAACACGCAGTCTATTTAGATTTGAAAGAGCAATTAGATAAAAAAGTTTCATTCTACCGCAGTTATATAAGTGAACATTATCCCTTGGCAGCGAACTATTTTAACTTTAGTGCAAAATGTATCAAAGCCTATCTTTGCGATGAGAGAAAAGATCTGGTAGTTTGCCGCATTCAGTCGTATGAAGATCCAACCGATACTTCAGTTCATTTATCTGAACAAATTTTAGACTTTATTCCAAGACCTCCACACAATTGCGAAAAAATTGATAAACAAATTAGCTCATGGACCTGGTTTGGGATCAAGAAAAGCGACTGGAAAATTTCTGATGAAAATTTCTCAAAGGAAACCATACATAGAGAATTACTGTCAATTTATTTGGCTCATGCTGGAGAAAACGAATTGTTTGAGTTCGTTAAATTTTTCATCAAAAATGGAAATTTACAAGTAAAGTTCAATGTTGAGGACTATACATTTTTGACCATTGACGGAGATTCCACTTACGACTGTTTAAAGATTTTCAACAAGAAAGAAATTAATGAGAAAGATCTTGAATCAACTTTGGAAAAATTAAACAATTATTCGCCTAAGTATAATAAGCAGGTGATGTTTACCTCTAAACCTGATAATCTTGTTATTGATTATTTCGAAAAAAATCATGTGAAAGTCAAGTATATAAAAGATTTAACAGATTTATATTTTCAAAACGACCATAGCGAATTAATACATCTTTTTATTAAATCAAGACTTAATCTTATTTCATTTGGCGAACCAAATGAAATAAATGAAGGAAAATTACTTATTAAAGAACTACGTAACTGTCCTAGAGGAAAGGCGGGATGGCCAAACTATGAAAAAATTGGTGCAGAAGTTTTCAAATTTCTTTTTGCAGATTCCTTTGCTCCCTATATTGCAGAAACGCAAGCTTCTAATTCAGCTGACACTTTAAGAAGAGATTTGATAGTTCATAACAGTTTTCAATCAACCTCAACATTTTGGAGTCGCATTAATGTGGATTTCAAAGCTAAACTTTTGATAGTTGAATTTAAGAACTATAAGGATGAATTTGACTACGATACGATGCATTCAACAACAAAATATCTAAGTGGAAAGACAGGGAATTTCATTCTTATATTTTCAAGATTAGGGGGTAAACAGTCTATTCAAGACCAGCAAAAAGAGCTGTTAGGAGAAGGAAAGCTGATTATAACGTTCAATGATTTGGAGCTTATTGAAATGCTAGAAGAAAAAATCAATGGTAGAAATCCTCTTTATCGATTAGACCTAAAATATTTTTCACTTCTAAAAAAATAACTGTGCATAATTTGATTTTTCTCCCCATAATTAGAAAAGAGATGTAGAAGAACTTTTAAGCTTAAAAATTTGCGGCATTTTTATTGGTAAAGGAAGCAAAGAAATGCTATCGAACATAAAATAGAATATATTTGAAATGGATTAGAAAATGAAAGATTAATTACCTTTCAAAATAGAATGGGTGTGGAATTTTTTTGACGATAAATTTCAAATTTTAAGCAAACAAGGGTATGGATGTTAAGTGGATTGAATTTTTCACAGAGCTGGGAGTGACCACAGCAGGACAGATTTTAGTTTTTATTGCCATAGGATTTTTTGGAAAGAAGCTCTTTGAGTTTTTTTTCAATGCCTCCATTGAGATAAAAAAAGCCGAGTTAAACACAGAGCTGGAAAACTTCAAGCAAAACCTGTCTTCTGAGGCACAGAACCATAAGCTTGAACTTGATAAAAACCTGGAAAGCCACAAAAGCCTTCTGTCTCAGGCTTCTCAGGAAAACCAGATCCGTTTTTCAAAACTGCACTCCGACAGGGCCGAGATAGTTAAGAACTTATACTCCAAATTAGTAACGATGGAAAAGTCGATGAACTCGTTTATGGCGCCTTTTCAGGCTGCCGGAGATATCCCTCTAGAGGAAAAAAGAAGGATAGCGGCTAATGACGGAAATGATTTTTCAGACTATTTTGATTCCAATGAAATCTTTTTTAACGAAAATACGTGCAGTATTATTAATTCAATTAATGAAAATTTTGAAAAGGCATTTAATGAATTCACAGCAATCTCTCCTGGCCAGCCTAATGCGCAGAATGAAATTCTAAGAATGCACAAGTCAATGAATGCATATTATGATATTTTAAACAAAAAGGTAGTTGAATTGAAATCTAAGTTAAAGGCAGATTTCAGAGATACACTGGGCGTTAAATGAATAATTGCTTAAAACAACAAATGTTTTAAGCAATATTTTGACAGACAAGTATGCCATAGGGTTTAAGCCCTGACAATTATTAAAGATAACGAATGCTTACGGTATTAAATGATTTTTACAAGCTCCTTCAGCTATCTATAAAATAGCCAGATACTGCCCTTACGTCTAGCAAGAGTCTATTTTCAGAGGATCTGCTGGAATTATCAGTGTCTGCGACTGCAAAAAAAGACCGGTATCCATCAGCTAGTTTTTTTTCTTATAGAACCCGTTTGTGAACAGGCAGTGGTGGAGTTTGCAGATTTCACACATAAAAGTATGAGAGAAAAATGAAATGTACAAAAATAAAAAATGAAATCTACATTCATTTTTTACTCATATTCGTAACTAAAGATTTTTTCCTCAGCTTTTTTGTGTAAAAAGCCGTCAGTTAGATAACTCCAAAATTATTTTAAGCACAAGAAGTATAAATTTTATCTGTTGAAGAGATATTGAATGTTCGATATTAAATTTTTGAAATATTTTTTTTAAAATAATGATAACCTTCCCGACTATAAAAATGTTGGACTTTTTGACTGCTATGTAATTTTTTTTACGATTGCTTTTTTTGTTTTTTAACTTTTTAATTTTCATGATCTGTAATATTTACTTTGTTAGATGCTGCAAATATTTAGAACATGACAAAACGTTATCAGGCTGACCTTATAAAACCTTATATTTAATTTTTCGAAGCAAAAATCAGCTGTTATAATTTTCGGAAATGTATTTTTCCGCCTCTTTTTTGTATTGTTCGGATATGTTTGAAACGTCTAGTTTCGAGTTTATTGGCAGACCAATTTTATCGCCGATAATTTTGCATAATATTTCAAGGCTTTTATCAGGTAAAATTTTGTTTTGTTTTAGTGCCTCCACAATTCCTCTGACTGCACCTTTTTTCCTTTCACTTATATTTGCTTTACCATCTATGGTCAGGCCTAAATCTTCCAGAAGCTGCATGATGAATTTTTGATTTCTTTTATTCGTGATGGTCCCGAATTCCGGTTTGATTTCTAGCAAGTGTTTCTGTTTCACCTCCAGTACTTCCGGCGGGGCGTTAAAGGTCTCTCTCAGAAAATCAGCTTCGATTGTTAAAAATTCTTTGAATAAAACTGAATATTTATCCACTGCATATTTAAAATCGCTTTCATCCTGGTACTGCTTGAATAAAAGTTCCCTCTGTTTAATTTCTTTAATCCTGCTTTGGAGATACAATACTTTTTTACTAGGCTCGGCATTATCTAATATTTTTTGAAGTTTATTCAATGCAATGGTAAATACTTTTTTTAGTTCTTCGTGTACATTTTGAAAGTGATAATCGATCGGCACGCTGTATTTGTCGTAATTTGAAAAAAAGTCCATTTGTGCTTTTTTTCCGGCCTTATAAAGTTTTTTATTTAGGACCATTTTATTTATCAGCATGTTAATGTCACTGAAGTCATTGTCCAATGTGATGAAAATATTTTTGTTGTCAAAAAAGTTATTATGTGCGACCAGTATTTCCCAAGCAAGTTCGCGTACAATAATCAATTCCTTAAGATTTTCAGCAGTTTCTCCTATATTGTTTCTGAAGAACGCATTGGTTGTAAAATAGTTTATCAGCACATGCTGTCTGTCATCAGCAAGCATGTGAAGAATATCTTTTTCTTTTATTTTATTATACCTGATTCGATTGGCATCATATAATTTTAAGAGATAATTTTTAACTTCTTTTTCGCTATTCTCTTCATCGTTGATATAATTATACATTGCGTCGGCTAAGTTCTCTATTTCTTGAGCTGCTTCGCGCTGGACCTTTTCTAGTTCTTTTTCATAATCAGGAAGAATATAGGGTTGCTGTATCCGTGATTCATTTACGAGTGTGCCCAGCCAAAAACCAATTTTTTCTATAGTATGGAAAACTAAAAATTCATTGGTGAAAACTTTTTTCGGCCCGCCCTGCATAACATCCGATAGATTTTTAATGGAATTGTAGTCGGCTTTATTCCAGTGGAACTCATTATTTGCAAAAGACCTGTAGTTTTCCAATAAGGCATCATTTTCAAATTCTTCGAGGTTAAAGTCTTCAAAAATATACAATTGAGAAAGTAAAATTTTGAGATCATTAGGATCATTTCCTGTATAATCCATAAGATTTTTTATAATGGTTTTTTGCATCATTATAAAAAAAAATGGGTCGTCAATCTCAAGACAGTGCTGCTGGATTTTTTCTATCAGCATAGAGCTCTCATAGCTTATGATGGCAATTACTTTTTCTGACTGCCATTTGATAATTTTGTAAAAGTCTTCCTCGCTTAAATTACGGTATTGCGGGTAGTGATGGAAGAAGCTGTTAATTTCCCCATTAACGAATTTTTCGTACGTGTAGGCCGGACTTTCTGCCAGGAGTTCATTTCTTTGGGCGCGCAGTTTATTTCTGTATATACCCAAGAAGACCGCTTTTTTTAAATCCTTGGTTTCATCAATATTCAAAAGGTATGCACGGCTTGCGAATTGCGAAACCAGCCAATCGGCAGAAGTACAGTTTTCAGTATAGAAGGGATATTTTGATTTTTTAATCTTTCGTTTGACCAGCTTAAATTCCTGATCGATAATTTTTAAACTTTCAAAAATATCAAGTCCCTCTATTTTTGATGTTATATTTTCATTATAATACTTTTCAGCTTTTTTTGTGGCGGCTTTCAGACTGCCGACCACCTCGGATCTGATACTATTGTCTATTGGTCTATTGAACATTCTTGAAGTCTTTTAAATTTTATGTCTTTGCATATGAAGCCGATTTATTTTAGTGCAATTTTTGCAATGCGGCCTTGTGAAAAGATATTTATTAATGGAAAAAGAAGTTAGATCTGATACTGCTTTGGTTTAATAAAGCTCTGCGCTTTTATAGGTTTTCCCCTTCAGGCAGTTCAATCAGGTTTTGTCTTTCCGAGGCGGTGATTTCGGTTTCGTCGATTTCCTGCATGGAAAGATAGCGGAAATTGATATTGATGATATCGGAGTTTGGAATTACCAGATATCTGCTTGAGATTACATAATACTGCTGCTCCGGATCGTTATCGTTTTCGAGATATCGGCGTATCGGATTGCGCAGATGGACCGCTTCGAGGTCTCCCTTGCTGTCTATGTAATAATTAAAATATTCTCCTGTATACAGGACGCTTCTGCCGTTCACTTTACATAAGACATTTATAATCTTATCGGTTATTTCTTCGTACTGGTCGGGAACGTCGGGAAAATCAAGACATTCTCCGGTAAAGATGTAATGCCATTTATTGGAGAATCTGAAGTATCGGACTTTTCTATCGATGTGGCGCTTCCTTACAAGTTCCCTAAGTCCAAGACCCGCAAAAAAAGACAGTACAAATAAGATAAAATTATAGCAAAAGATGGCATACTTGAAGCTTCCGAGCTGTCTGAAGCTGTCCTCCGATTTAGCCGGCACTGCCAGAATAAGATTGCCCAACTGTTCAAAGTCGACGTAGTAGCTTGTGGCATTGTGCAGTACTGCAATAAAAATGGTATGGAAGGCCAGTGAGGGAATGATCGACCACGTCAGGTCATTGACCAGATTCCTGTTGTAATCCTTAACGCTTAATTTTGAAGAATTATAGGCATTTCGGGCAATAAAGCCGGGGGCAAGTATAACAAACAGCAGGATTGTCGTAAATGCGATATTCATATTTTAGCCCAGTTCGCGAACTCTAAAATATTTTTCGCCAATTTTGATAACCTGAGGTTCAGAGCTTACCGAACTGATTTTGTGCGCAATCCTAACCAGACCGCTTCCGATTTCCGGGGTGCGGTGCGCTTTGATTACGGCTTTTTCTCTAGCAGGTTCTATTTTGCTCATTTTAAAAGTTTTAAACATGTCAAATATACAACAATTTTTGTTCCAAATTATTTTTTCGCGCCTAAATCGGCGTAGGTCTGTTTAAACGGCAGGACTGCGCCGCAGATCCGGGCGTTGCAGACGCTTTGTCATATTAGTAGTGCGGACATTTTCATGGTTACGAAAAAAAAAAAAGACGATCCGCCGCGGTGCGAACGGCGGAATCTCTTTTTATATTAAACGGGCTATAAGTCCCGGAGGGCGGGGGAGGGGCACGAAGCCGTTATGCGCATGCAGCGTCCGGGCGACACTATCTTGGCTGCCCTTTTCACCCGTTTCGAATGAAAAAACTAGAAGCAAATACATTGCGTTTCAATAAAGAAATGAAAAATGAAGCAGTAAAGTATGTGGAATATTGGTAGACTGATCTTCGTATTATTTTAATAAAAATAAAAGTGGCAAAACGTCACAGATGGCCGCATCAAAGCAAATGATACTGTACGCAAAAAAACTGGTACTATTTAGTCGGGTTTAAAGCTAATGCTCTTTTTCTTTATCTATTGAGATTTTGGGATGTGAATTACAGCAAAATTTCAAGTATATGTCTAAGCAGTTTTGCCCCACATTATGCAAACCTTCTAATTGGAATGGAAAGTAAAGAATACCGTGCTTGCAAGAAAATGGCCAGCTAATTAAAGTATAAGTATAGTATTGTAATAAAGTATATTCTTGTAATTGTTTTGAAGTGAGTTTTATAAAGTGCATGAACCTGCAGAGTGTAATTTTCCCCGCTGAAGTCCTAGAATCTGAATGAATACCAAATAAATAAATTTATTTAATAGACCCTTGACTTCTGTAACTTTGTCGAAATACTAGAGACAAGGTTTAAAATTATCTGTCAAAATTGGAAAAATAACTTGTATCGATGCGAATCGATAAACATTTGGCTTTGGTATGAAGAGATTATACATTTTTCTAAAAGCAGTGTAACTCCATTTTTGGCAAACAAATTTTGCTACAAAAAGTTGAACGGGATTCGTATTGTTTTAGATGTAAATTTGTAATTATCTTAATTAAGGGATGTTTTTTAGTTTAATTCTTTCTTTAAATTATCTATTAAAATATTATAATAATGAATCATGACGGCTAATTCGTCCCCACTTTCAATAATAATGTGAGTATCCAGTTTTCTAGCCACAACCGCGTCGCAAAAGTTATTTAATTTATTTGTATTGTATAATAAATTCTGAAAATCAGCGGAAGTCATGTTATATTCAAATAAATGTCCAAATCTACTGTCGAATGTAAGTATAAAGTGATAAAATTCCCTAAAGACTAAAGTTAACTTTCGAAATGATTTTAAATGTTCTAATCTTACATCATCTTTTAGATCTTTATTCATAATAACATCTGTTGACGTAATTAAGTCATTACCTATAGCAGTTATTTCTGGCAGAAAGGAAGTTAGTTTGTCATAACAATCAAGCTTACGTATTAATAAATTTATTTTTTTGCTTTCTTCATTTGATTGTTTACTAACAATATGCGTAAGAAGACCAAGTATAATTAAACTGCTGAGAGAAATAACCGTATTGAGTGTTCCGCCGATAAAATCGCCAAAAGTTCCCCAAAGAGCAAGGTCATCAGAAAATCGTTTTCCGCCAAAATGATATAAAAAGACCATTATTGGCAATAACAGAAGTAACAATGATATTAATGAAATTATAAACAAAATGTTTTCTTTAAAGTATTTTTTCATATTTGTAATTTTTTTAAATAATTTCTAGTTTTCTTAATCAGAATCATAATATACTTTTAAAAATGAAATGATTAGCAAAGCACATTAATGCTATTTCATGCCAAAGTATTATTAGATCTTTAATTATTTATAAATTGTATTTTATTATCTGATAAATAGCTGTTAAATTTCAAACATACGGTGTATTTGTACACGCATTAATGTTCTTCGTTTAATTTTGTATTGTAATTTTTCTTCAGTATCTAAACCTTCTTTTACCATTGTAGCTAGGTTTTTAATGACATAGGGTATTTCATCTGGTTCGTAGCCGTATGAGAACAATATTTCCTTGATTGTTAATGATACTATACCGAGAGCGAAGCTCTTATGCGGTACTAATCTCAAGATGAAATGTCTAGACTTGCTTAAATACTCGTCAGATTTTCCTGGAATCATTTCGTTTATAGTTTCGTAATTTTGGCCGCTAATATATGCCTCAAATATTGGCACTATTTTATGAAGGTTTTTACTGATTGCGCTGACGTCATAGTTTGTGACTTTTAAGCCCAGTGCTCTTGCTAACTGTGCGCGACTTGATGGGCTGGAAAACATCTCATAAATGTAAATTTCATCACTTTGTAGCCAGTTAACGAACCAACTAATCCAATCTGAAACTGAATAAGCGATAATCTGTTCCAAGTCTAATTCTGATATGCTCTTACTTAATTTTTCAATAATATTAGGATTGATACCAGTCTTAAGACTAATTGCTTCAACTGACTTGTCATATAGAAGATCATGCGAAAGATTTTCCCGCTTTATAATTAGTTCATTTATTTTCGCTGAAATTTTATCATCACCTTCCAAATTTGCTTTAAAAAATGCAAAAGAATTACTGAAAATTGCTTTTATTGAGGCTTCTTCTGTTTCGTCACTATGAAGGCGTAATAAGAGGCTGTTAACATTTTGTGATAGCAGCTCATTATCATCAAATGCAGTTACTTCATCTAAAAACTGTGTCATGGGATCGTTGATTACAAGGCATTGGTCACTTTTAGCAAAAACTCTTTTTTGTAGTTCAATCCAGTCTGTAGGAGCAGTTAATTTGTTTTCAAAAGTTATGATTTGACCTGGCACCAATATTGCTACTCCCTGTGCTGCGGTGCCAGCTCTTCCGGCTCTTCCAGCTGCATTTAAAATTTCATGAGCTAGTAATTTTTCGGATCCATCTGTATCTTCATCAAATCGATCGTCACCAGCAATTATAACTACTTCGGCTGGTAGATTTATACCTTGCGCCAAAGTCGCAGTCGCGACAATTGCGTGTATTCCTTCCTTAGATTTAAATAGTGATTCGTTTAATTGTCTTTCAATCGGTAGAAGTAGACCATGATGTACTGCAACTTGAAAAAGAGGATTATAGAATGAATATTGCAGATCTCCAAGCTCCATTTCAATACTCGTTATTCTAGCTTGATTTAGCTGGTTAAAGGTTTCTAATTCTAAATCTTTTTTATCAAGTTTTGAATTAAGTCTGCGGGCTGTGCTTTTTGCAGCGACAGGATTATTGACGAATAAAAGAGTTTTCATACCAGCATTTACAAAAAATGCTGCAAGTTCGCTAGCTACTGCATTTCTATTACTGGTAATTTTCCAATATGGACTGACTTCAAGGTTAAATTTTTTGTTAAAGAGTTTTCTAACAAAAAAATCATCTGGCTTGTCTGCTTCCCATTTATTTCGAAGGCTGTAAATCTGATGCGCTGTTGAATTAATCTGCGTTTTAAGCCTAGTTGGCACAGTCTTTCCATTATAATTCTTTCGAAAATCTGAGATAATTTTTTCTAGTTCTTTAATTTCATTTTTGGGATAAATTATACAACTTTGGAGTTGTCGGGTTGGCTTCCAATCAGAATTAAAAGTTTTACACTCCCTTCCAATCACATGTTCCACCCATGACGAAATTTCTTCTCCATTTTCAACCATCGCAGATATTAGTAAATAATCTGCTGCGGGAACTTCAGTAAAAAGTTTTAGTAAGCAATACATTGCGTCGAGACTTCTTTTATCAAGTTTTTCAGCACGGCCATGTACTAAATGAAACTCGTCAAAAACAATTAGTCCGATATCTTCAAAACTTTCAGGATTAATTGCTAGAAGTGTTAGACACCTTTCAGGTGTCATGACATTAATTGTTTCAAGAACTCCATTTTCAAAATCAGTAAATTCACCACCAATTTCTAATTTGTCTGAATCTATGTAATCAAAAAGGGTATTTAAATCACGATTTATTTGATCCTCTAGGGCATGTGTGGGTACCAAATACAATACTGATTTGCCTGCCATAATTGTAGAAGCGATTTTTAGCTCAGCTACTGTAGTTTTACCTGCACCAGTGGGAAAAGTTAACACAGCAGAGCATCCAGAATCCAAGAATCCAGAGTGCACTGCTTCAAAATGATTTTCCCATAGATATGGTCTAGATTCAGCAAGCTTTTGTAAAAACATATGCCATTCTTTTGGAACTGTTTCTGCTGGTGCTTTTACATTTATCACCCCTCTGCTTAAAAGCCGATCCTCTAAAATATCAAGTAGTGTGGCTAAGTGAAATGGAGCAGAATAGCACCTTTTAATTATTATATCCGTGAAAGTCATATCAATTGATGCCAAGTCGACTACATTTTTAAAGTAGCTTTCCCTGGTCGATGTAATACCCAATAGTACTGATGCCATTTGCTGAAGGCCTAACAATAGCTGAAGCCACAAATAATCTTCGGCTTCTATGTCAATTTCATTATCATTGTAATCTCTGGTGGCGGGCTCAAGTGCTCGTAAGCTTCCAAGATTTCCCATAGCTAAAAGACGAATAGCATTTGATAATTGAAATTTAATGGAATCGTCAGTCCCAATTGCAATTCTTACAGCGATTTCTGCGGCATCAGCAGGACTGTCACCAATTAGAAATAATAAAATTGAGGAAATCCAATTTGGGACACTGTGAGATTCTAATGTTTGTGGGGAAAAAGAATATTTTTGATCCCTAATGAGTTGAAGTAAGTTGTGCGCAGTTCCAGCTACAAAAGCTGCTGATACCTGATTGCTGTCTTTCTTACTAAGAACAGTAAATGACTCTAAATTGTTTGCAAGTTTTCTTAACTCGTGAATATCTTTTTTTAGCTTTGGCGAAAGTTTTTTAGAACCATCCAAAGACATTCTAACTGAAACAATTCGGGCGTAAATTTTCGTTAGATACTGAGGTAGATTTTCAGTATTTAATCCCTCAATGTGAGGAGCTTTTTTAATGACTTCTTCCGTTGTAGTATTGTACATCTTATGGTCTTTGTGTTTCTAAATATGCATAAATCTCGGCGGAAAAATCATCCATCCATGTCCTTATATCAGGTTGACTGAATGTTAATGCTTGTCTTCTATTGTGATTTGTTCCAGATACACATTTGTCGTAACCTTTGAAAAGTCTTTTTCTTTTCTTCGCATTTGAATGGGACGATTTAGGAGTTATACCAGCTCTATAGATTCGATTCGAAATATTATAGATATCGTTTTCAATAATCCTGTCAATTTCGGCTTCACTCAAATTGCTAAGAAGTACCGTTATCTGGGTGACTAAATGGCTATCGAATTCACCTGTTTCAAATAAATTAAACTCCGGCCAAACATCATTTTTCAATGTGGTGCGTGGGTTTTCAGTATATTTATCTTCTGAAATTATTAAATTTTGAACTGTATTAGCCGTAGTTAATATTAAGCCCAATCCATCTATTCCGTGCTGTGCGGGGTTAGTATGAGGGGCCTGTAACATCAGTTTTTGACCGTGTTGTTCCACACGTAATGATATCCAAGTCATCATTTGGAAAAGCCATCCGTCACGTTTCCATCTTTCAACATCTGTTTTAACAACCAGTTGTCTTTGTGCGCGATTTATCATTTGATCGGTAGAAGCGGATACATTTCGATGTTTAGCTGCAAGGATAGTTGCGACATGGCTATGTTTTCCTAATAATAATAATCCAACATGCGATGCAAGTAGTTTACGATCATTTACCGTAAGCTCAATCTCGTATAATAATGGATTATGGTTAGTTCTTGAATAGTTGTATGGCATAGTGTATGAAATTTACTGCGAGAAAGTTAATTATTTATTTAGATATTGATGACGAATTAGTTGCACAAACTGTAATTTTTATTTGATTTTTGCTGAAATAGAAGACGGAATTTACTTGCGAAGTCATTTTTCTTCTGAATTATATTCTCATTTGTCAATGATAAAAGACTTGTGAGTTTGGTTCTATTCCCGACATTGTTTCTAAAAGAACAGACAAACAAGACTATTTATCTTAATTCGTCATAAGAAATCAGATGTTCCGCTATAGAAAAAAAAGGAAAAGTAGAAGTAATAGCCAATTGTTTGCTCAGATTGTGGTAGGGGAACAATCTACAATATGTCTACTGTTTACTGTATGCACTATCTTGGCTATATTTTTTCGAATTAATAATGTTTTTTTATTATTTCATTATAACAGATCTATCTTTGAATGTAAATTCATATTTTTGATTGAAATCAAATTTTCTCTGTAAATGGATATTATAAGTGACGTCGAAGTAAAGGTTGAATTAGATAATATTGCTGGAAAATTTCCTGCATTTAGCGGTAAAAATTACCCACTAGAATATTTAGGAGCCAGAGAATTTGAACTGCTATCATATTTTATTTTTAAAAAAGATATCGAAAATGGGATCTACAAGAATAAAATTGATTCGGTCTTACTTATGAAGGGAGGCAGTGATCGTGGAAGGGATTTATTGCTTCAATTCAAATCAAAGAATGTTGGGATATTACAATGTAAAAGATATGAAGGATTAATAACCAAGCCGGGACTTGGTAGAGAAATTATAAAGTTTGCAATTCATGCTATAAAGGATAAAAGTTTAATTACTGACTTAGAAGACTTCACATATTATTTTGTCGCACTAAAAGGATTTAATGAACCGGCGACCAAGTTTTTAACTGATTATAATAAAGATGCAATAGATGAGGTATTGTTAAAGCCTTGGACGGAAGAAGTATTAGCTGACAATGAATCATTAAAACATCTAAAATATGAGAATATTTTTGATGATCTTATTTCAATTCTCAGTAAAATAAAAATAGAGCCAATTACCGGGCATGATCTGGATCAGAAACTAAAAAATAGCAAAGATATCTTAGCTATGTTTTTCGAAGTTGAAAAAGTTGCGAGTGAAGATATGCTTAGAACGGTACTTGCTGAATTTACTGGTTTTAAAAATGATCAAGATTTAGAAAAGTTACGTGTTAAGCTTCAGCATATCCCAAAAGAAAAAAGAATGTATTTTGGTTTGTTTGATGTCTACGGATATGATTTAGGTTTTTATAAAAGGATTACGAGAGATGCAGAGCTAATTAATAAGTTAACCGTAATCAGGTCAGAATTTTCTAAACATTTTGTAGAATATTTAGGTGAAGAAATAAATAAATACATTTTACTCTTTATTTCAGGAAAGACTGATGTTTCCCCATTTACTAAATCCATACTAAATCCATATCTGTTCAATAAGTTTGCAGCAATTTACAGCAGAAGTGAATTAGGTTTTTTAAAAGACCTGCTTACCGAAGGTGCAGTAGCAGATTTAAAAGAATCAATTGAAGACCACAAAAACGATGCTTTGAAAATTGGTCAAATGGTTTTAAATGGTGATTATTCTTCCTTTTATGGAGAAGGAGGAACTGTTGGAAATGAAAATAAATTTAGCTAAATTTCTATATTGCGATTTTAATTCTGTGGATGAGATGGATACCCGTTTTAAAGAAGACATGAAAATCGTTAAGCCTATACTAGATTATATAGAGTCGGAAATTCAAAAAATAATGCCTACCAATCCTACAATTATTTTGGGTAATGGAGGATTGGGTGAGTCGGAAGAAGAACTTAGAGAATTATTCGAAAAAGTTCAGAAGCTCAATTAGACTGACGTTTAATATTTTATGTATTTAAAGGAGGATCTGTTAAGTACATTAATTTACCAATTGTAAAAATATGGATAAGGAGAATGAGTTTGAAAATTCATTAGGAAAGACTTTGTTGGAATCTGACTTAAGTAAGGTGTCAACGGAGGTTTTAGAAGCGGTATTGGATCAGCATTCAGGAGTTGAAGGAATCTTAAAAGATCTACCAGTTATTGGAGCTATAATTGGAGCCGGAAAAACGATACTTTCGGTTCAAAATTATTTGTTTACCAAAAAACTGCTATCGTTTCTTAAGGGATTATCAGAGGTTGATATGGAAGTAAGGAAAGATGCTGTTTTGAGAATTAATTCAAGCAAAAAATATGGACAATCGGTTGGCAGTAAATTGCTGCATATAATTAACAATGCTCACGATCATGTTTCCTCTGCCTTAATAGCAAAACTTTTTGTTGCTTTTATTGAGGAGAAACTTTCTTATCAGGAATTTTGTAAAGCATCAATGATAATCAATAGGATTGATTTCTATGACCTTGAAGAGTTTTTGAAACTGCCTGATAATGCGTATGGTCAAAACGGAACTAATGGAATTGGTCTAGAGGAACTAGATAATTTTCTTATAAATGCCGGATTATGTTCAGCAGAATCAAACTCTGTTAGTGTTGAAGATCAGGATGATTGGAAATCCAGCGAGAAATATGTTGTCAAGGGAGGAGAAACTTTAATTTACAGAACAAGTATCGGCACAAAAATTTATCAAATACTTTCCATTGACAATTAAGGTTTAGTCAAATGTGAACTTCTTTTAAATTGCAAATACTTTGCTTTAGTTTGATAATTAATTGAATTACTGCGATTTGTGATATGATTGTAAATTTAGTAAAAAAATGCAGTATGTACAGCCACACACTTACATTATCTACTGCCAGAGCACCCATTCCAAATGAGGTTTGTATAGATTTTGTTACATCCCTGATCAACACAGGTGCTGCAATGGTAGAATATTTTGGATTTGAGATAGACCACTGTGAAGATTATTTGGAGGAAGATATGGCGCAAGTCAATGAGCAGAACTGTTATTTTGAGTTTTATTTTGATACGGAATTTCCAATAGATTATGACATGCTTTCTGAAAAACAGGTTGATCATATTTTGTTCGAAGCAATAGAAAAATCCGATGGAATTAAACTTCAATCCGATGGGAAAGACATTTTGATTTATCTGTGACTATTCCTGGCCATGCTCAATATCAGTACTATTATCTGAACTGCCCAGAAGAGCGGGGTCATCAATTCCCGGCTGAAAATATCTAAATCCGCCATTGCCATCGTCAATTAATCTGATGGAATCTGGCCAAATTACATCAACAGTAACTTTGTCTTTTATGTATTTTTCGATTTCAGGCAGCACAATATCAAAAACTTGTTCCATTTTTTTCTCATATAGTTTTTGAATATCTTCCGGTGTTAAATTCTCTGAGTTATCCTTGACAGAGGATAAAATAAATTCTTTGAGATGTTCCTGAGCAGACATGATATGGTCTGTATATGGATCATCTTCTTCAAAGAACCCCATAACTTCCGGGTTGTGTTCATATTTGAAATGTGTTTTGGAATAGAGTTCATCCAGAAAGAATTTAACAAAATGATCTGCAGAAAATACTTTATTGCCCATAATACGATATTTTATTTAGTTTGAAATGCGATAAGGTTCCCTTCATAGGGGAAGGCAAAGTCTTCTATTTTAACCGACTGGTCCAGCCAAGCCGTTTCATCCTGTTTTTTAAGCATTATAGGCATCCTGTGCTTGTGGTTGTGCACGAAGTCCATTAACTTATTTGCTTTAGTGGTCACCATGGTGTAGGTGTTTTTAATCTCATCGGTTACCGGATCCGTCCACGTGGAATACAAGCCTGCAAAAGTGAAGATTTCATCATCCTGCGAGTTGATCTGGTACTTGTCCTTGCTTTTTCCCTTTTCGTCATTCCAGTGCCATTCGTAATAGGCCGAAGCGATTATCAGGCAGCGGTTATGGGTTATATTATTGAATGACGCTTTCTCGTCAATGGTTTCTATGCGGGCATTGAGCGTGTTTTTTCTGAACTCAATGTCTTTTGCCCAGGACGGCAGAAGCCCCCAAGTGTAATCCGTTGTGATAAGGTGCGGAGAGGAATTGAGTATCACAGGGATGTTGGGGTGTGAAAACCCATTTATAAAATCCGACTGCAGATAAGTCTCCTCATTGTCGAGTTCTGCATTAAAGCGTCTTTTTAGATCTTCTATCGAGGCATTCTGCTGGGTATAATAACACATAATTTTCCGTTATAAGGCTGTTTTAAAAATGTCTTATTCTGATACTAATATATCATTAAGGGGGCTTTTATTTTTTTCATTGCGCTTAAGTTTGGCAAAACGATCTTATGGAATCTTACCCAATAGACATCAGACGCATTGAAAGGCTTATAAAAGAAAATGAAAAGCGAAAACAAAAGCTTTGGAAAAGAAACAGCAGAAAACTGATGTGCCTTATGCTTATTTTTCTTTTCCTTTTCTTGCTTCTCTATCAAATTTAATTCATTCTTAGGACTTTACATAAAAAAAATTAGAATTTCATTCTGTGGCGCGGCAGATTGATTTCATGTTCCTGTGGATAAGGCTGGCGGTGGGTGCTGCTGATATCCTGTTTTATATTGTGCTGCGTGGTATATCTTTTTTCCGAGTCCGAATATCTTGGATCAGGAATGAAAGGCATTTTCGCCATCCTTGAAATGGTGATGGTCGGAAAATGATAGTCAATTTCCACGGTTCCCAAAAGCAGGTAGCAGCCGCCTCCCTGAAAAGGATTATTTGCCAGACTGTCAGGGAAATGCGCCGTATCAAAATAGGCTCCTTCATGGTCGATCCATGTCCCGAAATACATATTGCCCCTTTTGGTCGGCACCTGCTTGGTCGAGATGAGGTAAGCCAGCATGCGGACCTGCTTTTTATGGTATTTCAAAAGGTCGCGCACCATCACATCCCCGCGGTGTCTGGTCTGCAGCAGATCAAAAACGGTGCAGGATACAGGGAAATTCAAAAGCTCGATTTCATCAAAGGCATCTTCGAATACCGAACGCTCCAGAACAGGCAGCTTAAATTCTTTGGCGGGCTGTTCAATGAGCATGAGCCCGCGGTTCTCGGGCTTAAAATTATTCATCAGAAGGCTTACCTGCACCAGCAGCTGATTTTTGGTTTTTCCCGTAAAGCGGAAAGCGCCGATGAAAATAAGCACCTTTATATTCTCGATGCCCATAGGAACCCTGTTTATAAAATCTTCGAGCGATTTATAAACTCCGTTTCTCTCGCGCTCATAAGCGATGAAGTGCGAGAGTTTGGAATCAAGGCCCTGCAGGTGCATAAAACCCAGATAAATATCTTTGCCGTAAAGAGCAGTCTCATATCCGCTTTTATTCACGCAGGGAGTATGGATAACAGCGCCGGCCATTCTGGCTTCGTGCACATAGATTTCAGTGCGGTAAAAACCTCCCTGATTATTGATCACAGCAACCATAAATTCAACAGGGTAGTGTACCTTGAGGTAAAGGCTCTGGTAGCTTTCAACGGCATAGGATGCCGAGTGCGCCTTGCAGAAGGAATAACCTGCAAAGGACTCGATCTGGCGGTAGATTTCATGGCTCAGCGCTTCGGGATGCCCTTTTGCGGCGGCTGAAATAAAGAAATCATCCTTTACTTTCTGAAGTGCCGCTTTTGAGCGTCCCTTGCCTGACATGGCACGTCTTAAGATATCTCCGTCGGCGGCTGAAAGCCCGCCGTAATGCAGGGCAATTTTGATCACGTCTTCCTGATAGACCATAATCCCGTAGGTTTCTCCAAGCTCCTTTTCGAAAACAGGATGAAAATATTCAAATTTTGACGGGTTGTTATGTCGGAAGATGTACTCCTTCATCATTCCCGACTGCGCCACTCCGGGACGGATAATCGAAGAGGCGGCCACAAGTGTTTTATAATTATCACATTTCAGGCGGCGCAATAGGCCGCGCATGGCAGGACTTTCAATGTAAAAGCATCCGATTGTCCGGCCCTCGGCAAGATACACGTTTGCGGACTGTTCGTTTTTTGACAGTCTCGTGTCGCGGATATTGATGCGAATGCCTCTGTTCTGCTCAATTATCTTCACGGTATCATCAATATGTCCGATGCCTCTCTGGCTGAGGATGTCAAATTTATCAAAGCCGATATCTTCAGCTGTATGCATATCAAAGAGCACTATGGGAAATCCTTTCGGAGGCATTTCCAGCGGCGTGTAATTGGTCAGCGGTTCTTCCGAGATCAAAATCCCGCAGGAATGCATGCTTCGCATGTTGGGGTATTTCTCGAGCATCATGCCGTATTCCTGCACCAGCTTGACAATAGAATTGGTCTGGTGGAGCTTCATGGGATTTTTTGCCAGCATATCCAGCTCATCTTTGGGAAGGCCGAATACCTTGCCGACCTCCCGGAAAATCGAGCGGTATTTGAATTCCACATTGGTACCGCAGAAAGCTACATTCTCATAACCGTAGCGGTCAAAGATGTATTTCAGGATCACATCCCTTTCTTTCCAAGACCAGTCAATATCGAAATCGGGAGGGCTTTTACGGTTTTCATTCAGGAAGCGCTCGAAATACAGATCAAGTTCCAGGGGGCAGATATCCGTTATTCCCAAACAGTAGGCAATAATGCTGTTGGCGCCAGATCCCCTTCCGATATGAAGGAAACCGCGGCTGTTGCTGTAGCGTATGATATCCCAGGTAATGAGAAAATAGCCGCTGAATTCAAGGTCATTGATGACTTTTAGCTCTTTTTCCACACGCGCTTTCGCTTCGATATTATGGCGTCCGTAGCGCCACACCAGACCTTCCTCGGCCAGTGTGGTTAAAAGGGCAATGTCCCCAGCTTTATTTTTGGTGTAGTGTTTTTTGTTTTTCGGGCTTTCGAAATCATATTTAAAATTACAGTGCTCGATGATGTACTGGGTATTCTCGATGATCTCGGGATAATCTTTATACAGGGCGATAAGTTCCGCTTCGGGAATCATGATATCCGATTTTCGGCAACAGTCATCAGGGCCGAGTTTGGAGAGAAGCTCATTGAGGTCGACTGCACGCAGGATTCGGTGCAGGTTGTATTCCCTTTTGGTACGGAATACCACTGGCCGCAGGATAACCATTTTGGAAATCTTCTTTTTAAGCTCAGGCATAAAAAGCCTGCCGAGCTGGTCAGGCTCAATGCCTATAAATTCATTTTCGCCGAGCTGGTCAGGCGCATTTTCCAGACCATAAATAAAATATACCGATTCCAAAGCCGGGGCCTTTTCAGGAAGCGGAGCACCGCTGAAATTATGATCGGTCAGAAAGCGGTTCATTTGGGCAAGCCCTGCTGCATTTTTTGCAAGACCGATATAGCGCAGGTGGTGCCTGCAGCGGAATTCTATCCCGACAAGCGGTTTTATGCCTTGAGCCTGGCAGCCTTTTATAAAATCATAAATCCCTGTTACGGTATTGATGTCGGTCAAGGCTGCTGCCGTGACACTGCAATGGGCTGCCTGCCAGATCAGATCATCCAATGGAATAGTGCCGTAGCGCAGGGAATGATAGGAGTGGCAGTTGAGAAACATGATTTATTTTTTGCGTTTTAAAATTTCGTCTTTATTGTTGGGTTTGAAAGATGCGCCGGCGCATCTCATAACGGCATCAAAGCCGTAACGGGTCTTCATCCTGTCCATTGCCTGATAGAGTGAAAGCATTTCTTCGGTATCATTGAAAAGGTCAATCTGGTAGGTTCCCCTGACAAGGCCGCTGAAACGGACTCCGATAAGGCGCAGCCTCATGCGGCGCTGGTAGAGCTTGGTAAAGAGATCTGTCACTGTCTGGGTCAGAAGGTGATCTGCTGAGGTGTACTGGACTCTGGACTGTTTGGTTTCGGTATCAAAATTGGCGTACCTTATTTTGACAGTCACCGTTGAGGTGAGCCACTGCTCGGCGCGCAGCTGATAAGCCAGTTTCTCCACCATGCCCTGAAGAATCCTGTTTAGTTTCAGAACATCAATAGTGTCCTGTGAAAAGGTATGTTCAGTTGAAATTGATTTTCTCTCCGTATAAGGCTCTACAGGGGCGTTATCAATTCCATTGGCTTTTTTCCAGAGTTCGGTTCCGTTTTTGCCGATCATCTGCTGCAGGGATTCGGCAGGCATTTCAGAGAGTGTGCGGATGGTGCGGATGCCGATGCGGGAAAGAAGCTCGAAGGTTTTCTGTCCGACCATCGGGATTTTTCTAATGGAGAGCGGATTCAAAAAGGACTGCACCAGATGCTCGGGAATTTCAAGGTTCTGTTTCTGCTTGCCCTCACCGGTTCCGATTTTCGAAACGGTTTTGTTCACAGAAAGCGCAAAGGTGAGGGGAAGACCAGTTTCTTTTGTGATGCGCTGTGCGAGTTCATCGGTCCATTTATAGCTGCCGTAGAATTTATCCATGCCGGTGATGTCCAGATAAAATTCGTCAATGCTGGCTTTTTCCACCACGGGCGCTTTTTCTTGAATGATTTCTGTAATGTCGTGTGAAAGTCTCGAATAGAGTTCCATATCTCCTTTCATAATTTTTGCCTGAGGGCAGAGCTTCATGGCCATATGGATCGGCATGGCCGAGCGCACGCCGAATTTTCTGGCTTCATAGGAGCACGAAGCCACAACGCCTCTCTCACCGCCTCCAATGATAAGCGGTATGCCGTTAAGTTCAGAATTTGTCAGTCTTTCGCAGGATACGAAAAACGTGTTCATGTCGATATGTACAATAGCCCGGCTCATAATCTTAATCATTTTATACAGACCAAAATTAGTACAGTTGGTAACAAATTTTAAAAATAAAATGTTCCAAATAATAACAAAGTTTAAAAAGCCTTATTTTTAGGGGCATAAAAAAAGCACCCAAATCGGTGCTTTTTTCCTTTATTAAGAATTTACGGAAGGATCAGAATTATTCTGAAGCAGGTTCTTCGCTGATCGGCTGGCCTGCTGTTTTTTTCATAAGCAGGTAAAAATCTCTTAAATGCCACCATGCCGGACAGCGGTCTATCGGGCCGTTAAAATTTCTGATGGTGGTATAACAGCTGTTGAGGAAAACCTGAGTGTCGGTGATCTTCGCCCATTCGGTCCATACTACTTCCTTTGGCGGCGGATTGCTCTCAAAATGGCGTTTTATTTCTTCATGATTCATAGGGCAAAATTACTTAAAAAACCAGAAAAGCGCAAGGGTATGAAAGATTAAAACGCCCTTAAAGGGCGCCTTCATCTGCAAAAGAGTAATAGGTATCGGGTGTCACGATCAGGTGGTCGAGCAGCGGAATATCCAGCAGTTTTCCTGCTTCGCGGATTTTACGGGTCATATTCCTGTCGGCTTCGGAAGGTGATGTTTTTCCGGAGGGATGGTTGTGGGTGATAATGATCCCGACGGCGGCAGCTTTCAGGGCTGCCGCGAAAAGCAGGCGCATATCAACCACAGTTCCTGCAATGCCTCCTGAGGAAACCTCGTAGATTCCAAGAACCCTGTTGGACTGGCTGAGCAGCAGCACTTTGAACTGCTCAAAGAATTCTATCTTGCCGGGATCCCAGCTGTCGAGCAGCAGTCGGTAAGCATCTCTGGAAGAAGTGATACACGGTCTTTCAGTGCTTTTTACTTTGGTTTTATAGATCAGTTCGATTTCTGATACTTTCTGCCAGTCTGTGTTTTGATGTTGATTTTTCATAATTGCTGCAGTTTTAAGATTAATTACAGCACCGCCGTGCGGGCAGGGACAAGCGAACGCAGAAAGCAACGCAATAAAGCAGGAGCGCAGCCCTGCATTTATGGGGGAATTTTTTGCGGAGAACCGAAGGCCGTGCCCGAACTTTGTGATGAAATTGACTTAACATTCCACAATAGCCCCTAAATCAAGATCAGCCAGTGAACCTTAAAGTGTCTGCGCGCGCAAAAAAATACCGCAGTGTAAAATCTGCGGTATCAATAGTTAAATGGGTTAAGCGGGAGCAGTCTGCTTTTTTCGTTTTTTCAACCGCCCGGCAATCTCAGGCAGATTTTTATTTATAATCCTAAGAATCCTGTTGTGATATTTAGTGGCTCTATTGCGAAGCCCCCTGCACTGGATGATTTCCATTTTTGAAAGGGAGATTTCAATGGTTTCCACGGGTCTGTTTTCAATCTGCGCCGAGAGTATCAGCGAATCTTTCTTTTTATAATACTCGTTGGTAAATACGCAGTGGTGGAGCGTGTCGCCCTCCTGAAGAAAATCCTGCACACAGTCAAGGACTTTTACGGTAAGGTCATTATCGGTAAAAGAAAGTCCGAAGAACTGTTTTTTATCATTTTCATAAATCGGCTCTGCTTTCTGTATTTCAGCACGCAACTGCGCAAGATGCTTTCTGCGCTGTATGTCCCTTTTTTTGGCAACAAGCCTGTCATGTGCCTGGTCTAAATTTTCAGGGCAGACAAGCTCAGAGGAGCTGAGGTCTTTTTTGAACCATCGGAGCAGGGCAATATAATCCTCCCAAATTTTTATGTCCTGAATCTGATAACGCTGTTTAAGGCAGGTTTTTACTGCCTGCCAGTTTTCACGCAGATGCTGTTCATGCGAAGTCAGGTAATGCTTGAGCAGAGTGGTCTGCGAACTTTTTAAAAGGGTTTCTGCAATACAGTCCTTTAACAGGGCAGTAAAGAGTATCTGCGGTGCAATGCTATATGTGGAAGTCTTAAAACCGTTTCTTTTCAAAAGCGGAATCACTTTCATGTGCGGATAAACCTTATAGGGATTGATGCGGTATTTTGGCGAGTTCTGAAAATCCTTTGGACGGATTTCCAAAGGGGAATAGTACTGCCATGCATCATAGGCATTGGAAAAAACATTGGTGCTTCTTGAGATGGTGCGCACTTCCCCTTTTGGATTTATCCAATGCTGCATGACTTCCGTGTGGGAATAGGCGGGAAGAACATTCTTTTTCATGTTCTTGTGCGAGCAGATGATACGCACCACCTGATACCCAGAGCAGGTTTCGGTGAGGGCGCAGTATTCGATTTCCCTGAAATGCACCTGATTGTACTGATGCATTTTGAGTTTCCCTTGACAGGCGGTGCAGTTGATATAATTCAGGCAAGACTGGCTTTGGCTGTCGGGCTTCCACGAATGGGTGCATTCCAGACAATGGAATTTTCCCCTTGAGAGCACCGCCCATTTCAGGAAAATGTTTTTTTCCGCCCAATGATGCATCTGCGCTGTGATTGGGGCTAGGGTGGTACTTAAGGCGCTGATTTCTTTTTCTGTAACTGTTTTGGGTATCATAAGTCAAAGAGTGTTAGGGTTTTCTGTACAGGCTTCACGGATTGTACTGCCACTGTTTTTTGAACTGTGTTTTGAGATACTGCGGGGGCAGTCGAGAATAAATCAGGTTTAGCAGTGGGGCTTACTGCTACTCTGCATTGAACAGGGGCAGGCGTTCCAATCGTGTCGTCTGTGTAGTACTTCACAGCCATGTCAAAGATTTCCTGATTGTCAAAGGCGGATTCCCCTGTTTTTTTGACCTCGCCGAAAATGTAGTTAAAACAGCTTTCAAGGTTTTTGCTCTCTTTTTTATAGTCCGCTGAAAACAGGGCATCGTTCTGCGCTTTTTCGCTCAGGTAGCTTTCTATGGCGGTTCTAAATTTCTCTGATGCTTTCATAAAGGAAGATTTAAGATTGAAAAAGCGTTATTCAAAACTGTTTCTGTAGATGTCAAAACAGTATTCTTCAAAGCAGAGCCAGCATACAAAAGTGTAATGGGGCATTCGGTGGCGGTTTTTGACAGATTCCTCAAGGGAATCTTCAATTTCGTATCGGATATTTTCCAAATCATCCAAATGCTGTATATAGAATTTCTTGCAGTCCGAGCTGTAGACAAACTCTGAAATCATACCGCAGATGCATCCGCTTTTCTGCAGGTCTTCGAGGAAAGATTTCAATTGCTCTTTTTTTGTCCCGTCATAAGATTCCATATTGGAAAGGACTATTTTTTTAAACTGAGCAGATACGGGATATTCTATGTAAACTGATTTTTCAAAGGCTTTCATGGCGTATAAATTTTGATGTGAAACGGTATATATTCCAATTAGAAAGGCAGGTCGTCGGGTTCATCTTTTGGCGCATTTTTCTTTTGGACTGCAGGAACAGCTGAAGCGTTTTCTGTTTTTGGGAAAACCAGTATTTTTATGTTACTGGTGTGAAAGGTCAGCGAACCGAGCGCTTTGCCCTCGGCATTATTGTAGACATTCAGACCTATGCGCCCGAAGAGTTCGACCACAGTGCCTTTTTTTAGCCACTGCGCCATTTTGGAACCCATCCAATAGGAGCAGTCGATGTAGGTTACAATCTTTTTAAGCTCGCCGGAGCCTTTTGGTCTGTAGCTGTCGTTTATGGCAATGGAGAAATTTACCACCTCCCTGTAATTTGAAACTTTTGCCGTTACGGCATCTTTTGTAATTCGTCCTGAGATTTCCATGATGCAAAATTTTAAGTGAGTATTTTTTCTGTCTTTTCTCAAGCCCCGCATAAAATTTTTCAAAAGAAAAACGGGAAAAAAGAAAGCACAAAATCAAGCGCCCGATAAAGGCTCCGGAGTGCTATAAGTCCCGAAGGGCGGCAAGGCCGTTATGCGCATGCAGGAGCCTGTGGGTGCTATTTTCGCGGCTCTTTTAATCCGTTTTTATTGAAAATTTCCTATTAGTTTTACAGCAGGCTGAACCCCTATTTCAGATGCTTGTTTTGGGATCGGCATTGAAAAATTTTGTAATTTCAGGTGACAAAAAAGCAATGCAATGGAAAAGCAATATGATCTGGACCGTTTTTTAGAGGCACAAAGGGAAACGTATAACAACGCACTGCGCGAGATCAGGCAGGGCAGCAAACAGACCCACTGGATGTGGTTTATTTTCCCCCAGCTGAGAGGACTGGGATTCACGGATTATAACATCTTTTACGGCATAGAAAGCCTAGAGGAAGCCTCACTGTATCTTAACCATCCGGTACTGGGAAAACGTCTGGTGGAAATTACCAGCGCAATGCTTAAAATCGAAAACAAAACGGCACTGGAAGTCCTCGGCAGGCCGGATGAGAGAAAACTCAAATCCTGCATGACCCTGTTCAGCCTGCTGCCCAATTCATCTGATTGTTTTTCACGCGTTCTTCATAAATACTATAAGGGAGAAAGGGATGGGAAAACCTTAGAAATACTTGGAATTTTATAAAAAACTACAGCGGATAGTCCTAAATATTTGAAAAAGGAAACCAATATTCTAAGGGTAAAAGCTGTTTAATTTTTCTTTTTAATGATGAGGTGTCTCAGATCACGGCTTTCGGAAATACGGTCCATTTCAGATTCAGAAAGTTCATGGATATCCTCTCTGATCAGGTTATAATTCCTGTTTACCTGCGCATTGTCCAGGATACGAATCGGCTCGATTTCCCTGTAGTTGTTTGTTTCCTGCTGCAGTGCATTATGATCATTTAAAACCTCGCAGTGGAATGTCTTAAGGTCAATTTTACAGTCCGGATTATCGGCAGTCATACCCACAAATTCACCTGAACTTAATGACGCTATTTTTGAGGCCGGGACTGCGTATTCCAATTGTCTGGAACGGCTTATCGAGGTATCGGAGCTATTGATGGAAAGACTTTCACGTTCCTGCATTATTTTTCCAAAACGCTCGGAGAGCTGTTTTGCGGTATCGCCGGTCACTTGTCCTGAAATAATATTTCCGGTGATATTCATGATCACATCTGCCTGTTCACGGCCGTAATCTTTTTTAAGCTGGCTCAGGTCCTGAATGCCCAGAGTCGTGCTTACTTTGTTGCTTCGCGCAGTGGCAATAAGGCTGTCGATATTGTTTAGATAGACAGTAGGGAACTCATCAAAAATAAGACTGCTTTTGAGTTTGTCTTTTCTATTGGCGAGTTTTACAAGCCTGCTGATATAGAGTGAAAGTACCGCTCCGTAGGTCTGTATTTTCTGGGGATTATTTCCCATGCACACAATTTTCGGAGCGTCGGGATTATTGATGTCCAAGGTAAAATCATTTCCGGAAAGCACATAATAGAGCTGGGGCGAAGAAAGTCTTGCCATTGAAATTTTTGCTGATGCAATCTGGCCCTCCAGCTGCTCGGAGGCATTATTTAAAAATGCGCTTACAAATGGATTGATCAGCACCTCAATCTCTTTCTCCGAGCGCAGCAGTGTGAAGAGAATCTTGTAATCGAGCTGCATAAGTTCGATGACATGCGGCAGGGTGCAGAATTCTCCATCGTTGAATTTTCTGAGATACCAGATCACCGCCGTCAGGAAATTTATTGGTGACTCGACAAAGAAATCTCCCTGTTTTCTGATCCATTCGCGGTTTAATCCAAGAAGAATGGTACGGGCTGATTCTGCAGCATCGGTGATGTCTGTCATGGAAGAAGGGTCTAGGGGATTGCATCTGTGAGTGCGGGAGAGGTCATCAAAATTAATGACATAGAACTCTGGTAAAACCTTGTATAAATGTCTGTGCTTTAGAAAAGCATTATATACAATTCTGGTCAGGTCATTAAACTTAAAATCATAGACAAACATGCTGAATCCTTTTGCTATATGCTGGGTAATAATATGACGGATCACAAAGTATGATTTTCCGGATCCCGGCGAACCGCAGACCAGAACGCCCCTGAAAGGGTTTATGATGTTGATCCAGCTTTTTCGAATCTTGTCACGAAGGTAATACTGCGCCGGAAGATTAATAGAATATTCATTTTCAAGGAGTCTTTCTTCCTGTGGAAAGGTTTCATTTTCTTTATTAAATATATCACGGTTGTTCAGCCTTCTGCTGATGATCCTTGTCAGTAAGGTACCAGCTGTAATTATTAAAAGCAGACCAGAGGTGGTGGTTAAAACATAAATCAGAAAAACGATTTCTATATTGTAGCCAATCTGCAGAATAAACCAGCTGGCAAAATAAAAAAACAGTCCAAAGAGAAGAAAAAGCACAGCGTTTTTCAATTTTAATTTTTCATTTTTCCTTCCTTTTGCACCGAGAAGCGAAATAAAAACAAAGAGCAGCGCCAGCAGTTTTGATTTGTGGAAAAAACTGAATAATCCTGCCTTGGAGATATTCTCAAGAATCCTGTCGCTGAATTGCGAGACCAGACCAAGCTGTTTGAAAACAAAGTAGCCGTAGTAATAAAAATGGACTGCCAGAAGCACGAGGCTTATCAGGCGGGTCATATCTAAAATTTTTCTCAGTGCCTGTTCATTTTCCCCTGTGTTCATAACTGTAAAATTTAAATGATTAATTATTGGAGAGTCCTTTTCTTTTTCTGTTTTTCCTTTTTCTTTTGAATTCTTTTGGAATATGTCCGGAGTAAAATTCCTTTTCGAACAGGGACTGTATAAACTCATTCAGGCCGGCTGTCGGAATTTTTTTCATCTCCAGAATTTCCTTTATTTCAAAAAGTGCCTTAAGCTGTGGAGAGGAAGCCCTATTTTTTATTTCACTATCGGAATCGCTGCATTTTATTGAGATGGCAGCGGCAGAAAATTCCTTTCCGAGTTCGCTTCCGTTACAGATCTGTTTTGTAACATGATCAATATAGGTCAGCCCAAACAATCTGCCGTCTGAAGAGATCCTTTTTATCATGGAAATCCCAATCTTGTCAAGCTCTTCTGAAAGCTGCGGCAGGGAAGGGCGATCATGCTCAAATATATTCCTTATTGCATTTTTTATCCGGAGCCCCGGACGCTGATTTTTAAGTCTGTTCTGCTCAAATTTTATCTCCAGAAATTTAAGTGTAGGGCTGCTGTAGAAATCACTTGCCTTAATGGGAACTCCAGTATGATTTCCTTCCTTGTCCAGTATGCGGTAGACCAGCCCTCCAGCTTTGAACGTTCTTGAATTTTCAGAGCCCCTGTCGGCACAGACATTATAAAGATTCAGAACCGCGTTGAGCTGGGGAAGACTTCTATACTGATAATTGCTTAGTACAAAATCAAGCACCTTCGAGACCGCCTTTTTGGACTGTATTTTTCCATAGTGTACAGCAGTTGTTTCAATTGGTTTAATTCCATAACCGATTTCTTTAAACCTTCCCTGTGCTTTTACCAGGTTAAAATCATTTTCTATTTTGATACGCGCTGCCTCAGACTGGTTGCGTCCGATATTCTGCATGTCAATCCTTTTTCCATCCGGTCTCACCTTTACCGAAATGATATGAATGTGGGGATGCGCCGCATCAAAGTGCTGGTAGACTAAATAGGGCTGATGGCCAAAGCCGATTCCAGACATATAACTTCGGGCAATATCAATTAGTTTTTCAGCATCCAGGTCTGTTTCAGACGGATGAAAATTAAGTGAAATGTGCACGCTTCCCCTCTTAACGTTTTCGTTTAATTCAAGCTGTGAAAGCAGATGGTTTATTTTAAATGAAGAAGTCATTTTATCATGATCGGCAGGGTAGTTTTCAGCTCCGATACACAGGGCACCATCGTGTGAAACTTTGTTTTCATTGTAATGAAAAATGCGACGGATCGATGTTCCTGTTTTAATTACAGCGACCATTGTCAACGAGTTTCAGCATACAGTTTTTTATGTTTTCAATGGCTTCAAACAGTTTGTCTCTGTCCTGCTGAGAAGATAAAATCCAGTTTTTAAATTCAGAAATCTGCCCAAGAGAATGCAGTTTTTTTACTGCCTGATTGTAATTGTTTCCAATGGCATTGAGCTCAGTTCTAAGTCTGCTTATCTCCAGGACCAGTTCATCAACGGATGTATTTCTGTATTTTAAAACGACGGGTTTTCCAAGCATGTTCTTACGGGCATAATCACTCAGTTTTGGGCACAGCGATTTTTCAAATCCTCTTTGTAAAAACTTCATTTCATCTGTTGTCAGACGCAGGTGGATCCATTTGGTACGGGTGGTGTTTTTCTCTTTCATTTTGCATCATTTTCATTTCTATCCCATTTTGAATCCTTTAAAAATCACTGCCAGCGAGTTCCGAGCGAAAAGGCAGCCGGATTTCGGTTGTGATACAACCGGACATCTGGCAGATTGCAGCAAGCGGGGCAATCTTACAGCGCTTTTATGATAAAAGCTCATTTTTAAAGTCCTGGCGAAGATACGGCGGGCGTTTGGATTGATCCTATCCCTATCAAATTTTGAGTAGGGTGTTTAAGGAGTCAAAAACTAACTTTACAGTTTTAAATTATTAATTAAAAACATTGAAATTATGATGACAAAAAATGATGCGGCAAAGGTTTATGATACTGTTTTAAGTATCCCTTCCATGAATGAACCAGTGAGAATGGATTTGAAGATTTCAAGAAAAAACGTACTGCTTTTAAGCCATTTGATCCACCACGGATTATCGACAGAAAAAGACAATTCGATTCTTGCAGAGAGTATTTCTGCGGAAGATTTAAACGAACTGAAAAACATTGCCCAGGAGTGTCTGGTGAAAGCCAATCTTGTGGAATTGAATTTAAAGCTTATGTCACTTTCCGAAGCTGTAAAAGATTAGGAAAGGTTCCTAAGAAATAAAAAGGTGCATGCTGAAAAAAATATTCGGTACGCATCTTTTTTTAGTTTTTCAGCAAACTAAACTGCCTCGTTTTAGACATATTTTCGCACGTTTTTGAAACCTGCTTTTCAAGTTATTGGATATAGATTTGTAAAAGATTTCACATTGTTTCAGTCCTGTGTAACGGAATATTAATTTAGATACGAGAATATGAAAGTCCAGTTTAATTTTAGGAGTGTAGTTATTGAAATTATCTGTATGTTATATATACTGCTTTTTATCTATGCTGCAACGAGCAAATTATTGGATTTTCAGCATTTTAAAATTGAGCTTGGGCAATCCCCTCTACTGAGTGCGTTTGCAGAATGGGTAGCAGTACTGGTGCCTGCTACTGAATATATTACATGCCTGCTAATCATTATTCCAAGATTTATGCTGACGGGACTATTCTTCGCTTACGGGTTAATGGTAATGTTTACGGTCTACATTTTTATTATTCTTCATTATACTTCATTTGTGCCGTGTTCCTGCGGAGGAGTGCTGGAGAAGCTGGACTGGCAATCACACATGATTTTTAATCTTGTCTTTGTATGCCTTGGAATACTGGCAATATTTCTTCATAAAGACAAAAAATTAGTAAATATTCATTCAGTGAACAGTAGGGGTTTAGTAACGCTGTTTTCTGTTATAACCATCAGCAGTATTAGTATAGTGGTAATATTATTTTTACTTTCTGAAAATATCATCCATTATCATAATAAATTGACCAGACGTTTTCCGCAGACACCAATCCTTCAGGTTATATCTAAAGATTTAAAGCTGAACTCGTTTTATTTTGCAGGTGTTGATAACAAAAATGTCTACCTTGGCAATACAACATCTCCATTAGTTCTGACAATTTTGAATTCAGAACTGTTGCAAAATAAGAAAACGATGATTGATCTGGATCATAAAGAACTTCCTTTCAGAGGAGTTTCAATTATGGTTGAGCCACCTTATTTTTTTGTGGCTGACGGAACAGTACCGTGTGTCTTTAGGGGTAAGATTGATAATTGGAATGCCAAATTGATCCATCTGAAAGGAGAATATTTCACAACGGCTAGGGCCATAGATTCCAATGCAATTGCAGTGGTGGCCGCAAACAGGATTAACGGCGATAATGTACTTGGTGTTATCCAGCTCCACAAGAATGGAAATACAATTCTAAACCCTGCAATATTGCAAAAACAGGCAGACGGAGTTTTTGATACCGACGGCATATTACTTTATAACAAGGAGATGGAGAGAATCATTTACCTGTATGCCTATCGCAATCAATTTGCGCTAGCCGACAACCATCTGAATATAGTCTGGAAAGGAAATACGATTGATACTATTACAAAAGCAAAACTGCATATTGAAAATGACAAAAGTCATCATCAGAGGCAGTTTTCCAAACCGCCATTATTTGTCAATAATAATTGCGCTTCATATAACAATTTACTATTTGTTCATTCGGCAATACCTGGCCGATTTGAAGACGATAGAATGTGGAAAAATTCAAGCATCATTGATGTCTATGATCTCAACAAAAAAAGTTATGCATTGAGTTTCACTATCAGCAATCTTAGAGGGAAAAAAATGCGTTATATGAAGGTCATAAATGATAAAATGTATGTGCTGATAGGTTCGCATATTATCCTTTATAAACTGCAGCCAAAAATCACATCATATTACGCTGATCAAAATGCAAAAAAATCTATTGGCCAAATAGCAGGGGACTGATCGAAAACCTGTAAAAAAGAGTAGGTCATTAACCATATAAATTATATTATTATGAAATCTAATGTTTTAAAAACCATTTTGCCGCTAGCAGTTGTTGCGGTTGGTTTGACTAGTGCGGCAAGCACTTCGTCTCTAAGCTCAAAATCCGTGGCCCAACAGGGCTACCAGCACATTGCAAATCCAGACAGCTGTAACGCTGTTCAGCAGTGTGATGAAGGAGGAAATTTTAATTGTAAAATTGGAGCATCCAGCGGTTCTGGCGCCCAGCTTTATGATTCAAATTGTGTAACCCCTCTGAAAAGAAGCACTAATAATTAAATTTTAAAAGAATGCCGGCCTGTATCTTTTGGGTGCCGGCATTTCTATACATTGATTTTATCTTTTGAAATCAGCGTTCATCCAGTCTTGATGCTTGCCATTTTTCAAGTAACGGTCAAACCATTGCAGGATTCGAACATTGAGATCTTCTGCGTTTTCTTTTGTGCCCATTTCATGCCCTTCATTCGGATATACTAGAAGAGTGTGATCCTTGTTTAGACGGCGCATCGCCAGATAAAATTCCATGCTCTGCAGGGAATGGATATGCCTGTCATTTTCGCCTACCCATCCCAATAGAGGAGTTTCTACTTTTGAAGCCAAAAGCACAGGAGAATTTTTTAGATAGCTCTGCATATCTTCAAATAGCGATTTTCCAATGCGTATCTGATTCTCTTCAGCACGATAAAAATCTGGCTGTCGTCTGGATCCGCTTACATACAGATAGCTGCTCACAAGATCCGTCCAAGCAGACCCGGCTACTGCGGTCGCAAAGCGGTTGGTCTGCGTTATAATCAGGTCCGCCTCGTAGCCTCCGAAGGAATGTCCAATCAATCCGACACGGTTGGAATCCACATCACCTTTTTTAATGACTTCATCAACTGCACTAAGCACGCTTTTGGTAACTGATTCCGCCAAGTTGCCGTAATCATAAACCATGTCAGGATACAGTACAAAATAGTCGTTATTAATCGCATTTGTGACGTTAAATCCGTCTTCAGTCAGCAGGGAAGGATTTACATACTCATTCATATAGGAAAATTGGCGCTCATAGATATGAACCACCATTGGATATTTTAATCCGGCTTTAAAATCTGGAGGATAGCATAAAAATCCTTTTGCTTTTACGCCGTTTACCTGATATTCAATAGGCTCGTTTCTGCCCCAATAAAAATTTTTCTGCTGAGGATTGCTCTTTATGATCTCAGTTGGTTTATGGTTAAAAAACATAAGTCTTGGAGATAATTCAAAGCTTTGATCCGTGTAGAGGTAAACATCCTTATTGGAGGCTTTTCTGATCTCATCAACTTTCTTATTTTCCCAGACCATATCCTTCACTCCATTTTTTTGGTTCCAGTAGCTAAGTCCACTCTGGCCTGTTTCACGGTTTGAAGTCTGGAGAAGAAAGCCTTTGTTGAGATCTAGAAAATGTTTCTTGGATTCTGTCAAGCTAAAATAGGGGTCAGAATTAAAGACTTTAATACGATATGATTTTTGCATTTCCCGTCCTTTCGTCAGCCTTTCTTTTACGGTTCCGTCAAGTGAGATCAGCCACAAATCATACTTGTCGTAAAGTATAATTTCATTATTTTTTGTCCATCCTCCAATTCCATAGGAGGGAGCTTCAATAGGCATATTATAGTCCTCGAAGAAAAACGACTCAGATAGGCCATGCGTTATATTGGTGTGCGAATCTTTTGAGATGTTATAGACCCAGCATTGCTTGGATTTTGTATAAAATAGGAAGTTCCCATCAGGTGATCCCAAAGGGAGGAAATCACCCGTTCGATGAGCTATCACAAGTTTTCTTTTACCAGTTTCTAAATCCTGTATGTATAAATCAAATGGCTGTGATTGATTGGTATTAGGTTCATAGGCAGCGGGGTCATATATGAATGCGTGCTTATAGTCAGCGCTTAAAAATCCAAGCGGATATTCCCTGTCAGTTATCTGCTGCACTTTATTTTCTTCTACTGACCAGATTGCCATTTTGCTGTTTAACCTGTAGTCACCTTTGTATTTTCTGAAATCAAACAAGAGCTTGTCTTTTGAATTCCAGATCTGTACAGCAGATGGATCAATAGCATTAGAGGCGTCTGATTTTTCCTTTAGCCAAAAAAATACGCTTTTGCCGTCAGTGGAGAGGATGATTTTTTGATATTTCGGATTGGAGACCGTCATGTCATTTGGATATCCAGCTGTGGTCTTTGGATCCATAGTACTGAGCCTGTTTTTGGATATATTGAAACTATATAGTCTTGAATCTGAAATTTTATCTTCATTAAAAGCAATCGTATTGTTTTTCCATACCAGACCAAGAAGCGGCACTTCATGATCTTCTATAACTTTTGTGACTGCAATTATATTTTTAAACAGCATTATTTCTACTCCATATGCATTATCTTTTTCAAAACAATATGCAATGCCGTTTTTTTCCGGATCGAAAATATAATTGTTTATATCTGGAATTTCACGGACGATCATTCCTTGCCCATTTCTAATTTCCAATTTGAACTTTTTCCCGCTCTGCACGGTAAAAACTGCCAGAAACTTATGATCTGCTGAAAAATTAAAATCGGTATTGCATGGTGCAGAATAGGTCTTCCCAGATTTAAGATTCTGCACGATAAGGGAATCTCTTAAAATGCAGGCAAAATCCGATTCCCCGTTGAATTTTCCATCTGTGGCACCAGGGAAAATATATTTTTTACGCGAACTGTTGTGCTGGACAAAAAGTGTATCGGCATTTGAATTCCTATTATAGTAATTTAAAGCGTAGCTGGACCAGTTACCATTACTGGATAACTGCCCGGGACTTAGGGTGCTCCACAAATCATAATCCTTTACGGTCATGATTTTTTTCTGTTTAGCCTGTCCCCATAAAAGGGGACAGGTAACTAAAACAAAAACAAAAATGACAGCTCTAAAAAAACGGCCAGTAGGTACGTTAATAGCCTGCATTTTGAGGAGATAGATTTGGGTTCAACGTTAATTCGCTTTGCGGTAAAGGCAATAATCTATTGGTAGTCTTCCATTGCGGCTTCAAAGGCGAAAGTTCCTTATCTAGTCTTCCTAGCCTTTTAAGGTCAAAAAAACGGTGTCCGAATTCAGTAAAAAATTCCAGACGGCGTTCTGTTAGCACATCATCAATAATTTCAGCAGGCTCGACTGCAGCAGTATCGCCCAAACCTGCAAGATTTCTGGTTTTATTTAGATCCTGCTTTGCGCCTATCAGATCACCAGCGCGGGCGCGTGCCTCAGCCCTGATTAGATACAGTTCCGCCATTCTAAAAACTACAGGATACTCCAATGAAGTGGCTGTATTTGATTTTTCCTGGTATTTGTATGGATGGTACCAAGTTACTGTTCCGTTGCTTACGGCTTTCAGCCATTTGGTTTTTCGCAGATCACCGTTGCTGAAGGCATTAACTAGATTCTCTGTAAGAGCCATTGATGGAGGAGGGCCCTGAATAAAAATAAAAACATTGCCCTGATATGTGTTAGCGCCTTCAATATTGGACATCAGCTGCCATATTGTAGCTTTGCTTTCTTTCTTAAACTCCAAATCCAAAGACGTTGGCCACACATACAAATCCGACTGATTGAGCACTGCGGAGGCCATATTTGAGGCTTCCTCCCATTTTTCTGAATACAGATAAACCCTTGCCAGCAGCGTCTGGGCTGTCGCTTTATTGGGACGAACCCTATAGCTTCCATTATATACTTTCTGCAATAGGTTAATTGACTCCTCTAAATCCTTCTCAATTAAATCATATACTATCTTTTCGGGCATTCTAGCCGCATTGCTGTTAATTTTATAGTCAGTTGATGTGATATAGGGAACAGGGCCATATAGATTCAGGAGATAAAAGTGAAGCAATGCCCGCACAAACAGCGCTTCCCCTTTTAGCTGCTGTTTAAAATCGGCGGGCAAAGCTTTAGACCTATCAAGTCCTTCAATTACTGCATTGGCCGAGTAGATTTGAGTAAAGCTGCTGTTCCATGTTGCTGCAATCTGAGGGTCTGTGGCCAAAAGGCTGTTGTTGTAATAATTTGCAAGCCCTGTTCCTGACGCTCCGTAGAATTGGAGCTCGTCCGCATAAAGGCCAAGCTGGCTGCATATGCCTGATGTATAGCCAGTCAATATGCCGCTTTCCCTTATTTTAGAGTAGACGTCGAGCATGGCGGCATTAGCGGTTGACTTTTCTTCAAATACGGTTCCGGAGGTCAGCTGAGATGAAGGAAGATCTACGTCTGTAAAATTTGAACATCCGTAAAAGAGCCATAGCAGAACAAACTGCATAGGATAAATGTATATTTTAATATTATCGCTTCTCATGATAAAAGAGGAATTAAAAAGTTAACTGTATTGTGGTTGTGAATACTCTTAAAGGAGGCAGATATCCCGTATATTTAAATTCAGGATCAATTCCTTTGTATTTAGTTATGGTGAAGACATTCTGTCCCTGAAGCCCGATTTTACAATTGAATTTTTTAGTGAGGCTTTGCGGCAGCTGGTAGGTAAGCGAAATATTCTTTAAGCGGATGTATGAGGCATCGCTTATGGCAGCGTCACTTGAAGAAAACTGGTAATAGGCAATCGTACGGCTTGCATCACTATCGCTAAATGCCTGATAAGGGCCAGTATCGCCTGGATTTTGCCAGCGAGACAGGACGGCCGATGGCTGATTTGCCATTGTGCCGGGCATAGGGGAGTACGAATTTGGGTTGTAATTTTCCTGTTTGGCAAACTGAAACAGAAAATCGAGCTCTATATTTTTATATCTAAGCTGATTCTGCAGGCCTCCATAATATTTAGGGCTAAGGTCCTTAATGGTTTTTTGGTCATCTCCAAAATTTACAGATCCGTCTCCATCCACGTCCAAAAATTGGTAAGTCCCAGAAGAAGAATCAAGTCCTGTGTAGTGGAATACTTTGGTGATATTTAAAGAATGACCAATCACATACTGGTTTTTAAACGTTGATGCATCAAGTCCTGGAAAAGAAATAAGTCTATTTTTGTTGCTTGTTATATTAAAGCTGGTGATCCAGCTAAATTCGCCGTTTTTAATGTTTATGGTTCTTAATGTAAGCTCCAGACCTCTATTCTGCACTACTGCATCAAGATTAGCCTGCATGGTGGAGAATCCAGTTGTTCCCGCCAACGGAATTCCGACAAGCTGGTTGGAGGAACGGTTCTGGAACCAGGCAACGGTTGAAAATATCCTATCATTAAAAAAGCCTGTTTCGAGCGCAACTTCCAATTTTTTGTTTGTTTCCCATCCAAAATCAGGATTAAACAGCCTACTTGGCTGAAGCCCTGAAATGCCCTGATATTTTGCAGCGGCCACGCTGTAGGTGTCCAAGTACTGATAATCTCCAATCTGATCGTTTCCCGTAGTTCCATAACTGGCGCGAAGTTTGCCGAAACTTAGAACAGGCATATCGTCTTTTATCATATTTTCTTGGCTGAATACCCATGCGGCACCGACGGCACCGAAGTTTGCAAATTGATTGCCGGGGCCAAAACGGCTCGAGCCATCACGGCGGCCAGTCACGTTAAGAAGATACCTGCTTTCCCAATTAAAATTCAGCCTTGCATAAAAAGCCTCATACTTATACAGATTTTCATCACTGCTTAAAACCAGATTTCGGGATGCCGATGCGGGATTTTCCATAAGGCTGTTATTGGCAAATCCAATTGCATAATTTACCTGTCTGGTACCTTTCTGCTGCTGGAAAGTGGTTCCCGCCAATGCGTCAAGAGACAGCTTGCCGAATTTATGGTTCCAGTTTAGCTGAGGCTCGATAATCCATGAATTCCTTCCCAAGCTGTTTGTAAATACGATGGAGCTTTCGCTGCCTGCTCCGTATGCGGGATTTAAGGCGGTGGATGGGCGCAAGTTCAATTGCTTCTGGGTAAGGAATGTATATCCGAAATTTCCCTTTGCGGTAAATCCCGCTCCAAGATCGTAGGTCAAAAGCGCATTAGCCACCAAATCGTTAGTCTGGCCTTTAATTTTTCCCTCAAGCGCAGCCACAGGATTGTCAAAGGTGTTGTTCTCCCAATTTAGGTTGCCCGATCCGTCATACAGTGCGGGAGCATTGGGAGCAAGCAGAAGCGCTGTGGAGGTGATATCTATGGCCGGCAGGCTGTTTGACTGTGAGGTATAAATTGACGAAAAGCTGATTTTGAATCTGCTGTCCTGAGATTCATGGTTCAGACTCAAATGCCCTCCCGCTTTCACATAATCAAAGCTTCCCTGAAATACGGTAGTTTCCCTGCTATAGTTTCCGCTCAGAAGAAAACTGGTGCGCTCGGTGCCGCCTGTAAGTGAGGATTGTAGATTGCTGTATGTCGCAACCCCTCCAATGAGCTCTTTCTGCCAGTCTGTATTTCGGTTCTGATCCCATGTGCCGTTAACATCATAGGCATAATCTGGATATTCGTTATAGCCGTCGTTGCCGAATGCTTCCCTTCTCATGGCCAAATAATCGGGCGTCCTGAGAACATCCATGAAATGGGCCACCTGGCCGAAGCCATACGAATATGTTGTGGAGAAAGCCGTCTTGCCCTGTTTGCCTTTTTTTGTTGAAATCAGGACCACTCCGTTGGCGCCCCGAGACCCGTATATTGCTGTTGCATCGGCATCTTTAAGTACTTCAATGGCTGTTATGTCGCCTGGATTAATGCTGTTCAGTGGGCTGTTTTCGGCTGGCATATTGCCGGATGTCATATTGCTTCCTATGCTCTGGGAAGAATAGGGGACACCGTCAATAATATACAGCGGGCTGTTTCCATTGAAACGTAAACTGTTCTGCCCGCGGATCTGAATTTCGAATCCGCTTCCGGGAAGACCGGTATTTTGAGTTATTTCAACTCCCGCCATTCTTCCCTGCATTGTGGCGAGCACATTAGTGACGGGCTGGGTCTCAATATCTTTGGAAGTTATACGGGCAATGCTTCCCGTTCGTTCACTTTCTTTAACAGAGTAATAACCAGCATTTATTTTAACTTCTCGAAGGGTTGTAGTATCGTATTGCAGTGTAATGTCGATTTTCGAACGGCCGGAAACCGGAACTTTTAAGGTTTTGAATCCAATAAATGATACAATAAGAGTATCTGAAGCCGTAACATTTATTGAGTACTGCCCCGTGTAATCTGTTATAGCTGTAACGGATGCACGACCTTTTACGACGATAGTGACTCCGGGCAGTGGAGCGGTGCCATCGGTTATGGTACCATGTACCTGATGCTGTTGAAAAATAGAAGAAAATTTCCGGTAAGTATTTCCGGCAAACGACGAGGAAAAAGAAAACAGAATTGCCGTTAAAGTTAGGCAATAAAGCGTTTTTCCACCCTTGTAGAATGAAAAATAATTCATAATATTGGAATTGGTTAGTTAAAGAGATTTTGATTAGCTAAGGTCCTCTGCTCTAGTTTGGTCGCTGCAGCTGAGGGCCATTTTTTATGCATTAAGTAAACGGCTTAACGATCATAAAGTAATTTTTTGTTTAAGACACAGGCAATGAAAAATTAAAAAGTTCAACTTGTCAGAAGTTGCGAAACTTGAAATAAGAGTAATGCCGCTATGAATAGAAAGGGAGTTTTAACAAAAAAGGCGTGGAACTCATCTTACTGCGTTAGAGGTACTGGTATACCGTTGCAACAATAAGTGAGCCCACGCCAAAAGACGTGAGCATCTTACTTATCATCTCGTTGCAAAAATTACCAGTTTCCTAACGCGAGATTCAAAGCGAGTGCTTCAAATATTTTTCTGAAGAATCGCAAATATATGTAATAGAATGCAAATATAATAAAAAACAACAAATATGGACTATAGTCCATTGAAATTTAACAAATAATGTTGGCTATTTGTATAATATGAATGAGAAATTATCCGAAATAGAAAATTATATAATTGATAGGGTTAGAACTATCCGCAAGGAAAAGGGCTTTACTCAAGAACAATTATCTCTTAGATTGGATAAGGGTGTGGGGTTTATAGGAGATATTGAATCTTCAAAAAAAGCAAAGTATAATGTTCAACATTTAAATGACATTGCAAAAGTTTTAAATTGTTCCCCGAAAGATTTTTGGCCCGATAAAGGTATGTAAAGATGATTTTCTTTAACTATTTAATATTTAGAAAGTATTTTTATAGATAAACAATGAAAAAAGCCCTTCAAATTTATTTGAAGGGCTTTATAATTAAATTTTAATTACTTTTTTGATTCCTCAATAGATACTTTTCTAAACTCCTTTAAAAGTTTCTCAATTTCTAAAGAAGATTTACGAGCTCTAGCTCCAGCGGCTTTTACTCCTTTTTCTGATAATGATTCAGATTCATTTTTAAATGTTTCGATTTCTGCGTTAATTTTTGCAATAAGATCGTTCATGATAAATTGTTTTTTTAATTACGCGGGCAAATATATAATTTTAAAATTCGTTATAGTTTATTCATCACAGACTTTCCGTTTTAAGCTGTTCGATAAAGTAAGCTGTCGGCATACCTGTTTTGGCTTTAAATAATTGTGCAAAGAGTTGTTTGCTGCTGAAACCAGCTTCTTCTGCCAACGCTAAATTATTATATTTTCTTATTTTTTTGTTATTGTGAAGCAAGGCGATAATGTGCTCAATTTTCAGATCATTTATATAATCTTTGAATGCTTTTCCGCTGTAATGACGGATGATTCTTGATACATAGGTTTGATTTGAATTAAACATTACGGCCAATTTAGAGATAGTTAAATCCTTTTGCAGGAATTTTTTTTCGTTTTCAAATTTTTCCAGCTGTTTAATTATATAGGAAACCGTTTCAGGATTTATATCTGTCAGATTATCACCAGATGATCTGAATTTATCTTTAGGAGCCTTACCAGTATTCAATTGCAGCATTAACTGATCAAAGTTTTTTTTGTAAAGTCTTCTATTTCTAAAGTGATTAAAGGTCAAAAATGATGACAACAGGAGAAGTGCAATTGCCAAACCAGTAAATACATACCCTTGTTTTTTTTCTTTTATGAACTGCTGCTGGATTTGTTCTTTTTCAAAGATAAGCTCATTTGTATCGTATTCCTTGTGCAGTTTGCTTACCAAATATTTATAGGTTTCATTAAGGTAGTTATCTGCCAGCAGCAATTGTTCAATACAATATAGTTGTGAATCTAAGTTATTTTGTGTTTTATAATATTTGATTAATAATTCATAAGCCTCTCGCAGATCAGGTCTAATATAGCCATGACTTTTATAAATTTGATCTACTTTTAAAAAATAAGAAACGGCATCTTCATACTTTTTTAATTTCCAGTAACTTTTACCGATGTAAAAACAGCTTATAGATTCACTGGCAAAATCTTCATTTTTTTTGATCTGGTCTGCAACTGATTTAAGATTTTTTATAACGTCATTGTAATCTTCCTTAAAAAATTGATTGACTGCTTCTGAATGAATGAAGTAGGGGACCATGTCGTTATTTTCCAGTCGTTCGCTTTCGGATATTCCTAAAAGATTGGTCTGAGTACATTTGCCATAATTTCCAATTTTATTGTAGGAAAGTCCCAGGGCATGAAGAGAATTTAAATAGGGTCTTGATCCCTCATTCTTAAAATGATCCACACACTCAGTCAATAACGCAATAGCTTCATCATAATAGCCTAAATAGGATTTAATGATGGCAATATTATACTTAACCTTAAACTTTAAATATTGGTCCGAAGTTTTGGAAATGTATTTGTTTGCTTCTATGTAATTATCTAAGGCCTCATGAAGCTCTTTTCTACTATAATATACAATCCCTTTAGACAGATAGGCTGAACCCAGTAAAGAATTCATACCGGATTTTTCAGCGGCTAATATCATACTGTCAGCATAAACTAGTCTTTGTTTTTCCGGAGACTCATGGAGGATATTTTGATAGCCATTGACAATTTCTTTGTAATTCTGTTCTTTTTTTGCCTTATATAGAAAAGTATACATATAAACTGCAGCTTTGCTGCTATCTCCTTTGTAACTGTATATTTTATCATCCAGATATTCAAAGTTTTTGTTCCTTAAAGAATCAGGTACATGGAAATTATTTCTTTGCGATAGCATTATCTGAGTAGCAATAAGGAGAAAGAGATAACGATGCTGAGTCATATTTGATGTTTTTGAGGCGAATCTATCGTAAAAGGAGAATCAAACGCTATTCTAGTCTCATTAACGTCTCCATAACATAAAAGTAACATAAAACTTACATAAAACACTGAATAGTAGTGGATTAATTTTGAAAATAGGGTATGGATTTACCGAAAATCCATACGTGATTTACCGAAAACCCACACTACTATGCTTGTCTGGGATTTTCGGTGGGAGTAGATTTGCTTCGAATTCAACAGCAAAATATCGGGCATCGTGCCAGATAGAGGTTCTGCTAATCCGGATGAAATGAACTAAGAAGAAATTCTTATTCACATCAAACAAACAAATCATGAAAAATTTTTTATTAACCAGTTTCGTATTTCTATTAATTACTGCCTGCTCAACTGATTCGGAAGAGGGAATGGACAAAAATCAAATTTCTAACCCTGAAAATATTGAACGCAATGAAACTTCTCCTTTGAGTTCCAAAAATCCTTTTGATAATAAGGGCAAAGAATATTATAACATTATTCAGGAATATTTAAGGAATAATAACGCTCCTAATTCTGTAGGAGAAATTAATAACCAAATTTCATTTATACTAACGTCTCTAAATGTAAATCGTTCTGCTAAAAAGTCCAATCTGGGCTATTCTGATCAGGAAATTCTAGACATCTTAAATGATCCCGATACCAAACTAATTGAAATTATTCAAAATAGTTTTATAAGTTCCTCAAGCAAAATTATGCTGACCACATTTGTTCAAAATCTAATAGTTCAGCAAGACGCGGAATACGCTGTAGTCAGAGATTACATAATTGATTTTGATGCAGATATTGTAGCAAGTGTGGATTTGAATGAGGATGAAAAAGAAACCATACTTACGGTGTCCACTATTTCAAGTTACGCACTATTTGCGGAGGCCGAACGCAAGGATCGCGACTGGGAAAAATCAGTTGGTACAAAACCGGCCAGACCTTTCTTTAAAAATAACCAGGCGTCACTAGTTACCGTAATCGCTTTACTGCCTGCACTCATTAGAAATTAAAAAATATAACTGAAAATGAAACGTCGAACTATATTCTACACTTTACTTATCATACTGAATATTGTATGTCTTTATTTTATAATCGATCTATTTAGTTATGATGAAATAGTGGAATACCTTTTAAACGGTGAGAAAAGAATAACCCATCCGCGAAAGCTGACCTATCTCCTTTATATAACGATCTTATCAAATCTATATTTTATGGCCTTTACAATTATGGAAAGAGCTTTCGGCGAAAAGGATTAACCAAATTAACTCAATTTTAATTTTCAGTTTAAATGTAGAAATTATGATCAGAGATTTGATCAATACCAACTTGGATGATCTGCCCATTAGGGGATTAGCAATTCATATTATCAAAAATTATGTATTAAAGTCCCCTGTGGGTGAATCATTTCGGGTATCAAACTATTCAATTTTATTAATTAAATCCGGAAAACTAACTGTCCACTTTCAGCAGGCTGATCAGGTTCTGTCAGATATGGATTTGCTGGTGATACCAAGCGATTCATATTGCAGCATCGTGCAGTTTGAAGGAAAGCTTCAGTTTTACCTGATCACTTTCAGCTTCGAATACGCAATAAAAAATAGTTTGCGACAGGAACTAATTGAGGCCTTACAATTTATAATTACAAGAGCATCAATTAAGATAAAATTGGATGAAAAGGAGATGTTAATTCTTTCCTTGATATATAAAGTGCTGTATTTTGTCACCAGAGATCCAGCAGTTAGCAGCAATGATAATGAACTGCATCGCATAAGTTTTAACCTCTTTATGTATGAACTGAGATTACTCTACGCAAAACATTCAAATGATTTTGCTCTGCAGTTTACGAGAAAAGAAAGTTTAATAATTCGATTTCTCACTATTTTGTCCATTCATTACAGAAAACAGCACAACGCCCAGTTTTATGCCGGCTCCCTTTTTGTTACAGCCGGCTATTTAAATCAAATGGTAAAGGAAATAACAGGTAAAACCGTTAAGAAACTAATTGTAGAGACTATTATCTCTGAAGCGGAAAAACTGCTAGAAGACCCTCAAAATACAGTATCGCAAATTGCTGAAGATTTGGAATTCTCAAGTTCAAACAGTTTTACCATTTTTTTTAAAAGACACACCAATTTGTCCCCATCTCAGTATCGTTTAAGTGCAATGGAAAAAATTAAGACTCGCTAGTTTTTGTTGCATAATTGTCAATCAAAACAATAGTATGATGATTAGAAAATATCCGTTACAGTGGCTAGATGCTTTGATATTGCGCAACCTTGTTCAAAATCGTAATGTGATTAATATTACGGAGCAGGAGTTAACCACTATTTGCATTGCTATACAGAAAGAAGCTCTCAATATTGAAATTCAAATCAAAGACGAGGTATTTTCAACCAGAAAGAAAAGCGAGGTCAGGCTTTTGATCCGGAAATACCATTCCTATTTTATATTCCTGATAGACAAGATTGCGGAGAACAGAAAAAATGACCGGTATAAGACAAAAAGCATTTTGCAGATCTCACAAACTATAGTAGATACCTTATCTGATTTACTTTCTTTTATAGAAACGCGATTTGAAGAATTCTTAAACGTGGATCAAAGAGTGCCTGTAACATACCTGCAGGTTTCTAGACGTGAACTTATGCTCAGGCTTCGAAACATAAAAGATCTAAAATCTAATATCAGTGACGATTGTAAGACCCTGAAGATTATAATAGATAGCTTTAATCAGCAGTTTCAATCCCGTAACGCTCCTAAAACTACATACAGGCAGTTAAGATACCAAAAGAACCTGCTGCACCTCATTGAGAAATTCAATTTTGAACAAAAGGATGGGAATTTTTTTTCGCTTCTGGATGAAAGGCTGATAAATTTAAATTTCAATTCAGCTGATTATTACAGTTATATAATCACAAGAATTGCAACCCATTTGACAGCTAAAAATCAAAAATCTGGAAAATTAGGTTTTTTACTGATTGTTTTCAAAGAATTAAATCAGATGGAAACTAGTGAAAAGATTTGTTTCGATCCATGTCAAAGCAATATAAAAGTTTCAGTAACCAATTGGATAAAATATGAAACTGAATATATTGAAAAAAGTATAGAGCTGAATATTGGCCAAAAAGAGATGACCGTATCGAAAGAGGAACTGCAGCACGATCTGCTAAAGGAAAAAGTAGAATGCATATTGTCAACAGACCAGATCGGATTAATTCTCCGGGCAGGGGATGAATCGAGAATATTAAAGGCAAAATCAATGAACCAGGTTTTCAAATCAATTGTTCCTTATCTATCTACCTCACAGAAAAGGGATCTCTCCTACAAATCCATGAGAAGCAAATCCTATACTGCAGAGGAAAGAGACAAGGAAATTGCTATAAAGACCCTGGAGCGAATAATTAAACATATACAGCAATATTAACGGGTTCATCCGCTTATTAAACCTCCGTAAGGAGGTTTTTTTATTTTGTTATTTCAGATAATTTGGGGAGCAACTTGGGGAGCAGCTAAAAGTTGTCCTTGTAGAGATTTTGTTCTTATCGTTCCTTTGACCTGTAAATAAATCGTAACGTGTTGACGATTTAAAGCAAGAGTTAGTGTGTAACGATAAATGAAGATGATTATGCTTTCTAATATTTCATGGGGTGACTATGCAGTTACAGTTTTAGTAGTGGTACTGTTTTGGTACATTGTTGTAATTCTTAAATTTTATTTGGATCCTCTTAAAGAGCTGCTAAAGGGCAATACAAAATTAAAATTCTTTAAAACTCCAAAGGCTCCGGCAGTTGATCAATTAAAGGATTTATTCGCTGAATTTAAAGAGCCATTTGACACTCTGCAAGATGCAAGGGAACTCTTTTCTAAATTGGAAAAGGCAATTTCAGAAGCAGTTCAAAATAATTTCTCTGGAATTGAATTCAAAAACTATGTGAAATTTATTCTTGAAGAATACCCGTATGTAAGGAAATCTACCCTTCGGGAAAAAATCAATGCCCTTATGGTCTCAGAATGCGAAAAGCACCCACAGCTGATTTTAACTTACCCGGAAATGGATGGCTTGTGGGATGAGACCATTTCATAAAAAACTTACAGAGGAATATTCCCCGTCCGCTCTAGTGCGGTATGGTATAATGTGACAAGGAAATAGCTGATGAGACGGCGATATTCCTCTGTTTTTTATTGCAAATATATTAACCTTTAATTGATGAATGATGAAAAAGTGGAGATGGAAATTAAGGAGTTTTTTACAGAAAAGAAAGGTACTAATTACTTCTTTTCTTTTAGGGGTACTCATCAACGGAAATGGATTTGCCCAGGACGGAGTAGCCGGAATAAATGAAGCGAATCAGAAAGTGAGGAGTTATTTTGATGCAGGTACAGAACTTATGTATGCTGTTGGAGCTATACTGGGCCTTATTGGAGCAGTGAAGGTATACCAGAAATGGAATGCCGGTGATCCTGATACTGGTAAAGTGGCGGCAGCATGGTTCGGCAGCTGTGTTTTTCTTGTTGTAGTGGCAACTGTTATCAAATCATTCTTTGGAGTATAATGGCAGTAAGCGTATACCAAATCAACAAAGGAATCAATAAAAGTATTGAATTCAAGGGACTAAAGGCGCAGTACATCTGGTATTTGGGCGGGGGGGGCGTATCGCTCATGATTGTTTTTGCAATCCTTTACATTATGGGTATTCCATCAATTATGTGTATTGGAATTATTGCGGGCTCTGGAACTGTTCTGGTAGTAAAAATCTATAAGATGAGTAATACTTATGGCGAACACGGCATGATGAAAGCGCTCGCCCGGAAGCAGCTTCCCAAAAATATAAGAGTCAACAGCAGAGGTATTTTTATAATATGATAGCCGTATGACGTAATAAAGGTAATAGAATGAGAAATGGAGAAGAAGATAGAAGAAATTTTACCGATACTGGATGTCGAACATGACTGCATCCTTTCGAAACAGGGAGACGTTACCATCGTATTTAAAGTAGAACTGCCTGAAATATTCACATTGTCTGATCAGGAATATGAGGCATTTCATCAGTCCTGGATTAAGGCAGTTAAGTTATTGCCGAAATTCTGCGTATTTCACAAGCAGGACTGGTTTTTGGAAAAAGGATACAAAGCTGATTTTTCAAATGATGATAACAGTTTCCTGAGCAGGAGCAGTGAAAGTTTTTTCAATGAAAGACCGTTTCTGGATCACAGCTGTTACATTATGCTGACTAAAAAGCCGGCGGGAAGAAAAAGTTCCACCTCATTATTTTCAACTCTGATCAAAAATACTCCTGTGCCGGAGGAAACTTTGAAGCCCCAGCTGCTGCAGGATTTTTTGGATTCGGCAGGACAGTTCAAAAGAGTACTGGAAGACAGTGGGTTTGTAAAGCTCAACAGGCTTAAAAATGAAGATCTGAAGAGCCAGAGCAGAAAGATTGGACTAATTGAACGATACTGTTTCTTATCAGAGCGGGAAAGTGAATTTGTATTTAATGATATCTCATTTAAAGACGGTCTGAGAATAGGGGATAAGTATAGTCAGCTCTTTACTCTCGGGGATGCGGCTGATCTTCCGGGACTGTGTGGATCACGTATAAATTTTGACCGTTACTCTACGGACAAAACTAAGTTCAGCATCGGTTTTGCTTCAACTCTGGGACAGCTTTTATCCTGTAATCACATCTATAACCAGTATATTTTTATTGAAGATGCACAGAAAACTATCCAGAAACTGGAGAGCAAAAGACTAAGGCTTCAATCGTTATCAGCCTACAGCCGTGAGAATATGATAGCCCGTGATGCGACAAACGATTTTCTCAATGAATCGATCTCGCAGCAGAGACTGCCTGTCAAAGCACATTTCAATGTATTGGCGTGGACCCATAGTGAGGAAAACCTAAAGGAAATAAAAAACCAGGTTTCATCTGCTCTGGCTCAGATGGATGCTGCCGCCAAACAGGAAACCGTTGGAGCTCCGCAGATATACTGGGCGGGACTTCCCGGTAATGCTGCTGATTTTCCAATGAATGACACTTTTGATACTTTCACCGAGCAGGCAGTCTGCTTTCTGAATATGGAAACGGGTTACCGTTCTTCATTAAGTCCTATGGGAATCCGATTGGGAGACCGGCTGACTGGAAAACCAGTACATGTAGACATAAGTGATGAGCCCGTCAAAAAAGGAATATGCACCAACCGCAATAAGTTTATACTTGGGCCATCGGGAAGCGGCAAGTCCTTTTTTACCAATCATATGGTTCGAAGCTATTATGAGCAGGGAACACATGTAGTGCTTGTGGATGTTGGTCACAGCTATAAAGGGCTATGTGATATGGTTGGCGGATATTACTTTACTTATGATGAGAAGAATCCCATACGCTTCAATCCTTTTTACATTTCAGAAGGGCACAGTCTGGATACTGAGAAAAAAGAAAGCATCAAAACACTCCTTTTGGCACTTTGGAAGAAAGGTGATGAAACATTTAACAGAAGCGAGTATGTGGCGCTTTCCAATGCGCTGCAGTTATACTATGAAAAACTCGATAGTAAAAAGGAGATTTTCCCGTGTTTTAACAGCTTCTATGAATTTTTAAGAGATGAGTTTGTCAGAATTCTGGAGAATGATAAAGTAAAGGAGAAAGATTTTGACATTACTAATTTTCTGTACGTTCTCAGGCCCTATTATAAAGGCGGTGAGTTTGACTATCTACTGAATGCAACAGAGAATCTGGAACTTTTGAAAGAACGTTTCATTGTATTTGAACTCGATAATATCAAAGATCATCCCATACTTTTTCCAGTGGTCACAATCATCATTATGGAGGTTTTTATCAGCAAGATGAGAAAACTCAAAGGAATCCGGAAAATGATTTTGATCGAAGAGGCTTGGAAGGCAATCGCAAAAGAAGGAATGGCAGAATATATCAAGTATTTATTCAAAACTGTGCGTAAGTTCTTTGGAGAAGCTATAGTAGTAACGCAGGAAGTGGAAGATATCATTTCTTCGCCGGTTGTCAAACAGGCAATCATCAATAACAGCGACTGTAAAATACTTTTGGATCAGAGCAAATACCAGAACAAATTTGACCAGATTCAGGAACTTCTGGGTCTGACGGAAAAAGAAAAAGCGCTCGTACTGTCAGTCAACAAAGCCAATGATCCCTCAAAAAAATACAAAGAAGTATTTATATCCTTGGGGGGCATGTCTTCCAAAGTATACCGGACAGAGGTCTCGCTGGAGGAATATCTTGCCTATACAACCGAAGAGAGCGAGAAGATGAAAATGAACCAATATGCGGCAAAGTTTGGCGGAGATATTAAAAAAGGAATTGCTGCAATGGCAAATGAAATAAGAATCGGAAAATAAAAATTGAAAATGAAAACAAGAATAATTACCTGTCTGATCTGTCTGCTGCTAGTTAGCACTCCTGCAAGACCGGCAGAAAAAAGCGCTGTACTGCCGATACTTGAAATTGTAAAAGCAGTCACTAAAAAAGTAATCAAAGCGATAGATCTGCGAATCCAGAGACTGCAGAACAAAACAATCTGGCTTCAAAATGCACAGAAACAGCTTGAAAATGTGCTGTCTAAATTAAAACTGGATGAAATCTCGGATTGGACACAGAAACAAAAAGAACTTTATAAAGGTTATTACCAGGAGCTGAGTAAAGTCAAATCTGTAATTACCTATTATCAAAGAATAAAGGAAATTACCAAGAAGCAGACCAAACTGGTTCAGGAGTATGAAAAAGCATGGAACCTGTTTCGCCAGGATTTTCATTTTAAGGAAGATGAAATTCGCTACATGGAGCATGTGTACAACGGTATTTTGGAAGAAAGTGTAAAGAATATGGATCAGATATTTTTAATACTGGAATCTTTCACCACTGAGATGAGTGATTTAAAAAGACTTGAAATCATTAATAAGGCCTCTGATGAAATCGACTCGAACTACGATGACCTTAAACTGTTTAATCAGCAGAATATTTTGCTTAGTCTTCAGAGAGCCAAAACAGAGTCGGAAGTAAATCAAACAAAACAATTTTACGGAATTCCGTAAATAAGCTAAAAATCATGAAAAAAATAATTTTAATTCTAACTGCTGTACTGGTTTTTTCCCATCAAATGACTGGGCAGGCCAAGCAGAGGAAAGAACTTCTTCTTCAGATAGCTGCGCTTAAGGTATACATTGATTATGCAAAAAAGGGATACTCTGCGGTTTCCAAGGGACTGAATTTTATCGGTGATGTGAAGAAAGGAGAAGTGAGCCTGCACGGAGATTATTTTTCTTCGCTTTTGAAAGTTAATCCCAAAGTCAGGAATTACTACAAGATAGCAGAAATAATTTCCATGCAGGTGAAGATAATCAAAGTAAGTAGCAAGACGATCAAGACTCTAAATGCGGCCGATTTGTTTCATGGTACTGAACTGGATTATGTAGAGCGTTCTTTGAAGCGGTTACTTGAGAATTGCAACGATACTTTGGATCACCTTTTATTGGTTATTGCAGATTCAAAAATGGAATTAAACGATGACCAGCGAATTGAGCGCATTGACGGGCTTCATAAAAGTATGCTTGAGGATTATAATTTGTGTATTTCTTTCAGCCGTGAAGCTGGACTTTTGTCTTTGTCTAAAGCAAAGCATTTAAAAGAAGCGGAGCAATTAAGTGTTATGTATCAATAATTTATGCACGATGAAAAAAACAGTGTTTACAGTAGTCATGATCTTGTTATTCTTAGTTCCGTTAAAAGCAGAAGCCCAGTCTGCTGAAATCCAGCAGCTGATCTTAAATATTGAAAAGTTATCCCAGTTCAAGAAGATTTTAAGTGATATGAAAAAAGGCTATGAACTTCTTTCGGGAGGGTACAAGACTGTAAAAGATATGACTGAAGGGAATTTCAGCCTCCATAAAACTTTTTTGGATGCCCTGATGCAGGTATCATCGACGGTAAAAAATTACAAAAGAGTAGGTGAAATTGTAAATCTGCAGATCCTTCTGGTCAGGGAAAGTAAAAAAGGGTTCAGCAGCTTTGCAAAAAGCGGCAGTTTCAGCCAGCAGGAACTCAGTTATTTTGAAAAAGTGTACGGCAATCTTCTGGATCAGAGCCTAAGAAATCTTGACCAGCTTATAATGGTTGTAACGGCTGATAAACTCAGGATGTCAGACGACGAAAGGCTCGAGGCAATAGATGCTGTCTATCTGGAGATGCAGGATAAGATCTCCTTTCTTAGAGATTTTAATGCATCATCAAACGTGCTGCTTCTGCAGAGAGCAAAAGAATCAAATGATATTTCCGCTTCCAAGCAATTTCACGAATTAAAAAACTAAGGGTATGATTTTATTGAAAAAATTTGAAAAATTGTTTTTGATAATTGGGTCGCTGCTTTTTCAATCTACTATACAGGCTCAGGGACTAGGAGACGACATACAGAGTCTTCATTCGGTATTAGAACAGCTTTACGACGAGATGATGCCTTTATGCAGTAACTTAATAGCTGTAGGGCAGGGGATAGCAGGCTTTGCAGCGATCTGGTTTATCGCCTCGCGTGTGTGGCGCCATATTGCAAATGCCGAACCAATTGACTTTTATCCTCTTTTCAGGCCTTTTGTAATAGGATTCTGCATTATGATTTTCCCGTCTGTCCTGTCCCTTATCAATGGGGTTATGAAACCCACTGTAACTGCGACGGCAGCAATGGTATCAGGATCTAATAACGCGGTTGCTGTGCTTTTAAAGGAGAAGGAAAAAGCGATTAAAGAAACCGATCCCTGGAAAATGTATGTTGGCGTAACAGGATCGGGTGACAGGGACAGATGGTATAAATATACGCATGATGAAGATCCGTCGGATGAAAGCATGCTGGCTGGAATTGGCAACGATGTCAAATTTGCGATGGAAAAGGCCTCCTATAACTTTAGGAATTCGGTAAAGGAATGGATGAGCGAAGTGCTCATAGTGCTCTTTGAGTCGGCTGCGCTATGTATTGATACGTTAAGAACATTTCAATTGGTTGTATTGTCAATTCTCGGCCCTCTTGTATTTGGAATAGCCGTTTTTGATGGTTTTCAGCACACTCTGACTGTATGGCTGGCCAGGTATATCAATATTTATCTCTGGCTCCCTGTAGCCAATATTTTTGGAAGTATTATCGGGAAAATTCAGGAATTAATGCTGAAGCTTGATCTCTCGCAGGTGCAGTCAACCGGAGATACATTTTTCAGCAGGACAGACATTGCTTATTTAATATTTATGATTATCGGTATTATTGGCTACTTCACCGTTCCCTCGGTAGCAAACTATATTGTACATGCCGCGGGAGGTGGTGCTTTGGGACAGAAAGTTACCAGTTTATTTGGCAGCTCTGCAAATTCGATAGTTTCCAGAACGACTCAGGGTGCCGGAATGGTTCTCGATGCAATGGGCGACGCAGATACAAGAATGACTAGAAGCATGGCTTCTTCAGCAGGCAGCGGTCCATACTTTGCGGAAAAGGGAAATTATATGGGCGACAAACTCAGCGGGAACTCAAAGCATACCTAAAAAAATCCTTACTATGTTTACTAAAATGAAAAATATTGATTCGGCATTCAGATATGTAAGAGGCTTTACAATGCTTGTTATTGTCGGATGTGTAATGATTTGCTGCTATACTGTTTATAAAAGTTTTGAATCTGTGTCCCTGACACGCGATAAGGTATACATACTGGCGAACGGTAAGGCGCTTGAAGCGTATGCTTCTGACCGCAGGGATAATGTCCCGGTAGAAGCAAGAGACCACGTACGAACATTTCACAAGCTTTTCTTTACCCTTGATCCGGATGATAAAGTGATTAAAACAAATATTACAAAGGCACTTTATCTGGCCGATGACAGTGCAAAGCGGATCTATGATGACCTGAAAGAAAATGGCTTTTACTCAGGAATAATTTCGGGCAACATCAGCCAGACCATTCAGATTGACAGCGTAGCCATCGATATCAAAGAATATCCATACACGTTCAGCTGTTATGCCAAACAGAATATAATCAGGACTACGAGTATTTCGAAAAGAAACCTCATTACCAGAGGATGCCTTCGCAACGTCTCAAGAAGCGACAACAATCCGCATGGTTTTCTTATTGAACGCTGGGAAACCATAGAGAATAGTGATATTGGAGTAGAGAACAGGAAATAGGTAATCATGAAGCAATTATTTAAAAAACGGGATGAGGATTATATCTATTCGGCTTACTACCTGAAACTGCAAAAATTGTGGTCCATTAAAATGAGTAGTCTGACCGCTGGTTTATCAAAGAAAAAGCAGATTGCGCTTCTTTTTGCATTTGTGGTTTTAAGTGCCGGTTATCTCATTTATAATATCTGTAGGATTGTTTTTGCAGAGAGTTTTTCTGCTAAAAATAGAATTGAAGTCTCTACAGTTTTGCCAATTAATCAAAAAAAGAAATGAATTATGGAAACAAAAACACTATCGATAAAAGAAGTAAAAAAAAGAAAAATGCTTTTGGTTCTGCCTTTAATAACACTTCCATTTATAACATTATTATTTTACGTTTTGGGAGGCGGCAGAATGGAAGCGGCGATATCTTCCAGCGAGCATAAAAAAGGGTTTAATTTTAAGCTGCCCATGCCAAAATTTAAAGAAGATTCTGCCCTTGATAAATTGAGTTATTATGATCAGGCTGCCACCGACTCATTAAAGCTTTTGGAACAGATTAAAAAGGATCCTAATTATTCAACGAGTACAATTTCAAAGGGACTCGATGATGAATTTACGGCAGAAGATTTTGAGAAGCACCTGTTTTCAAAAGGCATTAAAGGATTCAATTCAACTCCACTAGAGCAGGGAAATGAAAAGAAAATATACGAAAAGATAAAAGCACTTCAAAAGATAATCAGCCAGCCTGTTACTGCCGATAGTTATGGACAGGACATGAGCGAATTTGAATCCTATGGCAGATCAAAAGAAAGTTCACAGGAGATAAAAAATCTCGAGCGGATGATGGCATCCATGGGAGCTGCAGAGGAACCTGATCCCGAACTGCAGCAGCTTGGCGGAATGCTTGAGAATATACTGGATATCCAGCATCCGCAGCGTGTACAGGAAAAATTAAAACAGTCCGCTGAAAGTAAAAAAGGGAAAGTATTTACTGTTGATCCTAAAAAAGAAATTGATATTTCCACATCATTACAGAATACCACAAGCTTGTTAGATAATTCAAAAAGTAATTCATTCTATTCCGCAGATGAGAGCGCAGAATTTGACAGCCCGCCGAATGCTGTTCAGGCTGTAATACATGAGATGCAGATCATTGTGAACGGATCAATTGTAAAACTGAGACTAAGCAGTGATATTAACCTGCAGGGGACTGTAATCCCTAAGAATACATTCCTGTATGGAATGGCATCGCTGAAAGGGGAGCGGCTCGAGGTTAAGGTGGATAATATCCAGTTTAGAAACTCAATTTTTCCAGTTGAACTGACAGTATATGATCTGGACGGGATTAGTGGGATTTATATTCCGGGCGCTATAAACAGGGATGTCGCAAAAGCCTCTGCCGATCGGTCGATACAGACTCTGGGCCTTACGGGCGTTTCAGATTCGTGGGGCGCACAGGCTGCCGGTATGGGAGTTGAGGCAGCAAAAAGTCTGCTGAGCAAAAAGGTCAAGCTCATTAAAGTTGTGCTAAAGTCGGGTTATCAGGTACTGCTTTATGATGAGAAACAAAAGAATTTGAAGTAACTAAAAGAATTTAAAGATGAAAAAATATAACTTGATTTATTTGATCTGCTTGGTCCTTGTTTCCATAACTTGCTTTGCGCAGCTGAATAATAGAAAGACGAATTATAATGCCGATAATCTTGTAAATCTGAATATTGGCTATTCAAAAACAACAAGTCTTGTTTTTCCCTACGCAATTAAAAGTATGGATAAAGGAAGTTCAGATATTATAATTCAGAAAGCAAAAGGCGTTGAAAATATACTTCTTCTTAAAGCCGGCAAAGTTGATTTCATTCAGACGAATGTCACTATAGTCACGGCAGACAGCAGGCTTTTTGTATTTGTCTTAAATTACAACGAAGATTGTCCTGATTTAAATGTAAACGCTGATAATCTGTCTGTGGTAAATGAGGATATAGTATTTTCACTGGAAAATGAAAATCAGAAGAAGATAGAGCAGTTAGCGTCTCTAGTGTTGTCTAAAAAGAAAAAGACAAAGGGACTGCAGCAAGCCAAATCTGAAATGAAGGTTGCAGTGGACGGCATTTTTGTTAATCAGGATGTTCTGTATTTCAGGATTGCAGTGGAGAATACTTCAAAAATCAATTACGAGATTGATCAGCTGCGTTTTTTTATCCGCGATCAGAAAAAGTCAAAACGAACAGCGTCACAGGAAATTGAACTTGTGCCCCTTTACACAACCAATGGCGGGAAAGTTATCGCCGACAGATCTGAAGTGACTTTTGTGTATGCACTTCCAAAATTTACAATACCCGAAAAAAAATATCTGACAATCCAGCTAATTGAAAAGAATGGGGGCAGACAGCTTGAGGTGGATATTAACAATAACCTGACAAAGAAAATATCTTCATTATAGGAATAAAGCAATGAATCTTAAAGATAAATGTTATGACAATCGATTTAAGTGACAGTGAGATGATGCTGAGTTTTACTCAGGAGATGGCTTCTCTCGGATATCATTATGTAGCTTTTGATATAGAAGTTGTAAATAACAGCAACACAATTGAGTTTTTTAGAAATATATTGGACGCTCAAGAGTATTGTTGTGTTATGACCAATGATGCTGGATATTTTGAAAACTTGCCTACAAATTCTCTAATAAAGGACCTTGAGGCGCTATTAAGTAGTGGTATTGATACTTCATTTAAGGAGGCAATTGAAATTACAGGATTTGCAAATAGAAGGGAAAAAAATGAACTGTTAGATAATAATTTAAATTCAAACATTATGAATCAGAAAAATTTAGAATACCTGAAAGACCAGTTAAAATATACTGGTTTTGGAGAGACATTCGATATAGACCTGAAAGAAAAGATGATGCAGGGCGAGAAAGAATTTAAGATTAGTAGAGAAGGTGTATACGGCGCAGATTCTATGAATGCTGTATTGAATTTTAAAAAATCAGATCAGACCGATATGTATTTTTTTAATTCCTACCATGTAAGTCTTCAAAAAGAAAATTCAAAAGAATCATTAGATCAGACTTTTTACATTAACAGCACGGGCGGTAATATTACACTAAAAGAAGCCTACAATTTAATGGAAGGACGTTCTGTCAATAAAGACCTGAAGAACAAAGACGGTGAGCTGTATAATTCGTGGATAAAAATTGACTTTAAACAAACAGATGAGGCGGGCAATTTCAAACTTAATCATTATCATCAAAATTATGGTTATGACCTGGAAGCCAGCCTGGCAAAACACTCCATTAAGGAGCTTGAAAATCCCAAATTTAAGGATGATTTATTGAATTCCCTTAAAAAAGGAAATCTTCAGTCAGTCACATTTGTGGTAGGAGGTGTCGAGAGTAAGATGTATATTGAGGCAAATCCGCAGTTTAAAACGGTAAAAGTCTATGATGAAAACATGGAGAGAATTAATCATAGGGAAAGTAAAGAGGAAAAAAAATCGATATTAGAAAACCAGTCTGCTTCGAAAGAGCAGAGAAAAAGTACTGATCTTGATGCCGATTCTTCCGGAACTGAAAAAAAAAATAATAACAGGAAAAGCAAATCTCATTCAATCTAATACAAATGGAGAATTTAAAGCCCTTATCTGATTTTTTTGCTGCAATCGAAAAAGATTTTAGAATCAGTACGACGCATATCGCCATTTATGCGGCATTGTTACAGCTTAGAATAGAAAAGGGCTTTATAAATCCAGTAGATGTATTTAGCCGCGATATAATATCGATTGCTAAAATTTCTTCTACATATACCTATATTAAATGTGTTCAGGATCTTAATGACTACGGATACATCATTTATGTCCGATCATTTAAAAAAACTCAAGCAAGCAAAATATATTTTAATGATTTTGAAGATTGAATTTAAAAAATCAGGTAATTAAGCCGTACTTTATACTAATAATATCCAGAATGTTTTTCTGCGTTTTTGTGTGCTTTAATTTGCGGATTGTTTTATTTCTTCCTGTGCAGTTTCAATGATTTTAGAAATGATATCCTGATCAGACCACTGCTTTTTTGATTCACAGTTTTTATAGTACCACTCAATGAATATTTGGTTAATCGAGCTTTCAGGAATTAATTTAATATTTTTTTCGATTGCTTGATTATATTTGTATTCCAGTTCTTTAAGCCATTCATTCTCAAACATTTCATTACTGCTTAATTTTGATCTTGTCTGTGATAACTTCCATAGATCTAGTAAAATTCTGTATTTGAGATCTGCCGTAGACTCAGTATGTTGTTGCCTTATTTCGACATTTAACAAATCAGCATGCTCATGATCCGGCATTATAGGTAAAGGGAGATTTAAATTTAACTCATCAAATTTCGTATCATCAAAATTATTTAAAATATCAAAAAGTTCTTTTTTGAATCTAAATCCGCTTACTGCTATGTTGTTCTGGATTGATAATATTGTGAAAAAATAAGCTGGATAATTGGCTAAAGCGCGAAGTGAATAAGCGAGTAGAAGGATGTTATTTTCTTTTGCCAAATCAAAATCCTTAATTCCAATT